>DASVBU010000020.1:0-98851 GCA_036375695.1 Acidimicrobiia bacterium | reverse complement strand
CCGTACGGACTTCTCCCCCGTGGAGCGGCAGCGGAACGGGGGAGTACGGCCGTAGGCCGGGAGGGGGCGCGAGCGAAGCGAGCCAGAACACCACCTCAATCCAGAGGCGGTGCAACCCGTGGATCCAGTCGATGCAGTTCTTCTTGGATTTGTCGCACCACCCATCCCGACTGGGTCCACACGTCTTCGTTCCAGAACCGCAACACCTCGAACCCCCTGCCCCGAAGGAAACGGTCCCGGCCAAGGTCGTATTGCGACTCGAGGTGGTGGCTGCCGTCAACCTCCACCACCAGTTTCGGGTGCAGACAGGCGAAGTCGACGATGTACGGCCCGATCCCGTACTGGCGGCGGAACTTCACACCCAAGGCTTCGCTCTTGATCAGCTTCCAGAGCAGCGCCTCCTCCCGGGTCATCCGTCTTCGGAAACGCCGTGCCCGTTCCTGCCGGATCCACGATCTCTCATTGGAGGTCATTCCGTGAGTGTTCGCCGTCATCTACGACAAGGGAAGACCCTTGCGGCCCTACGGGCCGCGCCCCCTCCCCCCTTCGGGGTACTCCCCCGCTCCGCTACCGCTGCGCGGGGGAGAAATCCGGGAGGCCGAGCCCACCGGGGGAGAAATCCATCTGAAGAATCCGAAAAGCCTCCGGGAGAGGTAGAGGAATCGGCCGCCGGTAGCCTTCTGGCGTGGAAGCCTGGCAACTGGGCACGATCGCCCTGTGGGCTGCGACGGGATCAGCCGCGATCGCCCTCTTCCACAGGCCCAGGACCCTCCTCAGGGTGGCGGTCGGGCTCGCCACAATCTCCACGGTCGTCCTCGTCATCGCCCTACTGCGGAACGACTTCTCCCTGGCCTATGTCGCCGAGACGACGAGTCGGGCGACCCCCTGGCCGTTCCGCATCTCTGCGCTGTGGGGCGGGATGGAGGGCTCGATGCTGTTCTACACCGCGATGCTCCTCGCCGTTGGAGCATGGGGTGTCCGGCGGCTCGGGGGCCTGGAGCACCGGGTCGTGGCTGGTGTTGGTCTCGCCGCACTGCTCCTCACCGCCCTTGCCACCTCACCCTTCGAGCGTCTCCCGATCCCCTCAGTCGACGGGCAGGGGCTGCTGGCGATCCTCCAGCACCCGGCGATGATCTATCACCCGCCGATCCTGTACCTGGGGCTGACCAGCCTGGTGGTCCCCTTCGCCACAACCCTCGGCGCCCTCGCCCGCGGCGAGGAGCCACGGCAATGGGCGCCCGCGGTGCGCCGGTCCTGCCTCGTGCCCTGGACCGTCCTCACCCTGGGCATGGTCGCGGGAGCCAACTGGGCGTACGTGGAGTTGGGCTGGGGTGGCTTCTGGGCATGGGACCCGGTCGAGAACACCGCCCTGATGCCGTGGCTGGCCCTCGCCGTCTTCCTCCACACGTCCCGGGTGACCAGACGTGACGGCCGGTTGCGTCGCTGGACCGTGTTCTTCGCCCTGTTCCCCTTCGCCCTCGGCGTCCTCGGGGTGTACCTGACCCGCTCCGGGGTGACGGGGTCGATCCACTCCTTCGCCGAGGACCCGGTCGTCGGCCGGATCCTCCTCTCCGCTGCACTGATCGCCGGCGCGGCCGTCGTTTGGATGTCGGTGCGGTCGCAAAGAGGTGCCGGATGGGCGCCATCGGGGACGACCCGGCCGACGTGGCTCGCCGCCTCCGCCCTGCTGGTGGGCCTGGCCCTGGCCTTCGTCTTGGTGGGCTCGGCGTACCCGGCGTATGTGTCCGTGTTCGGCGGGGACACCGTGACCCTCGACACCACCTACTTCGTGACCCTCGTCCTGGTTCCGGCCATCCTCATCGCCCTGCTCGTCGGGTTCGCCCTGCAGACGAGCTGGGTGGGTCACGGCATCACGGCCAGGGACGGGCTCGTCTTCACGGTCGGTGCCGTGGTGGCTGCGGTCCTGATGGTCTCGGTTGCGGAGACGATGTCCTGGCCCGGCTTGGTCGTCGCCTGCGCCGCCGGTGGTGCCGCTGCGGTGACGGTGAGCCATCTGAGAGGTCGATTGCTCGATCCGGGCCGCATCGCCCATCTCGGGCTGGCGATGGTTCTCATCGGCGCGGGCGGGAGCTCCCTCGGAACCGACACCGCGGTGCGAATGCGAGAGGGTGGCGTCGTCGAAGTTGGCTCGCACACCTTGGAGCTGGTCGAGGTGACCATCGGGGAGCATGCCAACTTCGTGTACGCCCAGGGTCGCTTCCTGATCGACGGCCGTGTCGAGCTACGACCCCAGATCCGCGGCTACGAGGAGCAGCGACTGCCGGTCGCCGAGCCCGCCTTGTGGTCGACACCCGTCGCCGACGTCATCGTCGCCGTGTCATTGCTCACCGCCGAGGTCGACGGCTTCGACGTGGCCGTGTTCGTCAGACCGATGGTGTGGTGGGTGTGGGCTGGAGCGGTTGTCCTGACTCTGTCCGGCGTTGTCGCTCTCGTCGGCCCAGACGGAGTCTTCGCAATGCGACGTCGAGGGGCCAGAGCAGAGCCGCGGCCAGCAGGAACCACCACCGGAACGACATCCGGCTGACTCCTGTTTCCAGACCCTCGGGGTCGAACGCCTGCGATGCCTCGATCTCTCCCCGGCCGCCGGTGGCGGCCGAGATCGACGCCATCAGGTCGGGATCGGACGGCCCCGGCAGGTATTCGGCGGCGAACGACCGGGTGGCGAGGGAGGTGAGGATCGGGCTCTCCCCGTCGCTCCTCTCGAACGACACGCCGACGGCGTAGGTGCCACCCTGGCGGGCCGGAATTCGGGCGCTGAACTGGGTGTCGGAGTCGCGCTCCAGTGTCACCTCGGTCGTGGATCCGTCGGGCAGGGTCACCCTCGCCACGGGCTCGGCTCCCGCCTCGATCGGCTCACCGCTCTGAAGGGTCACGGTCAGGGTCTCGTCGCTGATGACGGCGTCGACGACTTCTCCCTCGGCCCCGGCCAGGGGGAAGGTGTCCCGCACGAGGTTGGACCAGAACTCGGCGAAGCCGTCCCACCCGGCCCAGTCGGCGGCCCACTTCTCGCCGCCGTCGCTCATCCAGGCGGTGACCTGGCCGAGGCCGACCCGCCACGAGGCGAGGAGGGGATCGGAGTACTCGCCGATCTGGAGCTGGACGTCGGCCGTCGGCTTGGGCGTGGTGGCGACGAACCCGGCCAGGGGCGGAGACGACTCCAGGTTGCGCACCGCCGGCGCGGTCGATGTCACGGTGGGGAAGAACGAACCTTCGTTGATGAAGGTCCGGGAGGCGAGACGGGCCTCCTTTACGAAGATCTCGGGGATCTCGTCGAGGTCACGCCCGGGGTAGAACCGACCGCGCCCGGCGATGGCCACCTCCTCCAAGGCGGGGATGGCTCCCTCACCGGTGCCGACGACGGACACGGTGATGCCCTCTGCGGCCAGCTTCTCCACCTCGGCTTTGAGATCCGGGCCGAACAACGGGAAGTCGGGGCCGAGGGAGAGCTCGTTGGTGAAGCCGTCCGTGAACAGGATTATGTGCTTCAACTCCTTTCCCGACTGGCGCAGCGCGTCGGCGGCAACGCGGAGGTTGGGCACGATCTTGGTCTCGCCGAACGGGTGGATCGTCCCGACCTGTTCCTCCACCATTCCGGGATCGGGGTTCTCCTGGAGCGGCACCAGCCAGCGGCTGCTCCCGCTGAAGGCGAGGATCCCGACCTCGTCGTTGGGACCGAGGGCCTCGACGGCGCGGAGAGCCCCGGCCTTGGCGATGTCGGTCTTGACCACCCCACCCTGTTCCATGCCGAACCCGGCTTCGCTGCAATGACAGGCGCCCATCGACTCGCTGGTGTCGATCAGGAGCACCTGGGCGACCTCGACCTCCCGCTGCACGTCGAGCGCCTCGCTATCGACGGGGAGGAGAGCCTCCAGGGGTGTGTCCCGGTATCCCCCGAGCCCGTAGGAGTGGGTTCCGCCCACGACCACGAGCCCGCGGCCCAGGTTGCGCACGTAGCTGTCGAGTGCGGCCAGATGGGCATCGCCCAGGTCGCGCGCCGAGACGTCCACCAGGATCACCGCCTGATGGATCGACAGCTCGTCGATGCCTCCCATCTCACCCACGTCGACCCGGGACACCTCGACGTCTGCCGACTCGAGGACCCCGGCCAGGATCGAACCGTTCTCTGGCTGCCCCTCGACGATGAGGACGCTCGGAGGTCCCGACACCTGGACTGCGGCGCCCGACTCGTCGTTCGCCGACACCGCGTCCCCCGTCATCCGGACGCGGGCGTCGAGCTTCTGCAGACCGGGCGAGCCGGCGACGACCTCGAAGTCGATGCGGTTGGACCCCACCTCGAGATCGACCTGCCTCGTCGCCAGGGTGCCGGTGTCGTCCCGGAGCTCGACCTCGGCCGAGCCGGCGATCGTCGACAGCACCTCGACCGTGGCGGTGAAAGTCTCGCCCTCGTTGACCTCGGTCGGCACGTCGATCCCGGCCACCGCGGCGTCGGTGCTCTGGGAGATCTGGATGGTATGCACGTCGACCACGACCCCCAGCGACCGGAGTCGCTCCAGCTCCGCCTGGAGATCGCCGGCGTTTGCTCTCCCGTCGGAGACGAGGACGATCCGTTCCTTGGTCTCACCGGTGAGGAGGGACTCGGCGAGACGCAGACCCCGTGCCGTGTTGGACGCCTGGTCGTCGACGTCCTTCGCCGGCGGAAAGAGCACGGTTCCGATCGGCGTCCCGACCTTGGCGTCGGCGCCGTACTCGACGATGGCGAACTGGTTGTCTCCGGCTCCCTGGGCTGCGGCGTTCACCCAGGCCCGGGCGGCCTGCTTCGAGCTCTCCATGGATGCCGAGACGTCGAGCACGAAGACCGTGGTCACCTGACGGGAGGGGAGGGCGAACCGCGGGTCCAACCACGCCAGGAGCACCAGGGCGACGATCACCCCACGGGTGATCATTCCCCAGCGCCACTGCCTGCCGGGCACGCCCCTCGCCCGGGCGCTCACCCACAGCTCCGCCGCCAGGACCACGAGCAGCGCGGCCAGGAACCAGGGGAGGAGCGAGCGGGCGACGGTCGCCGTGCCAGCCTCCGCCTGGGGCGGGGCCGGGCGGATGTGGGGCAGCTCGTTCGCCGGGGCAAGCCTGGACTCGTCGGTGTCCGGGTTGACCGCGACAGGCGTGTCCGTGCCGTCGGCCTTCTGGACCGTCCAGAAGCCGGAGATGTCGGCCACGGGGGCGGAGTCCGAGAGACCGATGCGCGCCCGGTTGCCGCGCGGGTCGACGACCGCCACTACGTCGTTGCTTGATGGAAGGCGGTCGCCGACCGTGATGGCGGCCGGTGCCTCGTCGGCGGAGGCGAGCGCCCCGACCATGCGGGCGCCGATGATCGGATAGGAGACGCTCACCGGCAGGTTCGAGCGCTCCAGGGTGAAGGCGAAGTAGAACCACGGGACGTCGTCGGTCTCGCCGGAGACGATGAGCGGGGCGCCCGGTGCCCCCAGGAGCACGGTCGCGCCTTCGACCTCGAGGATCTGGGCGTCGGCGATGGCCAACTGGGAGACGTCGACGTCGGCCAGCAGCGGGTCGTTGGCGACGAGGGTCGGGACCGGGTTCTCGACCCGGCCGGCCGGTGCCACGCCGGGGATGCCGCCGGGCACGTCGATGGCGATGAACGGCGTCGTCTGCTCGGCAGGAACCGGGACGCCAACGAAGACTTCGAAGTCGACCTCCTCGTCTGGCGCAGGATCGGTGTCGACACCGGGGATGGCGGCGAGGAGCTGGTCGACGAAGAAGGTGGCGTCGCCGTGGACGCGGGCCTTGAGACCACCGAGGGCAGGGGCCAGGGCATAGCGCTGATTGTCGGAGGCGAGGAGGTCCTGACCGTCCAGGTAGGCGGCCACCAGGGTTCCCTCGGGCAGCTCGAAGACCCGCTCTACGACGCGCCCGACCGGGATCTCGATCATTTCGGTGAGCACCGTGGTGCCGTCGACGTCGAGCCGGAGCGGCTGGGTGGCCGTGGGGCCACCGGTGTTTGCGATGGTTACCCGGGCCTGGAGCCCGCCAGGGACGGCGGTGACCGAGAGGTCGGTGATCGCCCGATTGGTGTCCGTGGCGCCGACCGCCTCGTAGCGGGTGCCGAGGGGCGCCAGCCGCTGCTCGTTCTCGTCGAGCTGCCCGTCACCGATGAGGACGAAGCCGGTGGGCCTGTCGGGAAGGACCAGGGATTCGGCGAGCGCGAACGTGGCCTCGTAGTCGACTCCGGAGCCGGTGGTGCGGATCGCCGACACGGCCCGCCTGAACTCGTCGGGGTCGTCGGAGTTCTCCAGGACGATGGCGGGGTTGGCGGATGCGACCACGACACTCGCCGTGCCGCCCTCGGGGAGCTCTGCGCGCAGCTCCTCGGCCTTCTCGACGGCGTCGGCGAGCCGGTCAGGGGAGCCGTCGATGGCGCTCATCGATCCGGAGGCGTCGATGATGAACACGGTGTGCTGGGCCAGGGTTGCCTCCTCGATGACGGCCGGCCGGGCCAGGGAGAGGGCGAAGAGGGCTACCGCGGCCAACTGGAGAAGGAGCAAGAGGCTGATCCGCAGCTTCTGCCAAGGCTGGGCGGCGGTGATGGCGTGCTTCAGTCCGTCCCAGTGGAGCAGCGAGCTCACGGGCGTGGGCGGGCGGCGCGGGGTGAGCATGTGCAAGATCACCACCGGCACGGCGAGGAGCAGTGCGGCGAGCGCGGCCGGCGCGAGGAACCTCATCTCAGGATCCCCAGGCGGCGCCAGGTGCGGAGCAGGAGTTGCTCCAGGTCTTCGCCGGCATCGACCTCGATGAGCACCCCACCGGCGGCTGCAGTGGCGGCGGACACTTCCGCCCGCCAGTCGGCGATACGGTCGACGTAGTTGCGGATCACCTCCTCCGTGATGCTCACCGTGAGGTGGCGGCGATCCTCCGCGTCGACCAATTCCAGGTCGCCATGGAAGTCGGGCCGTAGATCCTCGGCGCAGGTGACGTGGATCACGAGCAGATCACTGCCTCCGGCACGCAGACTCACCAGAGAGTGCCACTGTGGGGTGAGCAGGTCGCTGAGCACGACCGTCACACCGGGCAGGGAGGACGATGCCAACAGCTCGCCGGTCGCCGAGGCGAACGGTGTCTCGCCTTCCGGCTCCAGCGCCTCGAGATAGCCGAAGAAGCCAGGCGCCGCGGCCCGGCCCGTGAACCTGGGCGCGGGGCCCCGGCGGGGGAAGGTGTGGACTGTGACCGCATCGTGGGCGGTCAGCGCCACGAACCCGAGGGCGGCGGCGATCCGCTTGGCCTGGTCCAGCTTGCCTCCCACCCGCATCGATGCGGAGACGTCGACCAGGAGACGCAGGGTCACCTCGTCGTCGGCCTCGAACAGCTTGATCAGCACCTGGTCGAGACGGGCGAGGACGTGGTAGTCGATCCGTCTGAAGTCGTCGCCAGGGTGGTATTCACGGAAGTCGGCGAAGTCGACGGTGTTCCCGTACCGCTTGGAGACGTGCTCCCCGCCGAACCTCCCCACCAGACGATGACGGTTCCCGATCTGGAGCGTCTCCAGGCGGGCCAGCAGCGCCGGGCTGAGGAGGGTCAAGGGGTTCCCCGGATCTCGGCCTTCGGTTCGGGAGTGGTGGCGAGCAGCTCGTCGATGATCACGTCGGTGCCGATGCCCTCGGCGGTCGCCTCGAAGCCGAGGACCAGTCGATGCCGGAGCGCCGCAGGCGCGGCCCACCTGACGTCGTCGGCGGTGACGTGGGGCCTCCCGTCGATGACGGCGGCCGCCTTGGCGGCCAGGACGATCGCCTGGGCGCCACGGGGCGACGACCCCCAGCGCACGTAGCGCTTGACGAGTGGTGGCGCGGTGTTGCCGTCGGGATGGGTTGCCTCGATCAAGAGCGACACGTAGCGAAGGAGGTGGCTCGCCATCGGGATCTGGGGCACCGCTGCCTGGATGTCGGCGATGGCCTCGGCGTCGGCGACCCGTGGCACGTCGATGACCTGGCCGGTGGTGGTGCGTCGCAGTATCTCCTCGAGGACGTCGGCCGTTGGCGGGTTGACCGTCGCCTTGAACATGAACCGGTCCAACTGGGCCTCGGGCAACGGGTAGGTGCCTTCGAGCTCGATGGGGTTCTGCGTGGCGAGGACGAGGAATGGTCGCGGAAGCGCCCTCGTCTCGCCGGCGACCGTGACATGACGCTCCTGCATGGCCTCGAGCAGTGCCGCCTGCGTCTTGGGTGTGGCGCGGTTGATCTCGTCGGCGAGGAGGAGGTTGGTGAACACCGGTCCGGGCCGGTAGCGGAATTGGCGCCGCCCGTGTTCATCCTCCTCGAGGACGTGGGTGCCGACGATGTCGGCAGGCATGAGGTCGGGGGTGAACTGGACGCGGGCGAAGTCGACGCCGATGGCGGCCGAGAGCGCCTTGACCAACTCGGTCTTCCCGAGACCCGGGACACCCTCGAGGAGCACGTGGCCCTCGGCGAGCAGGCCCACGAGGGTCTGTCGGATCAGCTGGGGCTGGCCGGCGATGCGCCGACCCACTGCGCCCTCGATTCCGGCGGCCAGGGCCGCGTGTCGTTCGATCCGGTCCACTCAGCGCACCTCCGCAGCGAGTCGATCGAAGTAGTTCTGGACGATCCCCCGCATCGACGGGGGGAGACGGAGTCGGCCCAGCGCGTCGGCGGCGTCGGTGAGGTACTTGGGGAGGACCTGGGCGTAGGGGACGATCGACTCGCCACGCTGGGTGGGCCCGTCACCCCGGCCGACTATGTCGCCACTCCCGGTCCCGCCGTCGATCCCCACCTGGAGTACGTCGGAGAGATTTCCGCGGTCAACCGGGTCGAAGACGGTGCTGTCGACACCGGTGCCGTGATTCTGGCTCTTCCCGCCACCGACGGTGCCCTGGCCACCCTGACCCTGGGCGCCACCCTGACCGGGGGCGACGCCACCGATCTGCCCGGAAGCGCCACCCTGCCCGGCGGTGCCACCCTGGCCACCCTGACCCTGACCATTCCCTTGACCCTGGCCTTGCCCTTGGCCTTGACCCTGACCCTGTCCCTGACCTTCGCCTTGTCCCTGTCCCTGGCCTTGTCCCTGTCCCTGACCTTCGCCTTGCCCCTGTCCTTGGCCTTGCCCTTGCCCCTGTCCCTGACCTTGTCCCTGACCTGGCTGGGCGACTTGCCCGAGCCGGGCGCGGACACCGTCGAGCGCCCTCGACGCCTCAGATGCGGCCTGCTGGCCACGGACCGCGCTCAGCGCGCTGCGCTGACTCGCCGAGGCTCGATCCAACGCCTGTCGGGCTGCGGCGTCGTCGCCTCGAGCAACGGCGTTGGCCGCCTGAGAAAGCTCGTTGGAGAGACTCGGGTTCCCGGCGGCCTGTGATTCCGCGAGCTCGCGAAGACGGTCGACCGCAGCCTGCCTCTCCTGCTCGCCGAGACCGTCCAGGGAACGCGCCAACTCCTCGAGTTGGGAGGCCGGGTCGGGACCGCCATTGGGGGTGAGGGGTCGAAGGGTCAGCTCCTGGGCCAGACCCTGGGCGGCCGCCTTCTGGGCGAGAAACGTCGGGTCGAGCTTCGACTCGAGTGTCGCGTCGGTCTTGTCCAGCGCCTGTAACGCCTGCTCGATCGTCTTCGCCTCCCGCAGTTCGCGGGCGAGCCGGCGCAACTCCTCGGCGATCTCCTCGGAACCTTCGACCTCCGACTTCTCCACGGCTTCGGCGATCTTCTCGACGTTTTCGGCCTCTTCTTCGATCACGGATGCGTGGTCTGCGGAGAGCGCGGGGGACCCACCCAGTGGGGGAAGGAGGGCGAAGGCGACGGCCACGGCGGCGGCGAGGGCGAGCCGGCGGAGGTTGGGAAGGTCGGCCTTGATCGGGATCGCCTGACGGGGGTCGGATTTGGCAACCACCTCGTCCGCCCTCTGCTGGACGAGTCGGTGGACTTCGTCGGCCTCGTCGGTGAACTCGAGCGACGTGGTGAGCACGTCTTTCAGTGCGAGGCCACGCTCGGCGGCCCGGGCCGCGTCCCAGTCGGAGATGCGGAGCCGGGCCACACCGATGACGAGTGCGAACACCGAGATGCCGATGACGACCACGGCTCCCTCGAGGGCGCGGTCGAACGGAGTGACCCACTCGGCGAGGAAGACGAGGGCGAGGAGACCGACCACGTGCGGGGCGTACTTCTCGATCGTGGCAACCAGCCATGCGATCCGGATGCGGTTCCGCACGGAGCGGAGGAAGCTGCGACGTGATTCGGTCAAGAGGGTCCCTTCTTGGCCGGTTAGACGCTACCCGGGGTCGGGAGGTTCCCCGATCGGCGTTGCTTCGCGGTCGGCCCCGATGTGGGACATACTCCCGGGGCTCCGTTACTTTTCGATTCATCCATGAGATCCACCGTCATGCGTCGGCGCGTGCTCGTGATCGCAGGGTTGAGCACCCTGGCGGTGGCCTGGCCGCTCCTCGACATGTTCGGCCGCAACCCGGAGGTGTTCGTCGCCAACAGGTCGTCGGAGTGGCAGCTCGTGCTGTTCGCCGTCCTGGTCTCGGTCTTCGTCCCGACCGTCCTGGCGCTGCTCGCCTTGGGCCTGGAGGCGGTCGGCCCACGCGCCGGTCGGATCGGGTACGGCGTGATCGTGATGGTTCTCTCGGCGGCCATAGGGTTGGTCGTGGCACGGCAGGTCAGCGACTCGCCGTGGATCACCCTCGCCATCGTGGTGGGGGTGGCGCTCCTGGTGCCGGCAGTGGACCGTTATGCCGGAAGTTTTCTTCCGGCGACTGCACTGGCGGCTCCCGCCGTCCTCGTCTTCTTCCTCACCGCCTCGCCGGCAGCGGGTCTGATCTGGACGGAGCCGGAGACGCAGGGCTCGGGGAACATCGGAGAACCCACCCCGATCGTCTTCATCCAGATGGACGAGTTTCCCGTGGCCAGCATCGTCACGCCGGAAGGGCAGGTCAACGAGGCGCTCTTCCCGAACTTCGCCCGTCTCGCCTCAGAGGGCACGTGGTATCGAAACGCGCTGTCCAACTCGATCGCAACCACCGAGAGCATCCCTTCGATCTTGACCGGCAGGATCTTCGAGAGGGGTTTGACACCCTCCTATGAAGACCACCCCGACAACCTCTTCACACTCCTGGCGGACGACTACGAGATGCACGTCATCGAGTGGGTTGCCTCGATGTGCCCGCCCGAGGTGTGCCCCGATTACGCCGGCCGGTCGCCCGCGCGTTTCGCCTCCCTGCTCGCCGATGCCGCCGTGGTTTACACGCATCTGGCGGCGCCACCGGGGCTGGAAGACCGTCTCCCGAGCATCGACAACAGCTGGGCCGGCTTCCTCGGCCAGGCAGAGACCCCGGAGGGGGAAGCCGTCGACGTGCCGGGGCTCCCGGTGCCGGCCCCGGCGCGTAGGGCGGATTGGGTCGACTGGCTGCAGCGCATCGCCAACGGGATCGGCACCGGTGGTCGGCCCGTCCTCAGTTACGCCCACGTCCCGGCGCCGCACGTCCCGTGGGTCACCAACCCGTCGGGGACCCACTACCTCAGGCCCGAGGAGTACACGGAGGTCGAGGGCGTCGGGGGCGATGGGAGATGGGTCGGCGACCAGGCCTTCGGGATCATCGGGTTCCAGCGTCACCTCTACCAACTCGGTCTGCTCGACCGGATGCTGGGGCGGATCTTCTCCGAGATGGAACGGACCGGAACCTGGGACGAGTCCCTCGTGATCGTCGTCGCCGACCACGGCGCCTCCTTCGAGCTCGGCGAGCATCGGCGGTGGCCATACGAGGGGAACCTCGAAGACCTCTATCGGGTGCCGCTCTTCGTCAAGTACCCGAATCAGACCGAGGGCGAGATCGTGGACGATCCCGCCTTCGGCATCGACATCCTGCCCACGATCGTCGACGTCCTCGACGTCGAGACCGACCTGACCTTCGACGGGATCTCGCTGCGTGAGGTCCCCGGCACCAACCGTCCGCACGAACCCATCTTCTGGTGCTGCAACCGCAACCCGGCATCGACCGACCTGGCGACTCTGGACGCCCAGGTGGAGCGCAACTACGAATGGATCCCCGACCAGTCGTCCTGGCTGGCGGTCGCCGGGGTGGGCGAGTACTCCGGCCTTGTGGGCTTGGACGTCGCCGAGCTCGTCGTGACCCCGGCCGACGACGTCGCCTGGCAACTGGAGCTCGGGAGCGACCTGACGCTGGGCGGGAGGCCGCAGGGAATGGCCCAGACGTATCTGAACGGCCGCATCACCTTCCCGGTCGACAGTGAGGCCCGGGACGTGTTGTTCGTGGTCAACGGAAAGGTGGCCGGGACCGGGGCGATCGTTCCCGACGGTGCCGGGACAGGGACGTTCCAGGGAGTCGTAGCCGAGGAATTGATCGAAGAGGGGCCGAATCAAATCGACGTCCTCGTCTCGGACCCATCAGGCACCTGGCTCTCGGGCACCGCCGCCGATCTCACCGTCGAGTTGCTTCGTCCCGATGGGACGCCGCTTCAGCTGCAGGCCGAAGGGGGGCGGCGGATCCAGGTGGACAGGGCCGAGCGCCGGGCCGACGGGTCGGTGAGCCTGATCGGCTGGGCGGCGGACGTGGGAGCCAAGGTACCGCCGGACATGATCTACGTGTTCGCAGGAAGCGAGCTCCTCGTCGCCGAACCGCCCAACAAGGACAACCGGAACGTGGTCATCTGGTTCGGAAGCGACGCCCTGCTGCGATCCGGGTTCGATCTGAGGATCGCGGACCTGCCCCAGGGGGCGGCCCAGGTCACGGTGGTGGCAGAGTTCGGGGATCGAGCCGTCGGGGAGACGGTGCCAGTCACCGGCGGCTAGGCCGGGATCAGATGGAAGAGGATCCGGGCGCCCCCTCCCAGGGGACGCTCGGACTCGACCTTGAACCGGCCGTCGAGGAGGGAACGGAACTCCGCCTCGGTCCGGCCGGGGTGCAGCTCGGGCTCTTCCTTGTTCGCGGTCAACACCTCGACCATCTCGTCGTCGGGGGTGACGAACTCGAGCGCCACCGGACAGTCGAACTCACGCAGCCAATCGAGCACGGAAGTGGGTGGGATGCTCGCCGTGTAGATGAGGTGGTGGATCAGCCCGTAGGCGATGACAAGATCGGGGTCCACGCGCTCCCACAGACCCGGGCGCTCGGCCAGACGCCAGCCGAGCGAGGGGGAGGGGTTGGTGAGGTCTGCGAGAACCACCGCGATGGGCTGTCCGGCGATGCTGTCGTGCAGACGATCGAGGACGGCCTCATCACCGTCGACGGCCACTGCCAGCGCACCCTTGCGGGCGGCGATTCGAGAGAAGTGGCCGTCGTTGGCCCCGAGGTCGAGGACGGTCGTGAAATGCCCACCGTCGAGGATCTGCTCGAGGAACTCCGACTTGGTGTCGCGATCCCGTCCCACGTGGGCGCACTCCTGATAGCCCGCCCACCCGGCTCCGGATGGGTGGGGGGCGAGGGAGGCGACGAGTTTCCGAAGCCGACGGACGTTGGCGATGATCAACTCGGCGTTGAATCCTGCCGTGCGCAGCTCCGACCTGACAGCCGATCCGCGCAGGCGGTCCTCCATTCGAGCCTGGAGCCGCACGTGGAGGAGGGCGGCGGTGTTCAACCGCTTCCGGCCCCGGAGGATGGATCGCATCTGTGCCGCCGTCGGCCCTTCGGGATCGCCCCTCAACCATGGCTGGAAGGGGATGCCTGCCCAGGCGTGCATGAGGAGGGGGAAGAGGAACTGACGCGTGAACTGGCGATACCCGATCCACGGCTCGCCCTTTCGATAGGGCTCGAATGAGCCCATGTCGATGAACACCGGTCTGCCGTTGCGGAACTGGATGTTGAAGGGTGTGGCGTCCTTGATCGTGAAGCCGTCCCGCAGCGCCTCCTCGAGCAGGTCCAGTTGGAGCAGGGCGGCGTCCTTGAGCATCCCGAAGGTCCACTCGTAGGGATATGTGATCAGCGGGAGCCGCGGATGCTCAACCGCGCCGGCCGCGGTGCCGGTGGGGTCCTCGACGGGGGTCGACTCGATGATGCGTCCGGCTGCCGTCTCCCGGGAGAAGAACGGCGCGGTGGACAGTGCCCGCCACGCCTCGAGCCCGCGTTCGTCGAAGAGACGGAGGACGCGACCCTCATGGAAGACGACGTGCGAAGCCGGGTCGCGGAAGGACCCGGGATCGGGTCGCACCATCGGGGTCAGGACCCTTCGGTCACCTGCTCCGGCTCGTCGGCGGTGGAGGCAATCGCCTCGTCTACCGCCTTCTTGCCGGTGATCCGTGACTTGAAGGCTCTGAATGCGACGGCGATTCCGGCCAACCCACCGAGGATGGCCTGGAGCAAGAGGCTCCCGGAGCCGGCATCGAGGTATCCGAAGATGCTCATCACCGGACAGTGTGACACGTGTCGAGCGGTAACGCCACGCTCTACCTCGTGTAGACCACGACCCCGTCGCGCTCGGTGGCCGAGATCCGGCCCTGGAGACGGAGATGCTCGAGATGGGCGATCGTCTCCAGCATGGCCAGGCGGATCTGGAGGGCGCTGAGGTCGGAGCGGAAAGACTTGAGCATCACCTCGAATGCGCTGGAGTCCTCTCGTCTGACCAGCTCCATCATGTCGAGGAGCCGGCGGTCGTGATGGAGGAGGATCTGGTGCGCTCTCTCGTCGCCACGGGCGATGAGGGTGCCGTGCGCCGGATAGGTGACACCGACCTGCAGGGCGATGAGCCGGCGGAGCGACTGGATGTAGTCGGCGAGGACATCCGGGATGTCGGGGTCGTAGGGGACGACGGGTGTGATCCGCGGCAGGATGTGGTCGCCCGAGAAGAGGATCCCGGTGCGGCTGTCGCGGAGACAGATGTGGGCGTCGTCATGGCCGGGTGTGTGGAGCACCTGGAATTGGCGGCCGCGCCCGAGATCGATTCGGTCCCCGTCCGCGACCACGTGGTCGGGAGGATCCAGGATCGGCATGTAATCGGGCCGGTCCGTAGATGCAGCGAGTTCGACGGCGGGCTTGGGTGCCCCGTGGCGCAATGCCACCTCCCGGAGCCGGGACATGTAACCGGGTGTGTCGTTGTACCATTTGAGGCGGCCCTGCTCGGCGCGCTCGTGCATGACCACCCTGCACCCGAGCTCTTCGCGCATCCGGTCCGCCATCCCGACGTGGTCCGGGTGGAGGTGCGACACGAGGAGGGTGTGAACGGCGGCCTCATCCAGGCCCAGCGTCCGAAAGCCCTCGCTCAGGGCAATCCGGCCCTCGGGCCAGTCCGCTCCGCAGTCGATGAGGAGCAGGCCGCTCTCGGTCTCGACTACGTACGTGTTCACCCACGGCGGCGACTTGAAGGGGAGTGGGACCGGGACGATGTGGATCCCGTCACCCAGACTCTCCGGGCGGGGGAGGTCCACCTGGCTCATGACGCGCGTGAGGGGCGGCGCGAGCCGCCCCTCACCGAATGTCGTTCGTTCAGGCCGCCGTTCTGCGACCGGCCATGGATCCGTAGATGATCACTGCCACCGCGGCGACAGCCACCTGAATGGCGTGAAGGATCCAGTCGATTCCCTCTGTCTCCGTTCCGCCGAGCCATCCGTAGATCAAGCCACCGACCAGGGCGCCGATGGCGCCGAGGACGATGGTCATTCCTACCGAGATGTCCTGCCTGCCGGGGAGCACCAGGCGGGCGAGTGGCCCGATGATGATGCCGGCGATCAGTGCGCCGATGATTGTGCTGAGGATGTCCACCTTGTGCCTCCTTGTCGGGCCTTTCGGCCTGTATTCCCATTGGACAAGCAGCGATAAACACAGGTTTCAGTGCACCACGGGATCTTTTATGCCAAAGGTGATGTCCAGCGTCACCGTGAACATCGTGGGAGTACCCGAGGAATCGACCTCTCCTCCCACCTCGACGATGCGGAAGCTCTGGATGTCCTCGATGGTGCTGGCCGCCCGGGCGAGGACGGTCTTGACCGCATCCTCGATGGAACCGTCCGCCTTTCCGGACAACCGGATCGTTTTGGTGATGGAGGCCATTTGCTCGCTCCGCTCGCGGTACTTGGTACTTGGTATTGGTACTTGGTACTTGGTACTTGGTACGGCGGAGAGGGTACCCAACGCGAAGACCAGGCGGGTGGTGGGTGCACTCGGCTTCGTCCGAGTCTTTCTCAGTACTCAGTACTAAGTACCCAATACATCCCCCAATCTGATCGAACACATGTTCGATTAGATTGGGCTGATGCGTTACGCCGAACTGCACTGTCACACCAACTTCTCCTTCCTCGACGGCGCCTCACATCCCGAGGATCTGGTCGATGGTGCCGTCGAAATGGGTTACGACGCACTGGCCATCACCGACCACAACGGGTTCTACGGCGTCTCCCGGTTCTGGCAGGCGGCACGGGATGTGGGGTTGCCGGTCGTCTATGGAGTAGAGATCGGGTTCGAGGCCACACCGGCAGGCCCGTCCGACCCGGTGGAGGCCGTGGAGCAGTGGGACCAGAGCCGTCACGCCAGGGAGAAGGGCGGGCAGGGGCGGCTGCGCCGGGGCAGAAATGTGCGCGCCCACAAGCAGAAGCCGACGGACCTCCCTCCCACCGACCACGTCGTCCTGCTGGCGGGGTCGCCCGAGGGATACCGGTCACTGTCCCGTCTCGTAACCAACGGCCAGATGCGGGGGGAGAAGAGCCGCCCCGTCTACTTCTGGAGCGACCTCACCGAGGTGTCGGCCTCACAGGACGTCCACGTCCTCACCGGCTGTCACGCCGGGGCGGTCCCCAAGGCTGCAGGGAGGGGAGACCTGGCGGCGACGATCCGTGAGGTCTCGAGACTGCGGGAGCTGTTCGGGCGGCGGGTCCACATGGAACTGTGGCACCACGGGATGCCCGAGGACGACCCCCGCAACGACCTGATGTGGGAAGTGGCCACGAAGCTGGGGGTCTCCGTGGTTGCCACCAACCAAGCCCATTATCGATACCGCCAGGACGCCTACCTGTCGGAGGTGCTGGCCGCCATCGGCGGGCGGCGGACCCTGGCATCGGCGGATGGTTTCCGTCCCGCCACCGACGAGCGTTATCTGAAGTCGCCGGCGGAGATGGCACATCGCTTCGTCCGTTACCCCGGAGCCGTTGCCCGTGCCGCGGAGTTGGGTCGCCGACTCGCGTTCGATCTCGGCCTGGTGGCCCCGAGCCTCCCCGACTTTCCCATGCCCGGGCACTTCACCAGCGAGATGGACTACCTCCGTCACCTCACCTGGGAGGGTGCCCGCAGCGTCTATCCGGGATCCGATGACGGCTTCGACCCGGCGGCGAAACGGCGGCTCGAGCACGAGCTCGACATCATCGAGCGACTCGGGTTCGCCGGCTACTTCCTGGTGGTCAAGGACCTGATCGACTTTGCCCGCAGCCAGGACATCTTCTGCCAGATCCGCGGCTCGGGCGCCGACTCGGCCGTGTGCAGGTGTCTCGGCCTCACCAGAGTGGACCCGATCCGTCTCGGCCTGCCTTTCGAGCGGTTCCTCTCCGAGGAGAGGGGGCGACCACCGGACATCGACGTCGACTTCGAGGCCGACCGTCGCGAGGAGGTGATCCAGTACTGCTACCGCCGCTACGGGCGGGAGCGCGCCGCCATGGTGGCCAACGTGATCACATACCGGGCGAAGTCGGTGCTGCGCGATGTCGCCAAGACCTTCGGGTTCACCCAGGCACAGGTCGACGGGCTGTCCCGATACGTGGACACCCGCGACCCGGCGAAGCTGGCACTGGAGGCGCCCCTGCCGCATGGGATGACCGCCGGGATGATCTATGACATCTGCTGGCGGCTCGACGGGTTCCCCCGTCACCTCGGGATCCACTCCGGAGGGATGGTCATCGCAGACCGGCCGCTCTGGCAGGTGGTGCCCCTGGAGTGGGGGAGGCTCGAGGGGCGCACCGTGATCCAATGGGACAAGGACGACTCGGCCGCCGTCGGCATCGTCAAGTTCGACCTGCTCGGCTTGGGGATGCTCAACGCCCTCCACCTTGCCACCGACCTGATCAAGGAGACACACGGTGTCGAGCTCGACCTGGCGACCATCCCGCAGGAGCCGGCCCTGTACGAGTCGATGACCCGCGCCGACACCGTCGGGTTGTTCCAGATCGAGTCGCGGGCGCAGATGGCCACCCTGCCCAAGATGAAGCCGAAGACGTTCTACGACCTGGCGGTGGAGGTGGCGCTGATCCGCCCGGGCCCGATCCAGGGCCAATCGGTCCACCCCTATCTGCGGCGGCGCAACGGCGAGGAGCCGGTGCGCTACCCGCACCCACTCACCGAGCCCATCCTGAAGAAGACGCTGGGCGTCCCCGTCTTCCAGGAGCAGCTCATGGAACTGGCGCGGGTCTGCGCGGGCTTCGACGGCTCACAGGCCGACCGGCTGCGCCAGGCGATGACCCACAAGCGCTCCAAGGAGGCGATGGAGCGTCTCCGGGAGGAGGTCTACGCCGGGATGGAGCGGAACGGGGTCACCGGCTCGGCCGCCGACGAGATATGGGAGAAGCTGCAAGGCTTCTCCAGTTTCGGATTCCCCGAGAGCCACTCGGTGAGCTTCGCCTACATCGTCTACATGTCGGCGTGGCTCCGGTACCACTACCCGGCCGAATACCTGGCCGGGCTCCTCAACGCCCAGCCCATGGGCTTCTACCACCCCAACACGCTGGTCCAGGACGCCCAGCGGCACGGGGTGGTGGTGCTCAAGCCCGACGTCAACCGATCGTGGCACGACTGCACCATCGAGCCGTGGGACGCCGACCCCGACGACGTCGTGGAGTACCTGGGTCAGAAGTGGCGGCGGGGGAGGGGGCACGTCGACGACCCGATTCGCCCTGCGGTGGCGGTGCGGATGGGTCTGCGGTACGTGAGGAACATGGGGGAGAAGGAGATAACCCGGGTCGAGGCGGCGCGGATCATCGGCGGCGAGTTCACCAGCCCCGAGGACCTCGCCGCCCGCACCGGGCTCGGTGTCGAGGCGTTGGAGAGCCTGGCCGCCGCAGGTGCCTTGGAGTCGATCGGGTTGGGACGGCGCGAGGGTCTTTGGGCGGCCGGTGCCCTCGCCGAGATCGACCCGGACCGTCTCGCCCTGTCACCTGGTGTCGACTCGCCGTCCCTCGGTGAGATGGACCCCGAGGAGGCGCATCGTGCGGACCTGTGGGCGACCAGTGTCTCCACCACCCATCCGATGAGCTTCGTCCGCGACCAGCTGCCCGACTGTCTCACCGCGGCCGAGGTTCTGGCGATCGGGAGGAGCCGGCCCAGGGTCAAGGTCGCCGGTGTGGTCACCCACCGGCAGCGCCCCGGCACGGCGCGCGGTGTCCGTTTCCTCAACCTGGAGGACGAGACGGGTCTCCTCAACGTGATCGTGCTCCCCGAGGTGTGGGACGCCCATCGCTCCGTGGTCCGGAAGAGCCCCGCCCTGGTCATCCACGGCCGGCTCGAGTTCTACGACGGGGTCACCAACCTGGTCGCCCACGACTTCGAGCCGTTGGGTGTGTACACGGTCCGGTCGAGGGATTTCCGCTAGGCGGCGGCTTCGGGGTCGATGCCCTCGGTGAACTGCGACCGGTACAGCGCCGCATAGGCCCCGTCGGCGGCGAGGAGCTCGTCGTGGGTGCCTTTCTCGACGATGGCGCCGTTCTCCATCACCAGGATCAGGTCGGCGTCCCGGATCGTGGACAGCCGGTGGGCGATTACGAACGAGGTGCGGTCGGAACGGATGGCGGCCATGGCGTGCTGGAGCAGGGCCTCGGTGCGGGTGTCGACCGACGACGTGGCCTCGTCCAGGATGAGCAGGGCCGGGTCGGTGAGGAAAGCACGGGCGATGGTGATCAACTGGCGCTCGCCGGCGGAGATGTTGCTCCCTTCCTCGTCGACCACGGTGTCGTACCCGTCGGGCAAAGTGTGGACGAAGCGATCGACGAAGGTGGCCTTGGCTGCCTCGACGATCTCCTCGAAGGTGGCATCGGGCCTCCCGTAGGCGATGTTGTCGCGGATCGTCCCCTCGAACAGCCAGGCGTCCTGGAGCACCATCCCGATCTGGCTGCGGAGATCGGAGCGGCTCATCTGGGCGATGTCGACCCCGTCGAGCGTGATACGGCCGGAGTCGAGGTCGTAGAACCGCATCAGCAGGTTGACCAGGGTCGTCTTGCCGGCACCGGTGTGACCCACGATGGCCACGGTCTGGCCCGGCCGCACCGTGAGCGACAAGTTCTCGATCAGCGGCTTGTCCGGGTCGTAGCGGAACGAGATGTCGTCGAACACGACCTCGCCGTGTGCCTCGGCCGCGGGTGGGACCGCCTCGGTGTCCGAGGGCTCCTCGTCGGCGTCGAGCAGTTCGAAGACGCGCTCGGCGGAAGCCACGCCCGACTGGAGGAGGTTGACCATCGACGCCAATTGGGTGAGGGGCTGGGTGAATTGCCGGGAGTACTGGATGAAGGCCTGGACGCTGCCCAGGCTGATCAGACCGGTGGCCACGCGAAGACCCCCGACGACTGCCACAAGGACGTAGTTCAGGTTGCCCACGAACATCATCACCGGCATCAGGAGCCCCGAGACGAACTGGGCGCCGAACGACGCCCGATAGAGCTCCTCGTTCTCGGCGGCGAACCGCTCGTGGGACTCCTTCTGGCGGCCGAACACCTTGACCAGGTCGTGGCCCGTGTAACTCTCCTCGACGTGGGCGTTGAGTGAGCCCGTCCGCCGCCACTGGTCGACGAAGAGCCCCTGACTCCTCTTCATGATCCTGCCGGTGGCCAGGACGGACACCGGCACCGAGACCAGGGCGATGACCGCGAGCAGCGGGGAGATGAGGAACATCATCACCAGCACTCCGAGCACCGTGAGCAGCGAAGTCACCATCTGGCTCATGGTCTGCTGGAGCGATTGGGCTATGTTGTCGATGTCGTTGGTGACCCGGCTCAGCAGCTCGCCCCGGGGCTGACGGTCGAAGTAGCGCAGGGGGAGGCTGTTGATCTTGTCCTCGACGTCGGATCGGAGACCGCGCACCGTCCCCTGGACGACATCGGTGACCCAGAATCCCTGGAGCCAGCCCGCCAGGGTCGAGACCAGGTACACGGCCACCACCCAGAGCAGGATGGTGCCCACCGCGGAGAAGTCGATCCCCTCACCCGGCACCACGTCCATCGCCTCCAGCATCGAGGCCAGGGTGTCCTGACCCTGCGCCCGCAGCGTCTCGACGATCTCCTCCTTGGGGACTCCGGCAGGCAGCTGGGCGCCGACGAAGCCGGTGAAGATCTCGTCGGTGGCCCAGCCGAGCATCTTCGGAGCGAGCACGACGAGGACGACGCTGAGGATGGCCAGGGCGAAGATGGCGACGACCTTGACCCGATGGGGTCGCATCAGGCCCAGAAGCCGACCGGCCGAGCCCTTGAAGTCCATCGGCTTCTGCCCGACGATGCCACCGCCCATCGGGCCACGACCGTGACCGGGCCCGGCGATGACGCGTTCGGTCTCCTTCATGCGTCGGTCGGTCATGCCGCGCCCTCCTCGGCCCCGAGCTGGGACCAGACGATCTCCTGGTAGGTCTCGGAGGTCTCGAGGAGCTCCTGGTGAGTGCCTCGGCCGACGATGGCTCCGTCCTCGAGCACGATGATCTGGTCCGCGTCGATGATCGTGGAGACCCGCTGGGCGACCACGATCACCGTGGCGTCGGCGGTCTCCGCCGCCAGTGCCCTCCGCAGTCGGGCGTCGGTGGCGACGTCCAGGGCGGAGAACGAGTCGTCGAAGACGTAGATGGACGGCCTCTTGATGATCGCTCGGGCGATGGCGAGACGCTGTCTCTGCCCCCCGGACACGTTGGTGCCCCCCTGGGCGATGGCGGAGTCGAGACCGTCGGGCATCGCCCGCACGAAGTCGGCCGCCTGGGCCACTTCGAGTGCGCGCCACATCTCCTCCTCGGTGGCGTCGGGCTTCCCGAACCGGAGGTTGGAGGCCACCGTCCCCGAGAACAGGTAAGCGCGCTGGGGGACGATCCCGATCCGGCGCCACAGGTCGTCGGGTGCCATGTCCCGCACGTCGACACCGTCGACGAGGACGCGGCCACCGGTGGCGTCGTAGAGCCTGGGGATGAGACCGACCAGGGTGGACTTCCCCGACCCGGTGGAGCCGATGATTGCCGTCATCCGGCCCGGGGACGCGGTGAATTCGAGGTCGCAGAGGACCGGTGCCTCGGCTCCGGGGTAGGCGAAGGTGACGCTGTCGAACCTGACCTCGCCACGCTGGGTGGCAGATCGTCTCGGATCCGCCGGCGGCGCCACCGACGATTCGGTCTCCATCACCTCCGTGATCCTCTTGGCGCTGACCGCCGCCCTCGGGACCATGGCGAACACGAAGGTGGCCATCAGCACCGACATCAGGATCTGGGCCAGATAGGCGATGAACGCAGTGAGGGAGCCGACCTGCATCGCTCCGTCGGAGATCCGAAGGCCTCCGAACCAGAGCACCGCCACCATGGAGAGGTTGAAGGCCAGCATGACGCTGGGGAACATCACCACCATCCAGCGCCCCGTGAAGATGGCCACTCCGGTGAGGTCGTCGTTGGCCTCGGCGAAGCGACGTGTCTCGTACGGCTCGCGCACGAAGGCGCGCACGACGCGGATTCCGGTGATCTGCTCTCTGAGGATCTTGTTGATCCGGTCGATCTTCTCCTGCATCGCCCGGAAGCCGGGGATCATCCGCGAGACGACGAACAAGATCACGATGGCCATGAGCGGGATGGCGACCAGCAGGAGCCAGGCGAGCCCGGTGTCCTCCCGGAGGGCCATGACGATCCCGCCGATGGCCATCATCGGGGCCATCACCAGCATCACGAAGGCCATGGCCAGCAACGTCTGGATCTGTTGGATGTCGTTGGTGGTCCGGGTGAGCAGGGAAGGCGCCCCGAAGCGGTTCACCTCCTGGCTGGAGAAGCGGGCGACCTGGTCGAACAACTCGGCACGGAGGTCGCGGCCCACGCCCATGGCGGTGCGGGAGCCGAAGTAGAGCGCGGCGATCGACGTGGCCGCCTGGACCAGGGACACGAGGAGCATCCAGCCCCCGGTCCGGAGGATGTAGGCGGTGTCCCCGCGGGCGACACCATTGTCGATGATGTCGGCGTTGAGGCTGGGGAGGTAGAGCGCGGCCAGGGTGCTGGCGAACTGGAGGACCACGATCGCCGCCACGAACCAGCGATAGGGCCGGAGGTGGGTGCGGATGAGGCGGAAGAGCATCAGCGGGCCAACCCCTTCAGGAGGATCGACGCCATCTCCACGGGGGATACCCGGTCCCCGGCCGGAGCCAGCGGGTGCCACATGCCGAAGACGAGGCCGCGGAGGACGCGGGCGGCGACATCGGGATCGACCCTGATCTCATCTCGATGCGGCGCGAAGACATGGGTGGCGATTGCGGCGATGAGGCGGCGATCGGCTTCGACCATGAATTGGGGAGGGGTGTGGGGCCGGTCCTTCGGGTCCTCGGTGAGCACGACATGTCGGAGGGCCGTGAACACGGCGACTATCTGTTCCATCCGGAGACGGATGTGGTTGATCGTGGCGACCACCTTGGACTCGAGATCGTCGGCACCGGCGAGACCCCCCACCAGGGTCTCCTCGTCACGGTCGGGATCGACGATGTGCTCGGCGGCGGCGAGGAGCAGCGCCTTCTTGTCCGGGAAGACGCGGAAGATCGTCCCCTCGGCGACATCTGCGGCCTCGGCGATCTGCCGGGTGGTGACCGTCGGTCCGGTCTCGATGAGGAGCGGCACCACCGCCTCGACGATGGCCTGTCGGCGGTCCTCCGGGGGCAGCGGTGTGGCCCGTTCTCTCTTCGCGGTGGCGTTCACGGACGGGCACTATAGCGCAAGTGAGTGAGTACTCACTCACATTGTTGGTACGTGGTACTTGGTACTTGGTACTTGGTACTTGGTACTTGGTACTTGGTACTTGGTACTTGGTGCGTGGTACTTGGTATTTGGTACTTGGTACTTGGTACTTGGTACTTGGTACTTGGTACTTGGTACTTGGTGCTTGGTACCTGGTAAGCGGCGGCTAGCCCGTGCAGGGGAAGATGTCCCACCCGCCGTCGTTGTAGACCGCCCAGGCCGCCGCGGCGACGGAAGCCTCCGGATCGGTGGGGGAGGCACCGGGGAATCCCGCCTGCTCGGCGCGCTCCGGCCAGTACTTGGGGAGATGCTTGAACAGACCCACGGCACCCGATCGGTGATCGGTGGCCTTGGGATCGAAGCGGGACTCGCACCAGGCGACCCGGACCGCCCGGTTCACGTCGGCGGGCTTGAAGTAGAGGCTCACCAGCGCCCGCACCTCGACCTCGGACAGCCATCCCGTGTCGGGCATGGTCGTCTCTTCCTCCTCCGCCGTGGTCGAAAGTGCTGCGTTCTCCTCGGTCTCCTGCCCGGGCTCGGCCGGTTGCACCGCGATCGTGACGCGGTCCGATTCGGCACCCAGCTGTACGAATCCGAGACCGGCATAGGCGCCGCTGGCGTGACCGATCGAGGCCGCGGCCGCCTCCAGCCTGACCTCCTCCGCGGTCGGCCCGGGGGCGCCGAAAGCCGCAAACCCCGCCGCAGCGAGGACCCCGACAGCCAGCCATCCGGCCAGGAACGAGAAACGTCGAGAACGCATCAATTGTGACTCCGCACGCAGGTCCCGCAGGACCCAACGAAAAAGCCTACCGCTGGCAGAAACGGCTTGCCACCCGGAGTGGTCAGTCCAGGGCGGCCAGCCGGATGTGCTCCACCACCTCTTGCCAGGGAGCCTTGGAGGGGTCGATCAGGTCGAAGTGCCCGGTGTCGGGGCGTCGCACCTCGACACCGT
Organism: Acidimicrobiia bacterium; assembly: GCA_036375695.1. Taxonomy (GTDB): domain Bacteria; phylum Actinomycetota; class Acidimicrobiia; order Spongiisociales; family ZC4RG35; genus ZC4RG35. The sequence continues at coordinate 74,038 of DASVBU010000020.1, read as the reverse complement.
CCAGAGCCTCCAGGTGATCGGAGTGCTTCGGCGGGACCAGTGTGTCCCTCATACCGTGGACGACCAGCGTCGGGACCGACCCGGGCGTGGGCCGCGGAGGCGCACCCGCCTGCAGGAGGGTGGCTGCCTCATGTGACAACTCACCGGCGTCGGCGACCGCGAGCTCGAGATCGGCGATGGGCGCCAGGGCGACCATCAGGCGGATCGGGGTCGTGGTGCGGGACGCTGCCCACATCGACAGGTACCCACCCGCCGAATGTCCGACGACCACGACCGGGTGGTCGGTGACCCGCGCAGAGTGGTCGAGCGCGGTGAGAACGTCATGGCCCGAGCCCGGCCAGCCGCCTCCCTCGCCCAGGCGGCGATAACCGATGTTCCAGGTGCCGATGCCACGTCGATGGAGATCGACGGCCAGGGAGTCGAGGAGGTCCCGCCCGTACTGCCGTCGCCAGATCCCACCGTGGACCAGCACGACGAGACCCTCGCCGGGTCTCCTCTCGCCCACGTTCACGGGATGGGGCCCGTACCGGATCGTCTCGAAAGGCGCCGCCCACCGGTTGACCAGGAACCTGATCGCATCGCGGTAGCCCGTTCGACCGCGACCGGCGATGGTGGCGACACAGGCGTCCTCGACCACGGAGACGCCACGCCAGGGCTCCCGGGCCTTGGGATCGGTGATGTGGACCTCCACCGTCGGCCTCGGATTGGAGCGGACGGCATCACCGAGGATGCGGGAGGTGTGGGTCAGCGCGCCGGGGTTGAGGATGAGACCGTCGGCGTCGGCTCCGGCCACCAAGCCGATGAGCTCGGCCTCGTCGTCGGTCTGGGCATGCTCGATCTCGACCCCCAGGCGATTCCCGAAGGCGACGAGGTCTTCGACCAGGTCGGCCAGCGACCCGGAGCCGTACAGCTCGGGCTCTCGGGTGCCGAGGGACCCCAGGTTGGGGCCGTTCAACACTTGGATCCGCTTCGGGGTTTCCCCTGGTTGCACGGCCGTGAGGATAAGTTGAAGCCGTGCTCAGAGCCGGTCGCCAAGCATTGGGCGGATTGACGCTGGTCGTCGCGCTGCTCCTCGCAGGGTGTGGAGGCTCGCCCTTCGGCGCCCTGGGGAACCGCAGCTCCGCCTGGATCAACGAGCCGAAGGTGACCACGACCACCGTCTTCGAGACCGAGGCGCCCCGGGAGGTCTCGATCACCACCCTGCGGTGGCACAACGACGACATCATCTCGGGCCCCTTCCAGAGCCCGGAGGAGGTGGTGGCCGAGGTGTTCGCCCGACGGGAGGGTGACCGGTTCATCCAGGCGTCCCGGGCCGAGATCACGACGGCCGTGCCCGATCTGGTCTTCCCCGCGGTCGCGCCGGTCGGGGCAGAATGGGTCTCGTCGCAGCTCGTCATCGAGAACAACGGCACGCTCTCGGCTTCCCCCACCGCGGCGTTCGGCATCTGGTCGGCCGAGCCCTACACGCGTTCCCGTTCGGTGGCGCAGATGGTGGTGATCAGGGTGTTCCACGACCCGGAGGCCGCGGCCGAGGTGGGTGAGCCGGACAGCCAGTTCTCCTGCGCCCGTTTCGCCGAGGAGGCCACCGAGGAGTGCAGTCTCATCGAGCTCGACGGCCGTGACACCTGGAGGCTGCGCTCCTCCGGGGGCGTGACGCTGATCTGGTTCGAGGGTGAATACCGATATGAGCTGTTCGGCCGGAACTTCGTGCCGGTCGAGGTTCTCGAGCACATGGCCACCGAGACGCTTCCTCTGAGCGAACTCGGAGGCTGACGCCGTGTTCCATCACGGCGGTTGGGGCAGCTTCATCCGTTACGACGAGGAACGCGACCGGCCGGATCTCGATCGCAAGGTCCTGCGACGCGTGTGGAGCTATGGGCGGCCCTATCGCTCCCACCTCATGGGTGTCCTCGTGACCATCTTCGTGATCTCCGGCCTGTCGGTGGTGCCTCCCATCCTGTTGGGCCAGTTGGTCGACGAGGCAATCCCGCGCCGCGACGTCGGTCTTCTCACCAGGCTCGGGCTCGGGATGGTGGCGGTCCCGCTGGTCATCGCCCTGGTCGGGATCGTGCAGCGCTGGTTCACGTCCCATGTCGGTGAGGGGATCATCTTCGATCTGCGCCGAGCCCTATACGCCCATCTGCAGCGGATGTCGCTGCGCTTCTTCACCGCCACCAAGACGGGCGAACTGATGAACCGTCTCAACTCCGACGTCGTCGGCGCCCAGCAGGCGATCACCGGCACCCTGGTCACGGTGGTCTCCAATGTGGTGTCGGTGGTGGTCGTGTTGGCCGTGATGTTGCAGCGCGACTGGCGTCTCACGCTCCTCGCAGTCGCCGCCCTGCCGTTGTTCGTCCTCCCCGCCCGGCGGGTCGCCCGGGTGTTGCGTCGGGTCACCCAGCAGGAGATGGAGCACGAGGCGAAGATGTCGGGGATCCTGCAGGAGGCGTTCAATGTCAGCGGCGCCCTCCTGGTCAGGCTCTTCGGGCGATGGGAGGAAGAGAAGCGTCGCTTCACCGATCAGGCCGAACTGGTTCGTGACTACTCGGTCCGCCGGTCGCTCGTCGGCCGTGGATTCTTCGCCGCCCTGGGCCTGGTCTCCGCGGTGGGCACGGCAGCAGTGTTCTGGGTCGGCGGCCTCCTGGTGATCAACGGCGAGATCGAGTTGGGAACGATCGTCATGTTCCCGCCCTTGCTCATGCAGTTCTACGGGCCGCTCACCGCACTGACCAACGCCCGCGCCGAGCTGGCCACCTCCCTGGTCTCGTTCGAGCGGGTCTTCGAGGTCCTGGACCTCGAGGTCGACGTCCCGGCGCCGACGGACCCGGTGAGCATCGAACCGGTCCAGGGACGGGTCGAGTTCGTCGATGTCTCCTTCCGCTATCAGTCGGGACGACCGGAGGGTCTGGCTGCGGTGAAACGATGGCGTGACCTCGAGGAGCCGCAGGAAACGGCGCAGGCGTCCACCAGGGAGTGGGCGCTGGAGGACGTCAGGTTCGTGGCCGCGCCGGGAACACTGACCGCCCTGGTCGGACCTTCGGGAGCCGGCAAGACCACGATCTCCTATCTGGTGCCGCGTCTCTACGACGTCACCCAGGGGTCCGTCCTCATCGACGGGGTCGACGTCCGGGACATCGACCCCCACGAGTTGGCCCGCACGGTCGGTGTGGTCACACAAGAGGCGTATCTGTTCCACGACACCATCGCGGCCAACATCCGCTACGGGCGGCCCGGCGCCACCGACGACGAGGTCGTGGCGGCGGCCAAGGCCGCCAACATCCACGAGATGATCGCTCGGCTGCCCTCGGGTTACGAGACGGTCGTGGGGGAGCGCGGCTACCGGTTGTCCGGTGGTGAGAAGCAGCGGATCACCATCGCCCGGGTGCTGCTCGAAGACCCGGCCATCCTCATCCTCGACGAGGCCACCTCTCATCTCGACTCCCGGTCGGAGGCCCTGATCCAGGAGGCGCTGGAGACCCTGATGGTGGGGAGGACCGCCATAGTCATCGCCCACCGGCTCTCCACGGTGCGCAAGGCCGACCAGATCCTGGTGCTCGACGAGGGTCGCATCGTGGAGCAGGGGGATCACGACAGCCTCGTCGCCGCGGGCGGTCTGTTCGCCGAGCTGTACAGGACCCAGTTCGGCCTCGTCGAGACCTAGGCCCGACGCCGGGTCAGGTTCTCGAAGACGATCTGGCGGGTCGGCGCCAGCAGGAGCGTCTCGCCATCGTGGGACATCCAGAGATCCGGCGCGGTCTGCAGCCACACCCGGCGGGGGAACGCGTCGAGGTTGGCCCGCTTCCTCATGCTCGGAGGGCGGTAGACGATGACCCGCGGCGCTGGTGCCCCGAGGGCTTCGAGCTGGCCAACCATCTCGAAGTTGCCGAAGAGGGCCATGAGCGCCTCGGCGGGGTCGACCGGACCGGTGATCGAGCCCCACTCCACTTGGGCGCAGGCTTCGCAAGCGGTGACGTCGATGCGCCCCACTCTGACCGGACGATGCTCGCACTCGCTCATGTCGCCCAACCTACGAACCGGTTGTGACAGATTTGGCGGGGCCGATGTCAGGAAGGGACTTTCGGCCGTACGCGGGAGCGTCCCGCACCGTCATCATCCCGATATGCAGCCTTTGAGCCGTGAACAGGCCCTCGAGGTGCTGGAACAGGCGCCGGTGGCCCACATCGGTGTGATCAGTGACGGCGAGCCGTATGTGACCCCGATGTCATTCGTGCTCATCGGTGACAGGATCGCGTTCCGATCGGTTCCCGGTCGCAGGATGGACGCCATCCGGGAGAACCCGAGGGTGTGCGTCGAGGTGGCGCGTTTCGATCCTTCGAACGGCGAGTGGGCAAGTGCCATAGTGATGGGCCGTGCCCATGAGATCGGAGACACGCCTTTGCGCACCGAGGTGGTGACCCGGCTCCTCGAGAAGTATCGGGATGCGGTAGGTTCACCGTTGAGCCGCGGTGGGTTGCAGGCCCTTACCGGTCTCACGCACGTGATCGTGATCGAGATCGAGGAAGTGACGGGGATGACGTCGGGATCAGGTCTCGGGCCCCGAACCAGGCCGGGGCGCCTCTAGATGTTCGTCCAATACACCACCACGATCCCGCTCGGTCTGGGGACGGTCGAGAAGGTCCTGTCCCGTCTCGGCGGGGAGCTGGGTGACCTCGCCGACATCGCCTATCGGGAGGGGGAGGAGCTGCGTTCGCGGGTCGGGCCCACCGGGCTCGTCGCCAAGGCGGTGACTCTCGAGATCGGGGCGCCCCAACTGCAACGTCGTGGTCTCGTCTACCCGCTGCACTGGACCGCGGCCGGCGCCGAGGCGCTGTTCCCCGAGATGCATGCCGACCTCATCCTGACGCAGAACGGGAAGCAGGAGACGGTCGTCACCTTCGCTGGGACCTACGACCCGCCCCTCGGCCGCGTCGGCCGTGCCCTCGATCGGGCATTGATGAATCGGGTCGCCGAGGCCACCGTGCGCAACTGGGTGGACCGCCTCGTCGCCGCTATCACTGAGGCCGCCTAGGCAGCTCCACGATCACCGTCGTCCCCTGGCCCGGTCTGCTCTGCACCTGGACGGTGCCGCCCGCATCTGCGGCCCGCGAGCGCAGGTTGGCCAGACCCATTCCGTCGGATGGGCGCTCCGGGTCGAACCCCGCGCCGTCGTCGCCGACCTCGAGACGGATGGTGGTGTCGGTGAGTGCGAGTTCCACCCACACGTTGTCGGCGTTGGAGTGGCGGAGGGCGTTCGACATCGCCTCGGTGGCGATCAGGAGCACGGTGTCGTCGTCCTGGCCCGGACGGCGGTCCATCCCTTCGATGGTGAGGCGGATCCTCGTCGGGTAGACGGCACCCATCCGCGACACCAACTCCTGAAGCCGGTCGCTGAGCGGGAGTCCCTCGGTGGGGGTGCGGAGTTCGAAGACGTGGGCGCGGAGGGCGTTCACGGTGTCGTCGAGACGATCCACCGCCTCGTCGAGGACCCTCGCCTCCTCCGTGCTCCCCAGCCGGGCCGCCAGCCCCTGAAGGCCGAGACCAACCGCGAAGAGATCCTGGATCACCGAGTCGTGGAGGTCGCGGGCGATGCGGTTGCGTTCCTCCATGACCGCCATCGTGCGAAGACGGCTCTGAAGCCGTGAGGTCTGGACTGCGGCGCCGGCGATCCGGCTCAGCGCCGTGACGAACGCGACGTCGTGCTCGTCGAAGCCGCCGGGCTTGTCCGTCAGGTAGAGGTTGCCGAAGGCGACGTCTCCCACCGAAACCGGCACGCCGAGGAAAGTGGTCATCGGTGGATGGTGGGGTGGGAAGCCATAGGAGTCGGGGTGGCTGGAGATGTCGTCGACGACGATGACCTGGTTCTCCCGGATCACCGTGCCCAGGACGCCGCGACCGGCGGGGTAGTGGCCGATCAGCCTTGCGGTTTCCTCGGAGATGCCTTCGTAGAAGAACTCGGAGATCTGCCCGTGGTCACCAAGCACGCCGAGGGCGGCGTACTTGGCACCCGTGGATGCCCTGGCCTCGGAGACCAGTCTCGTCAGCAGGTCGTGGAGATCCGCCTCGCCCACCACTGCGACCGCACTGGAGATGAACATCGACAGACGATCGAGCGTGGGTGGGAGTGCCACGAGCGGGACGATAACCACTACCTTTGGCCCCGATGCCCGCTCTCAAAGTGCTCTTGGTCGACGACCACGAGGTCGTCCGCACCGGTCTACGTGCCCTGATCGACTCCCAGGAGGACATGGAGGTGGTCGGGGAAGCGGCGACTGCCGAGGAAGCCGTGCGTCGGGTCGGCTACGACAGCCCGGATGTCGTGGTCCTCGATGTCCGGCTGCCCGACAGGAGCGGCGTCGAGGCATGTCGCGAGATCCGGCAGCGTTTCCCCGACGTCAAGGTGCTGATGCTCACCTCCTTCGCCGACGAGGAGGCGCTGATGGCGGCGATCCTGGCGGGGGCGTCCGGATACGTGCTGAAGCGGGTCAAGTCCTCCGACCTCATCGGTGACATCCGCAAGGTGGGGGCGGGGGAATCACTCCTCGACCCCCAGATGGTCGATCGGCTGTTCCACCGGCTCCGCTCGGGGTCGGAGGACGACGAGCTCCTGTCCCGACTCACCAAACAGGAGCGTCGAATCGTCCAGTACATCGCCGAGGGTCTCACCAACCGTCAGATCGCCGAGGAGATGTTCCTCGCCGAGAAGACGGTGAAGAACTACGTCTCGACTCTGCTGGCCAAGCTGGGGATGAGCCGTCGCTCCGAGGCCGCCGCCTACGTGGCCCGTGTCGAGGCGGCGAAGAAGGAGAAGACGACGGCGGAATCCTGGGACGAGGTCAAGTAGGGCCTCATGGCGGCCGTACTTGGTACCGGGTACCTGGTACCCGAAAGTTTGATTCCCAGTACGAAGTACCAAGTACCCCGTACGGCTCGGACCGAGGGTCAGAGCCCTTTCAGAGCTCGAGGATGGGCATCTCCTGGGTGTCTTCGATGCGTGTCCCCGGGACCAGGAGCACCGGGAGACGTGAGTTGACCATCACCCGTGCGGAGACGCTCTTCCAGGCCTCCTCGGTGAAGAGTCGACGGGTGGCGCCCATGATCACCATCTCCGCCCCGACCTGTTCGGCGGTGTTGATGATCGCCTCGGCGGGGTCGTCGCCCTCGACGAAACGGACGTCGGTCTCGATCCCCTCGGCGGCCAGGGCGGCGCGGATCGGGTCCACGGCGCGGCGGCCGCGCTCCTCGAGATAGCGGGCCGCCTTCTCCTCGGCAGCGGCCTGGTCGGACTCGTCGTCGTCGAGGAAGGAGCGACGGACGGTGTCGTCGAGCGACTCCAGGAAGGACCGTGGCACCTGGACCACGGTCATGACGGTCACCTGCGGGTTCTCGCCGATGAGCATCCGGCAGAACTCGGCGACCGGTGTAGCCGGAAGCACACCGGTGGTGGCGACGAGGATGCGCACGGGTATGACATTAGGGTCCTCACGATCGGGTATGGCGAGGAGCCCATGGACGCCGAGCTGGTCAACAAGGTGACTTTCAAGATCCCCAACGCCCTCGTCCTGGTCGGCGCCGCGTCCGGTGACGAGTGGAACGGGATGACCGCCAGCTGGGTGACCCAGCTCAGCCAGGAGCCGGTTCTGATCGGCATCTCGGTGGACAACTCGGCGGTCACGCATCGTCTCATCACCGAGGGCGGGGCCTTCTCGGTCAACCTCTGGTCGTCGGAGGACACCAGGGTGTTCGTCAAGTTCTCCAAGCCCGCGGTCCGGGAGGACTCCACCCTCAACGGGAGGCCGGTGAGGGCCGGGAAGACAGGTGTCCCCATCTTCGAGGAGGCGATCGCCTGGATGGAGTGCCGCGTGGTGCAGTCCCACGACCTGGGCAGCCACACACTCTTCATCGGCGAGCTCGTCGACGCCGGGGTCAACGACGACGAGGCACGCGCCGCGGCCCTGGCGGACACCCGCCTGAAGTACGGGGGCGTCCGCAGGGCCGGGCACGGATAGGGGTCGATCAGACCGACTTCTGGTAGGACCGGAAGGTCCGGACCGAGACCGCCAGCGCCAGGATGGCCAGTACGACCAGCCAGGCACCGCGAGATGCGATCAACGTCCAGTCGGGATCGGCCGACAGAGCCGACCGGCCCACCTGGACCGCCCAGTCGAGGGGGTTGAACCGGGCGATGTTGGCGATCCACCCCGGCATCAGCTCTTCTGCCATGAAGACGCTGGAGAGGAAAGTCAACGGCAGGAGCAGGAAGGTGTTGACGCCGATGATCGTCTCCCGCTCCCGGGCCACCATGCCGAGGGCGTTGGAAAGTGCCCCGACGATCGTGCCCAGCAGGCCCGCGGCGATCACCATCACTGCCATTCCCACGATGCCACCGGGGTATTCGGCGCCGCCGAGCGCACCCATGCCCAGGATGATCAGCGACTGGACGAAGTTGCCCACCGCGTACTCACCGAGACTGGCGCTCATGATGGCGGTCCGGCTGATCGGCAGCGTGAGGAACCGGTTCATGGTCCCGCGCTCGATCTCCTCGAGCATGCCCATTCCGGCCCAGATGCTGGACGACAGCGCGTTCATCACCAGCACCCCGGGAACCAGGTAGTCCAGATAGGAAGCCGCCTCGAACCCGGGCAGCTCCACCACCCGACGGAACAGGCTCCCAAAGAGGAAGAGCCAAACCGCCGGCTGGATCAGGGTCACCACCAGGTAACCGGGCTGGTTCAGGAATATGGCGAGTCGGCGGCGTGTCAGCCACCAGGTGTCGGTCAGGACAGCACTCATCTCGAACCTCCGATCGTCGCGAGTTCCGGACCTGCGTCGGCCTCGGCGAAGCGCCGGCCGGCGTACCGCAGGTAGACGTCCTCGAGCGATGGCCGGGAGATGCTCACCGCGGCCACAGGGATGCCGGACCGCTCCAGAGCCGCCAGTGCCGTGGGCACGGCGGCGGCTCCGGAGTCGGCACGGGCGAACACCCGTCGGCCGTCCACGGCGACATCCCTCATCCCCGGCAGCTCGACGATGACGCCGCGGGCCGGCTCGGCCTGGGACGGGTCGGCGAGCTCGATGTCGACGCCATCGCCCCGGAGCTCACCCTTGAGGTCGTCGGCCGTCCCCGTGGCGACCACCCGGCCGCGGTCGACGATGGCGAGCCGGTCGCCAAGCCGATCGGCTTCGTCCATGTAGTGGGTGGTGAGCAGGATCGTCATTCCGTCCTCTGCGGCGAGACGTTCGATCTCCTGCCACATGGCGGCCCGGACCTCGGGGTCGAGCCCGGTGGTGGGCTCGTCGAGGAACAGGACGCGCGGCCCGTGGACGAGGCCGAGCGCGACGTCGAGCCTGCGTTGCATGCCACCCGAGTAGGTACGCACCTTGCGGTCGGCCGCGTCGCCGAGACCGAAGCGCTCGAGCAGCTCGTCGACCCTCTTGCGCAGGGAGCCCGCGGGGACACGGTAGAGACGGCCTTGCAGGAGGAGGTTCTCGCGACCCGTGGCCACCGGGTCGGCCCCCGAGCGCTGTGAGACCACCCCGATGAGACGGCGGACCGTCTCCGGGTCACGCCCCACATCCACGCCGGCCACCCGGGCGATGCCGGAGTCGGCGCGGGCGAGCGTGGTCAGGATCTTGATGGTTGTGGACTTGCCGGCGCCATTGGGCCCCAGCAGCCCGAATGTCTCGCCTTCGGCGACGCGGAACGAGATGCCGTCCAGCGCCTTGACGCCGTTTCGGTAGGTCTTGACGAGGTCCTCCACCTCGATGGCAGGGGGCCTCTGGTTGTCGGATGTCATGTTCGTCCTCCGGTCTAGGTCGTTCTTTCCGACCGGCGACGGGGGACTAGCCTGACTCGTGGGACCTCGAGTCCGGTTGCTCCCGCAGCCGGTTTCCTGGTACTTGGCCTCGGTGCGGGTGTGTCCGCACCTTCACCGAGGCCCTCTCTCATTTCTCGGCCATCTCACCTCCTTCCTCCTGGTCGTGGAAACTGCGCCACAGATCGAGACCTTCGAGGGTGCCCGCTTCGATCTCGGACAGGAGGGAGCGGATCCATTCCGCCTCCGCGTGCCGCATGGCCACCACGTACTCGCCCTCGATGAGGAAGATCCGGGCGACGTGCTCGCCGGCTGCTGCCAGCTGGGCGTTGATCTCGGCGATCTCTCCGTCGAGACGCCTGACACGCTCCTCGAGCAACGAGATCACTTCGTCCGGGGGCAGGGCGCCGGCGAGGGAGAGGGCTCCCTCGAACCGGGGGTACTCCTTGGCCGGGACGGCTATCAGCTCCCGGAGCCACGCGCGCATCTCCTCGCGGCCTTCCTCGGTGATGGCGTAGACGGTCCGCTCCGGGCGGCGTCCCTCACGGAAGGTGCGGGTCACCTCTATGAACCCGTTGCGCTCGAGGCTGCGGATCACCGTGTACAGCGACCCCCACTTGATGTTGATGCTCATGTCCTTGCCGCGTTCGCGGAGGACCTGCGCCATCTCGTAGGGGTGCATCGGTCGCTCCCAGAGGAGGACCAGCACCGCCAGGGCGAGCATGTTGTCCATCTTCCGCTTGGCCATCAATATTCCTCGTCCACAAATACTCGTAGGCGAGTATACGGGGGCGAGTGAGTTTGTCAAGCGGCGTCTGCGGACTCGTCCGGGCCGTGCTGGCTACCGTCGCGGCATGGAGATCAGCGTTTCTGGGAAGGTCGCTCTCGTCACCGGCGCCAGCAGGGGGATCGGTCTCGCCACCGCGCTGGAGTTGGCCCGGAGCGGGGCCAAGGGCTTGACCATCACCGCCCGCAAGGAGGAGACGATCGAGGCGGCCCGGGGAGAGCTCCTGGCCGCGGGCGTCCCCGGGGACTCGATCCTGGCGCTAGCGGCGCGAGCCGACTCGGAGGAGGCTGCCGCGGACGCGGTGGCGGCGACCGTGGATCGGTACGGGTCGTTGGACATCCTGGTCAACAACGCCGGGACCAACCCCGCCGCGGGCGACCTGATGGAGGTCGACCTGGGCGCCCTGGACAAGACCTGGGCCGTCAACATGCGGGCCCCCTTGCTGTGGGTGCGCGCCGCCTACCACGCCTGGATGCGGGCCCATGGAGGGGCGATCGTGAACGTGGCGTCGGTGGCCGGGCTGCGACCGAGCGCCCTGATGGGCGCCTACAACATCTCGAAGGCCGGTCTCATCCATCTCACCAGGCAGCTGGCGTTGGAGTTGGCGCCCAAGATCAGGGTGAACGCAGTAGCCCCGGGTGTGGTGCGGACCCGTCTCGCCGGCGCGCTCCTGGCCGACGAGGAATTCACGGCGCGGATGCATCCGCTGGGTCGGGTCGGCGAGCCGGAGGACGTGGCGCCCTTGATCGTCTACCTGGCCTCCGATGCGGCGTCATGGATGACCGGGGCGGTCATCCCGATCGACGGAGGAGTGGTCGGCGCCGGCTCCTCCGGGATCAGCCCGTGACCGGCCTTTCCGGGTCGACCACCACTGCATTGCGGAGCGTGAGCGCCATCACCAGCAGCACCGTCACGGTGGCCACGACCAGCAGGCGGTAGTCGAGGAAACCGAGCGCGATGGCCGCCAGGGCAAGCGCACCCGTCTGGGGCACGTTGAGCGCCATGTTCGTGGCCGCCGAGGTCCGGCCCTGGAGCTCCGGTGGGGTGAGGCGCTGACGCATGGTGGTGAAGGCGACAATGACCCAGGGGAGACCCAACCCGATGACGAGCAGCCCGGCTATCGCCAGCGCGAGGCTGCTCCCGGCGACGGGGAACAGGCCGACACCCACCACGGCCATCCCGAGCGCCACCGTGCGGGGCTCACCTAGCGGTCGGATCACCCGGGCCGCGGTCACCCCACCGACCACGGATCCGATTCCCTGGATCGAGACGAGGATCCCGATCGTCGCCGGCTCGACCCCGAAGCCCTGCTCCATGGCAGGGAACACGGCCGCATTCACCATTCCCACCGCCCCGAACGTGATGGCGAGGGTGATGGTCAGCCGTCTCAGCCCCGGGATTGCCCAGAGGTGGCGGAACCCCGCCGTCAGGTCGTACCAGTAGCGGCCGGGGGTCTTCTCGGCCGGTGGTGACTCATCGATCTCGAGCCGGTCGAGAAGGACCGCCCCGCCCGCGAACCCGAGCACGGCCACCAGCACCACGGCGAGCGGCCCGAGGAAGACGTAGAGACCGGTCCCGAGGAGCGGCGAGACCAGGCGGAGCGACATGTCGATGGTGGAGAGGATCCCGTTGCCAACGGCCAGCTCCTCGTCGGGGAGCAGATCTCTGACCAGGCCCGACTGGGCCGCCACGACCAGATGACCGGAGCAGCCATAGATGACCGTCACGAGATAGATGAGCCAGATCTCTCCCGGGCCGTCCACCAGCACCAGGGTGAGGAGGACCGGAATCGTCACGATGCAGGTGACCACCATGAGACGTTTGCGCGAGACCCGATCGGCGACCTGGCCCAGGAACGGGGCCAGGAACGAGGGGAGGCCCACGGCGACCAATACGCCGGCTGCGGCCGGGTCGGACCCCGTGAGATCCTTGGTCCATGCGGCGAGCATGAGGAAAAGAGCCGCGTCGGCCACGTTGATCAGGAACCACCCACGGGTCAGCTGGCGGAATCCGGGTCGGCGCCAGGTCTCCCTGGCGGTCATCGGGGGGTCACGCGGCCGGCCATCGGGTGGTTTGTACCCGATTCGGCCCGGCGTGCCGCGTCAGCTGGCCAGGACCTGAGGCAGGAGGTCCCGGTTGGACAGGTCGAGGAACACCTCGACCACGGCCGGGTCGAATTGAGTCCCGGCGTTGCGGGAGATCTCGTCGATGGCGTATTCGACCGGCAGCGCGGGCTGGTAGGCCCGGACCGAGGTCATCGCGTCGAAGGCGTCGGCGACGAGGACGATCCGGCTCAGGATGGGGATCTCCTGACCGGAGAGGCCGAACGGATAGCCGTTTCCGTCGTACCGCTCGTGGTGGTAGAGGATGGCCTCGGCGACCTTGGGATCTAGACGGTTCCGGGTCATGGCGAAGCCCAGTTCCGGGTGCCGGCGCATCAACTCCCGCTCCTCCTCGTTGAGGGGCCCGGGCTTGCCGAGGATCCCGGGGTCGAGGTGGATCTTGCCGACATCGTGGAGCACACCGGCCAGGGCGAGGCGTTTGAGGTCCTCGTCGGGGAGATCGAGACCTGTGCCCAGGTTCACGGCGAGGTCGGACACGCGATGCACGTGCCCATGGAGGTCCTCGATGACGTCCTCCATGACCTGGATCAAGATGTCGGTGGAAATGTCACGCATCGTCCGCCCATCCGTCGATCATCAGAGTCTTGGCGATGATGCGTGGCGCGGGTATGGGTCGCCCGTCCCAATATCCACAGGCCCTCAAATCAGGCCCGCGGAGGCCGCTGCGGCCCGAAACGCCGCCGCCCTGGCCGGGTCGACCGGGTTGCGGGCGTCACCATCGACCTTGATGGACGTGCCGACGATCACCGTGTCGGCGAACGAAGTCAGGTCCTCGAGATTCTCCGGAGTCGCCCCGGAACCGATGACCAGCCGGCTCCCGGGCACGGCCTCCCGGATCCGCTTGCCGAGATCGGGATCGACCGGTTGACCGGTCCCCGAACCGGAGACGATGACGGCGTCGGCCAGGCCGCGCTCCATCGTGTCCCGGGCCGCCAGGGCGGCGTCCAGCCCGGGCGGGGGAGTGGAGTGCTTGACCATCACGTCCGCCCATACCTGGACGTGAGGAGCCAACGCGGCGCGGGCGCGGGCGACTTCGGCCGCCCGGCCCACGATGGGGCCCTGGTCGGTGTACATGGTTCCGACGAGGACGTTGACGCGGATGAACGCGGCACCCGTCGCGGCCGCGATGCCCAGCGCGGCCAGGGCGTCGTTGCGAAGGACGTTGATCCCGAGGGGCAAGGCCACGGCACGGGAGATCTCGGACACTGCCAGGGTCATGGCGGCCACAGTCTCGGGCGGCACCCGGTCGGGGAAGAAGGGGACGTCGCCGAAGTTCTCCACCATCAGACAGGGAAAGCCGATGTCGGCCAGCATCGTGGCGTCCCGAACCGCCGACTCGATGACCGCACCCATCGATCCGCCATGACGCGGCGAGCCGGGAAGGGGGGCGAGATGGATCATCCCCACCAGACGGGGGATGGCGCTCACAGGAAGGCCCGGGCGACCTTGATGGCGGTCTCGGCGTAGGAGCCGGTGACCTTGAGACGGGTGTCGGATGGCTTGACGCGATGCACGACCAGGCGCGCCCAGTCGGACGCCGAGCCCTTGATCAGCTGGTCGGTGTCCTCGGGGCCGTAGACCCATTTCGCGTAGCCGGGGCCGATCACCTCGACCCGGATCGGCTCATAGTGCTCACCGGCTTGCTTGAAGGCATAGGGGAGGGTCTTCCAACCGAGCCAGCAGACGTGGCGGATGCGCTGTGTGTCCTCGACCTCGATGCCCAGCGTCTGGTAGATGTCGAGACCGTGCATCCACGTCTCCATGAGACGGAAGGTGGCGAAGGTCTTGGCGCTCATGTCACCGGCGATCCAGGGGACGCGGTCCTCCGGCGACATGTGGGACAGGGGCTCGACCACCCGGGCACGGCCGGCTCGCCACCACTCGATGACGTCCTGGGGGCGCATGGACCGGCCCTTCTTGATGGCGACCTTCTTCATCGCCTCGAGGTCGGATGCCTTCTGCCACTCCTCTACCCGCTTGCCCCCGTTGAGGGCGTCGGCGCCGAGTTCCTCGAAATCGGCGAGATGCGAGATGGTGTCGCGAACGGTCCAGGGCTTGTTCGGAGTGACCAAATCCCAGACCTTTATCGGCACCCGTTGCAGGGACTGGTCGAGGAACTGTTGCTCGGCTACCAGGTCGGAGAGGATGTCGCGCACCGGCAGGATTCTACCGTGCGATACGACCCTATTTCCAAGGCGAAGGGGGGTTCACCAGGGCCGTTCGGCCATCTCCTCGGTCATCGGAGTGGGCACCTCCACCATGTCCGGGAGCTGTGCCAGGTCGTTGAGACGGTCGATCAACTGGCGGAGACGTCCGAAGCTCCTCCGGTTGAAATGCAGCGACACGCGGGCCAATTCGAGGGCGTCGCCGTCGGCGATTTCGCCCGGTGACGGCTCTGCGGTCTCGATCGCCCCATCGACGAGTATGTCGGCGAATTCCCTGCTGAGCTCGGCGAGTTGCTCCTCCGTCGGGGCGACACGGAGACGGAGGACGAGGCGACCGCCCACGTACCGCTGCGAGTGGTAGTTGGAGTAGAAGTGGCGGATGTGCTCGCACGCCTCCTCCGAGCTCGTGGTGTGCAGGAACAGCGAGAGATCGTCGGGAGAGATCAGGCCCAGCTTGGCCTGGACGTCCCGGACCACCCCGATCAACGGGCCCCAGAAGCCGGTGCCTTCGGCCTCGATGAGCACGATCGGGTGGAGGTCGCTCTTCCCGGTCTGCACCAGCGTGAGCAGTTCGAAGGCCTCGTCGAGGGTGCCCCAGCCACCCGGGAAGATGGCGAAGGCGTGTGACTCCTTGACGAAGCCGAGCTTCCTGGTGAAGAAGTACTTGAAGTTGACGGTCCGGTCGGGGCGGAGATAGGAGTTCGCCTCGTCCTCGAACGGGAGCCGGATGTTGACCCCGTAGGAGTTGTCGGGACCGGCTCCCTTGCTCCCGGCCTCCATGATCCCGGGGCCCGCGCCCGTGATCACACCCCACCCGTGGCCGACCATGTCGGCGGCGAACTCGGCGGCGAGCTCGAAGTTCGGGTCTCCCTCCTTGATCCGCGCCGAGCCGAAGATCGTCACCTTCGGCTCCTGGTGCCGGGAGAACACCAGGTTGGAGTAGCGCATCTCCTTGAGCGCCGTGTTGATCAGCTTCAAGTCACCCCGGGTGGCGTTGTCCCTGTGCAGCTTGATGACCGTCGTGATCATCTCGGCGATCAGGTCCTGGTTGTCCCCGTCGGCGGCATCGGCGACGAGTTGGACGATCCGCTCCTGCAGGTCGGAGTCGTTGAGTTCGTATGCCACCGGACTCAGGGTATCGGGACGCCGGGACCGTACGGACGCTCGGACGGCCCGCGCCTGACGACGGCGTTCCACACGGTCTCGTAGTGGTCACGGTCGTAGGCGTCGACCTGGGGCAGCACGAACTCCTCCCAGGTCCGCCGCAACGGGTCCGAATCCCGGGCGTGGATTAGGAGGCCGGCGGGGATCCGGTCGAGGACCGTCCGGAGTGAGAGCGGCGTCTCGACCCTCACACCCGTGTCGCGGGTCTCGAAGGACGCGTTGATCTCCACGGTGAGCCGGGAGATCGCCTTGACGTACGCCTCGGTCATCGACGGATAGCGCCGCTTCAGCATCACCGTCACCTGGTCCTCACCGGGGAACCGCTTCTCCCAGATCACCCAGCGGTCGGCGAATGCCTTGTTCAGTGTCTGGGTGCCTGCGTAGTCCCGTATGTCGGTCGGGTTCATCGTCCCGAAGACGCGAACGTCCTCTCTCAGCGGCACCGTCTCGCCCGTGGGGAGGTCGAGTGCGGCATAGCGGTCGAGAAGGCCGTGCAGGGCGAAGAGGGTCTCGGCGCCGGCGGCGTTCAACTCGGAGAGGTTGACCAGGCCCGGGCCCCTGATGGCCCGGGTGATCTCGCCGTCCTGCCAGCGGCTCTCGGTGCCACCCTTGCCGTCTCCGTGGAGCTGTGTGGACCCGATGAGGGTCACGTCGCGCACCTCGCCCGTGAGCGGGATTCGGAAGTAGGGGAGACCCAACGCGGCGGCGAACTGCTCGATGTCGTGGTCCTTGCCGGTCCCCATGTGACCGCGCACCGCCACATGGAGAGGCGCCAGACCCTCGGCGCCGGAGCGTCGGGCCCATTCGATCTGGGCGAAGCGATAGAGCATCCCCAGGTCCACGTAGTGAGGGTCGGGCTGGGGGATCTTGCGGGCCCTGAAATCGAAGTCGGGCACCGACGGGTCGAGCTCGAACTTCTCCAGCTCGATGGGCGGCCCTTCGCCGCGTGGGTCCTCGAAGACGACTTTCTCAGGCAACTCGATCCTCCTCGTATCCGGACGCCCGCAGCCACCACGTGTCCATCCCGGACAGGCCCAGGCTGCGGCGCAGGGCGAGTCGGGTCCCGTCGATCATGGCCCGGGCCAACTGGTCCGGGCGGTCCACCACCTGATGGCGGCCGTAGGCCAGGTCCACCGTGTGGTCACCGATGCCGATGCCGATCACGGTGGCGCCACCCGCCTCCACCGTGGCGACCGAATCGGCCAACGCCTGCAGCGAGCCCCGGGTCATCCCGTCGGCGAGCACGAGGAGGATGCGCACGTCGGCGCCCATCCGGCCCATACGCTCGGCGGCGTGGATCACGTTGAGCTCGTCGACGTTGGCGGCCTTCTCGAACAACGACACCGGCGGAGCGGTCTCGGGGCTGCGGCGGGCGAGGGTGGCGGCCCGCGTCGGCTCGGCAGCGGTGAAGAACAGGCCGGCAAGCGCCGGTTCGGCATCCCGCCAGCGGCGGTCGAACGGCTTCACCAGGTAGTGGTTCACGGTGGAGATGAGTCTGTCGGCGGCGGCCCCCTGGCTGCGGCGAAGCCCGGCGGTGGCCGCGGAGCGGGCCCGGCGGTAGCTCTCCTCGGTGTCGTCGACGCGGGCTGCGAACCCGCGGTTGAACAGGGCGACCTCGAAGTCGATCTGGAGCTCGTCGCAGAGTTGCGCCATGGTCCAGGCGCCGAGCATGGCCGCCGACATCGCCCAGGAGCTACCCGGTCCGGGGCTCCTCCCGGGGCTCAGCATCGACGCGGAGGCGTCGACCAGGAGTGAGACGGCATAGCGACGACGGGTCCGGGCCGCGCGCCGCTCGTAGAGCCTCTGGTATAGCCCGGCCCCGATGAAGAGGGCGGCATGAGGCGAGACGTCGCCCTGGTCATAGCCCGAACGCAGGCCGCGGCGCTGGTTCGCCGCGAACAGCGGGAACAGCTCCCCGGACACGCGGCGCTGGGCCAGGTCCCACGCCTTGGCCGCGGCGGCGATGGCCTGATGCCCCTCCTCCGAAAACCCGGCGAACGCCTTGGGAATGGGGGCGACCACGAGGCGGCCACCCTGGCCGTTCGGGAGGAACACCTCGGGAGCCTGGCTGACCCGGAGCAGCTGCTCAGTGGACTCGTCGGAGGCGATGTCGGCCGGGCCCCGCTTGGTGGCGTCCTCCGCCGACCTACGGGTGTCCTGGTACGACTGCATGTCGTGGACGATGGGAGAGAGGATGCGGACGGTGTCGATTCCCTCGGCGGCGTCGGTGGCGTCCTTCTGGGCCGCGGCCCGCTGCTGCGCCCGGGTGGCGTTCTCCTCGACCTGGGTGATCAGGCCGTGGACGCGGGCGATCTCCTCCAACTCCAGGGCGAGGCGCGCCACGACCCAGGGATCGTCCGTCTCGGCCGCCTCGAGACAGATCCGGGTGGCGTCGTCGAGGGCGACGGCGGCGCGGGCATCGAAACGGCGCTCCAGGACCTCACGGTCCACGTAGCCCCCAGTGAGGAGGAAGCAGCCGAGGACGAACTGGCTCAGCGAACCGGACTTGGCGATGGCGTGGCTCAGCGAGGACATGTAGAGGTCGGCCAGCACCGATCGCGCCCCGGGGTAGGCGCCGAGACCCTGCACCTCCTGCCGGGCGTCCTCCAGGCTGAAGAAGAGCACCTCGGCCACGGGTCGCTCGGTCCTCTCGAGCGCGGTGAGCAGGTCGACCTCGACACCGTCCGCCTTCTCCTTGTCCGCGATCGGCCAGTTCTCGGGGAGGGGCCTCCTTTCGTCGAGGTTGGTCGAGACGAGATGCATCACCTCGTGGAGCGCCGAGGCCAGTGCCACCTCATCGGGGGTGACGGGGGCATTGCGCAGGTAGGCGGCCTGGAAGATGCGGGGGTCACAGACGATTTCCTCGTCCGATGCGGCCGGCTCGGATCCGAGACGCACGCGCAGGCTCTGGTTGCCGGAGAGGCTTCGGGCCAGCCGGGTCACGGCGGGCGCCACCCGCTGGTAGCGCGCCACCACGGCTTCGATGGCCCGGTCCTCGGGTCCGATCATCTCGCTCAGGAACGTCTGCTCGCGGGCGCGCATGACCGACCATTGTCTCATATGGAGCAACTTCTGCCGCAGGCAGGAGTTGCTGTACCGGGGTACGGAGTGCTTCCAAGTACCAAGTACGAAGTACCAGGTACCAAGTACCTACGCTTGGCCCGTGCACTACGAGCTGACAACCTTGCCCAACGGGCTCCGCGTGATCACCGAGCGCATGCCGTCGATGAGGTCGATCGCTCTCGGCTGCTGGGTGGACACCGGGACCCGGGACGAGCACGGCAACGAGGCGGGCGTCTCCCACTTCCTCGAGCATCTGCTGTTCAAGGGGTCGGAGAAGCTGTCGGCACGTCAGGTCTCCGAGACGTTCGACGCCATCGGCGCCGAGTCGAACGCCTTCACCTCCAAGGAGGCCACGTGCTACTGGGCGAGGTTGCTCGACCGGGACCTCGGGACCGGTCTCGACGTGCTCGCCGAGATCCTGCAGCGGCCCGCGTTCCGACCCCACGAGATCGAGTCGGAGCGCCAGGTGGTGATCGAGGAGATCAACATGTCGGAGGACGACCCCGACGATCTCGCCCACGAGAACTTCACCGCCCAGGTCTTCGCCGGCCACTACCTGGAGCGCCCCGTTCTCGGGACCAGGGATTCGATCCGCGCCATGACCCGGGACGACATCACCGGGTACTGGAAGCGCCGCTACGGCGCCGGGTCGATGGTCGTGGCCGCAGCCGGCTCACTGGAGCACGACGAGGTGGTCGGCATGGTCGCCGAGCGCTTCGGCGACTGGGATGGCGAGCCGGTGACCCATCATCACGGGCCGGTCGAGTTCCAGCCGGGCATTCGGGTGACCCGACGAGACACCGAGCAGGCGCACGTCGTGGTCGGGGGACCGGGCCTGCATCGGGCAGACGAGCGGAGATGGGCGTTCGAGATCCTCAACCACATCATGGGCGGCGGGATGTCGTCACGGCTCTTTCGGGAGATCAGGGAGGAACGCGGTCTGGCGTACTCGGTCTACTCATTCCGTCTCTCCTACGCCGACGCCGGCGCCTGGGGCGTCTACGTGGGGACGACGCCCTCACAGACCGACACCTGCCTGGATCTCGTCCAGGCCGAGCTGGCCAAGGTGGTCGCCGAGGGGATCACCGAGGAGGAATTGGAGCGGGCCAAGGGCTCGATGCGGGGCGGTATCGCCCTCTCCATGGAGGACCCGAACTCACGCATGATCCGGCTGGGGCGGGACGAGCTGACCGGGCTCCCGCACCTGTCGGTCGACGAGCGAATCGCCCGTCTCGAAGCGGTGGACCTCGCCGACGTCAAGGCCGTGGCCGCGGACCTATACGGGTCGGATGTGCGAACCCTGGGCGCGGTCGGCCCGTTCGACGAATCGGATCTGGAGCGATACCTGGAAGTCGCCTGAGAGATCAACTCTCGAAGGTGAAGGAGACCGACTTCGGCGGCTCGCCGATGCCGATCTCACCCGTGGTCCGGTAGACGGTCTCGAGTGTCATCGCGCCACCCAGTTCCACGTTTCCGTCTTGGACCTCCCAGCCCAGCGTCATCACCGTGGCCACGGGCCCATCTTCGGAGACCCAGACGACGTCCGCACCGTCCTGGGTGATCATGACACGCCCCGCGGCATCTCCCACGGGCTGGAGGTCCGCACCCGGCGCCGGGGCGCTCCAGGTGACGGTGGACGCCGAGGCCGTGATGATGGCGGCGAGGGCGAGTCCGACGACGACGCGGGTGAGGGCTGTGGTCACGCTGAGCATTCGGAGGCCACCCTATGTGGTCGCCTTTCAGCCCGTAATGTCCAATTCGACGAACCGCGAAAGGACTAGTCCCACGACGAGGGCGACGAGGATCAGGGCGACGGCGACGCGGAAGGGACTGCGGTCCCTGCCGCCGGCCCATCTCGCGGCGGCGAATGCGACGACCACCCAGAGCGTGATATCGAGGGGCCAGGCCAGGTGCACGCCTCCGTAGAGGACGCCGAGGGCCCCGGAGACCGGGCCACCCGCGTAGAGGCTGGTGAGGGCGACCACCTCGCAGGCGCCCGTGCAGTCGTCCCTGCCGATCAGCGACAACCCGATGGCGACCATGACGGTCGCGGCGGTGAGGAGGATCCCGGTGACGACGGCGACGTCCCGGCAGCCTGGCGCGGTGGCTCGGTCGTCGGTCATCGAGGCGATGGTATTGACCGGGTCGCCGGGGTTTGCGCATTGCGGCGATAACCTCGACTTCTTCGACGAGCGAGGAGCCCGGATGACACTCCGAAACGTCCTGTTGTTCTTCCACATCGCCGCGGCCGGTACATGGCTCGGCGCCAACATGGTCCAGATGGCGGTGGCTCGCATCGGCCGATCGGAGGGCAGTTCCTTCGCCGCCGGCTGGATGCGTGTGGGGGCGAAGCTCGGGGGTCGTCTCTACATGCCGGCCGGGCTCGTGCTCCTGGGAACCGGGGTGCCGCTGGTCCTCGACGGGCCGTACGACTTCGAGAACCTCTTCGTCACCATCGGGTTCACCGTGGTGATCATCGGGGCTGTCCTCGGGATGGCGGTGCTCACGCCCGCCGGCTTCAAGGCCGCGGATGCCATCGAACGGGGGGACGAGGCCGGGACCAGGGCGGCGACGGCTCGCCTGGCCGGTGTCGCCACGCTGGACACACTGCTGGTCCTCGTCGCGATCTTCGGCATGGTCGCCAAACTGGGGGCCTGAAGCCGGTGCGTCGTGTCGCCGGCCTGGTCGCGGTCATCGCCCTGGCCGGTTGCCAGGCGTTCTCCTTGCTCGGCGAGCCCACCACGACCACCAGTACGACGTCGACATCGACCACGACGACGTCATCGACCACGACGACGACCCGGCCGCCCGTGGTGGCCGCGGGAAGGGTGACCGACGCCGGAGGGAGGCCGATCGCGGGCGTCTCCGTCGAGTTCGGGGGTTCGATGACGACCACCGGAGGCGACGGGAGCTTCGAGGCGATGGCGCGGGAGGCCGGTCCCCTGGTGTTCTCCAAGCCCGGATGGCAGACCCTGGAAGCGGACTGGGCGGAGGCGCCGATGGAGTTGCGGATGACGCCCGCCACCATCCGGGGAATCCGGGTCGGTGCGGGGGCCGCCGGCTCGGATGAGCACTACCAGCGGCTGCTCGATCTCGCCGCGGCCACCGCGGTCAACGCCTTCGTGTTCGACACCAAGCAGGAGGGCGGCCAGGTCCTCTACGACACGAGTGTGGCAACGGCTCACGAGATCGGCGCCGTAGACCCCTGGTACGACCCGGCGCAACGTGTTGCCGAGGCGAAGGAGGCAGGTCTCTACACGATCACACGCATCGTCTCCCTCGAGGACGCCTTCTGGGTCAGGGCTCATCCCGAGGAGAAGATGGCCGGGCCGTGGGTGGACCCCACCGGGCCTGCAATCCGCGAGTACCTCGTCGAACTCGCCGTCGAGGCGTGCGAGATCGGGTTCGACGAGATCCAGCTCGACTACGTGAGGTACGCGGCCGGTCGGACCGCCAACGTGACGGGCCAGCTCGACATGACCCAGGAAGAGCGCGTCGCCAACATCTCCGCGCTCATCGAGGCCGTCCGTGCGGCAGTGTCTCCCATGGGTTGTGCCCTCAGCGCCGACCTTTTCGGGATCGTCGTGTCCTTCGAGGACGATCAGCGTCTCGGCCAGCGCCCCGAGGAGCTGTCGGTCCATCTCGACGCGGTCAGCCCCATGGTGTACCCGAGCCATTACTCCGAGGGCTGGCTCGGATACCCGGACCCCAACGCCCGACCCTACGAGGTCACCGCCGACGCCGTCGATGACGCGCTCCCGCGGCTGGCGGAGGGCGCCGTGCTCCGTCCATGGCTGCAGGCGTTCTGGTGGACCAACGAACAGATCCGGGAGTCGATCCGGGCGGCCGAAGAAAGGGGAGTGGGGTGGATGCTGTGGAACGTCGGGAGCGCGTTCGACGCCGCGGCGATCCCGACCGACGAGGAGCTCGGCGGCTGAGCCCTACGATCGCCCGATGCTGGTAGGTGTGCAGCTCCCCGAGGTGGAGCGTCCCGTCACGTGGCCCGAGATCCGCGAAGTGGCCCTGGCCGCCGAGGCAGGTGGGCTCGACTCGGTGTGGGTCGGGGATCATCTCCTCTATCGGGAGGACGGCGACGCACGTGGTCCATACGAGGCATGGTCCGTGCTGGCGGGTCTGGCCGAGGCCACGGAGCGGGTCTTCCTCGGTCCGTTGGTGGCGTCCACCTCGTTCCACACGCCGGCGATGCTGGCCAAGAAGGCCGCCACAGTCGATGACATGAGCGGTGGACGGTTGATCCTCGGTTTGGGGGCGGGGTGGAACCGGGTGGAGTACGACGCGTTCGGCTTCCCGTTCGACCACCGGGTCGACCGCTTCGAGGAGGCGTTCACCGTGATCCGCACCCTGTTGCGCGACGGCGCCATCGACTTCGAGGGCACCTACTACACGGCAAGAGGGGCCGAGCTGATCCCGCGTCCCCGCCCCGACATCCCGCTCATGGTGGGATCGAACGGTCCCAGGATGTTGCGGATCACGATGCCCCACGCCGACATGTGGAACACCTGGCACACGGACTTCTCCAACGATCCGGACCGGCTCCAGCCGCTGCTCGACATCGTCGACACCGCCTGCGTCGAGGTCGGACGGGACCCGTCGGAAGTGATCCGGACGGTGGCGCTCTATGTCCAGCTTCCCGGTGGCAGGGGGAGGCGGGCCGGCAGCTCGGAGCGGCCCACCGTGGAACCGGTGCCGGTCGCGGCCCTACCCGATGCGCTGGCGAGGCTGGAAACGCTCGGTGTGGGGCACGTCATGCTGGTCCTGGACCCGATCGATTCGGCCGCGGTGGAGACGGTGGCGAAGACCTTGGGGCGCGTGTAGGGGTTTACTACGGGTTCGACACTGCCCCCTACCGCGGCCTTCGGCCGGCGGTACCTTCCCCCTTCGCTCCGCTCAGGGGGACTTATCGGGCGCTTGACATATGGTCGGGAATACCCGACCATACGGGAATGCCCGACCGTTTCCCGGATTACGAGTTGGAGGACGTGCTCCGTTTAGAGAGACCGGAGCAGATGGCGGCGCTCTTCGACGAGACGCGAAACCTGATCGTCGGGATCCTCAACGACAAGGCCGCCACCACCAGCCAGATCGCCGACGCCCTCGGCAGGCCCAAGGGGACGATCGGATATCACATGAAGGTCCTCGAGGACGCCGGTCTCGTACGCGTCGTTCGCACCGAGAAGGTGCGGGCCCTCGAGGCGAAGTACTACGGGAGGACGGCGCGCACCTTCGACCTGTCGGGCGCGGTGGACGCCGAGTTCGTTGGCATCGCCATTGCGCGGGCCGTCGAGGAGATGTCGGCCGGCCACGGGGAGGATCACGAAATACCCGGAATGTCGACGGTTCGCTACGTCCGCATTCCCGAGGAGCGGGCGAGGGAGTGGCAGGAGCGGCTTCTCGAGCTGGCCCAGGAGTTCATCGACGAAGAGCGAGGTGGTGACCGGGTCTACGGCCTGATGGTCGCCCTCTTCCCGACACGGAGGCCCTACATCCCATGAAGAAGCGACTCGGCGCCAACTACTGGAGGCTCTGGTCCGCCTCCGCGGTGTCCAATCTCGGCGACGGTGTGGCCGTGATCGCCTACCCCTGGCTCGCCTCGCTGGTCACGCGCGACGGTTTCAAGCTCGGCCTCGTGGTGCTCGCCGGGCGTCTTCCGTGGCTGCTCTTCAGCATCCCCGCCGGTGTGATCACGGACCGGGTCGACCGCAAACGGGTCGTGGTCACCATGGACCTGTTCCGTGCGATCCTCACGGCCGGCGTCGTGGCGCTGGTCCTGGCGAACACGGGCACACTCGACCTCGCCGTCGAGACCGGGGTCACCCCTCCCAACGAGACCTTCCTCCTCCTGGCCCTGATCGGGGCCACGTTCCTGTTCGGCGTCGCCGAGGTTCTCAGGGACAACACCGCCCAGACGCTGATGCCCTCGCTGGTCGAGCGCGACCAACTGGAGAAGGCCAACGGCAGGCTGTGGGCCGTCGAGTTGGTGATGAACCAGTCCATCGGGCCGCCTCTCGGCGGTGTCTTGATCGGGATCGCCCTGGTGGTGCCGTTCGTGCTCCACTCGGCGACCTTCACCATCTCCGCCCTGATCCTGGCGACACTGGTGGGGACCTTCCGCACGCCGGTGCGTGCGGACGTCCCTCGCCCCAGGTTCAGCACCGACCTGGCGGAGGGCTTCAGGTTCCTGTGGAACCATGGTGTCCTCCGGTCGCTGGCGATCGCGCTGGGAGTCGCCAACGCCACGGTGATGATGGCCACCGCCACGTTCGTGCTCTTCGCCCAGGAGGTGCTGGAACTGTCGGCGGCCCAGTTCGGCCTGATCAACACGTCGGGCGCGGTGGGTGGTGTGGCCGGCGCCCTGGCCGCGACGAAGGTGACCGCCCGGATGAGCCGGGGAACCACGTTGTTCGTGTCGATGGTCGTGTTCGGCGGGTCCCAGCTCGTGATCGGCCTGTTCCCCGATGCCATCGTGGCGTGGTCGATGATGGTGCTGGGCACGTTCTTCGCCATGGTCTGGAACGTGATCACGGTCTCGCTCCGCCAGCGGATCATCCCCGATGCGCTGCTGGGCCGGGTGAACGCGGTCTACCGCTTCTTCGGCTGGGGGATGATGTCGCTCGGGGCGATCGCCGGCGGTGCCCTCGTCTCGATCTTCGGACCGATCGCCGGCCGGGAATGGTCGCTGCGGATCCCGTTCCTGGTCGCCGGCGCCCTCCAGGTGCTGATGCTCCTCTACGCGGTGCCGCGGTTCAACACGAGGAGGATCGAGGAGGCCGAGGCCCGGGCTGAGAGCGAGACGTTGCCCGCCTGAGCTAGGTTTGGGCCATGAGGCTCTGGAGCGACAGTTTCGAGGACGGGGGCTGGATCGATCCCCGCAACGCATTCGCCACCGCGGCCGAGGAGGGGCACGTCCGGCTCTCCGACAACGTCAACCCGCATCTCGCCTGGGACGACGTCCCCGAGGGCACCCGGTCGTTCGCCCTGCTCATGCGGGACCGCGACGCCCCCAGCTCACGCGAGGACGCCAACAAGGAGGACAGGGAGGTCCCGGCCGACCTGCCCCGGGTGTATTTCGACCACTGGGTGGTGGCGAACCTTCCCGGCGACTTGCGTGAGATCCGGGAGGGTGAGTTCTGCTCGGGTGTCACCCCGGGTGGCAAGCCTGGTGGTGTCGGGCCCCATGGCTGTCTCGAGGGTCGCAACGACTACACGATGTGGTTCGACGGCGATCCCGACATGGGTGGCACCTATCACGGGTACGACGGTCCGGCGCCCCCCTGGAACGACTCCATTCCCCACCACTACGAGTTCACCCTCTACGCCCTCGACGTCGACGGCCTCGACATGAGCGGATCCTTCACGGCGGAGGACGTCATGAAGGCGATGGAAGGCCACGTGCTCGCCGAGGCCACCATCACCGGGAAGTACACCCAGAACCCGCGCCTGCTGCCCGCATAGGAGTACCGCGTACCCCGTGCCCTGTACCTCGCCAATCGGGGTACGGGGCACAGGCTGGACGACCTCGTGTCGTGGTCAGGCGACCGCCGCGAACTGTTCGGCCGCGTTCGCGCCGCGGCACGTGGTACTCAGGACTCCGTGATCGTCACCGTGTTGATGACCACCTCTTCACGGGGGCGGTCACCCGGATCCGTCGGGGTGGTGGCGATGGCGTCGACCACGTCCATCCCGGAGCTCACCTGGCCGAAGATGGTGTAGGCGTGGGGCAGGTTCAGGTCCTGATGGCAGATGAAGAATTGGCTCCCGTTGGTGTTGGGTCCGGCGTTGGCCATGGCCACGGTGCCCCGCTTGTACTCCCCGGGGCCCTCGAGCTCGTCGCGGAAGCTGTAGCCGGGGCCACCGCGGCCGGTTCCGGTCGGGTCGCCACCCTGGATGACGAAGCCGTCGATCACCCGGTGGAAGACGACACCGTCGTAGTAGCCGTCACGGGCCAGGAACACGAAGTTGTTCACCGTCGCCGGTGACCGTTCCGCGTCGAAATCGATGACGATCTGGCCCTTGTTGGTGTCGAGGGTCGCCTGGTACTTCTTGTCGAGGTCGATCGTGAAGTCGGGCGGAGAGTCGTAGCGCTTGTGCACGATCAGGACCCGATGAAGTAGGCGGGCTCGTTGCCGGGGCGCCACTTGATGGAGCAGCCCATCGATGGCATCTGCTCCTCGCTCGGCTTCTCACCGGCGAGCACCGCCTCGACCGCGGCGCGGAGGTCGGCGCCGGTGACGGGGATGCCGCTCTGCGGGCGGCTCTCGTCGAACCGGCCCCGGTAGACGAGCTTGCGGTCGGAGTCGAAGAGGAAGAAGTCCGGCGTGCACATCGCCTTGTAGGCGGCCGCCACCGACTGGTCCTCGTCCCACAGGTAGGGGAAGCGGTACCCGTGAGTCTCCGCCTCGACCTTCATCTGCTCGGGCGAGTCGTCCGGATAGGACTCGGGATCGTTGGAGCAGATCCCCACGATGGCGAGATCGGAGTTCTCGTAGTCCGCGGAGAACTTCGCCAGACCCTCCCTGATGTGCTTGACGTAGGGGCAGTGGTTGGAGAGAAAGACGACGAGAAGGGCCTTCTTGTCGTCGAAGTCCGACAGGGACACCTTGTTGCCGGTGACCGTGTCGACGAGGGTGAAGTCCGGCGCCTCGGTGCCCAGCGGGAGCATGGTTGAAGTGACTGCCATGACGAAAGGCTACCCGCAGAGGAGGTGAAGCGAACCAGCCGGGTCGCGTCACCACGACGAGATCGGGGTAGCCTGGGGGCATGCCCAATGCGCCTTTCGGCCTCGTGGCCACCGCCATGATCACCCCGTTCGCCCCCGACGGCGGTGTGGATCACGAGACGGCGTGGAGACTCGCCCGCCATCTCTCGGACAACGGCACCGACTGCCTGGTGGTCACCGGCACCACCGGCGAGTCGCCGACCCTGAGCGACACCGAGAAGCTGGCGCTGTATCACACGGTCGTCGATGCGGTGAAGGAGAAGGACACCCTGGTCGTGGCCGGCACCGGCACCTATGACACCCGTCACTCCGTCGAGCTCAGCGAAAAGGCTGCCGAGTCGGGGGTGGACGGCATCCTCGCCGTGACCCCGTATTACAACCGTCCGTCCCAGGAGGGCCTGATCGCCCATTTCGGCGCCATCGCCGACGTCGGCCTCCCCACGATGCTGTACAACATCCCGGGCCGCACCGGGCGCCGCATCGAGATCGAGACGCTGGCGCGGCTCGCCGACCACCCCAACATCGTGGCGGTCAAGGACGCCGTCATGGACCTCGAGTTCACCTCGAAGACCATCGGCGTCGTACCCGATCTCGCCGTCTACTGCGGACAGGACAGCCTCACGCTGCCGTCGCTCGCCGTGGGGGCGGTCGGCGTCGTCTCGGTGGCCTCCCACCTCGTGGGCAGGCAGATCGCGGCGATGATCCAGGCCGCCAACGAGGGCGACCTCGCCGAGGCCCGCCGTCTCCACCACCTGCTGTACCCGGTGTTCGAGGCCTGCTTCCTCGAGACCAATCCGGCGCCCGTCAAGGCGGCGGTCAACGCCTTCTGGGGCCCGGTCGGCGACGTCAGGCTCCCGCTCGTCAACGCATCCGCAGAGACCGTGGCCGCCATCGAGAAGGCGCTGGCCGCGGTCGGCGGCCTGTGAGCGTCTCGGTCACATTCCTCGGTGGCCTCGGCGAGATCGGCCGGAACTGCGCCGCGGTCGAGGTCGGTGGCCGGATCATGCTCATCGACGTCGGCCTCATGTTCCCCGAGGAGGAGATGCTCGGGGTCGACCTCGTCTTTCCCGACTGGTCGTGGCTGGTGGAGCGATCCCGCGATGTGGCCGGTGTCGTCCTCACTCATGGCCACGAGGACCACATGGGCGCCCTTGGCTACTTCCTCCGCGACCTCAACGTCCCCGTGTACGGGACCGGGCTGGCCATCGAATTGGCACGAGGGAGGATCGACGAGCTGGGGGTGGAGGCCGACCTACGGCCCACACCCTTCAAGAAGTGGATCGAGCACGGCCCCTTCAAGTTCATGCTCATCCCGGTGACGCACTCGGTGCCCGACGCCGCCGGGATCGCATTCGACACCCCCGAGGGGATCATCGTCCACTCCGGCGACTTCAAGCTGGACACGACACCTATCGACGGTGTCCCCACCGATCTGCCCGCCTTCGCCGCGCTGGGCCGCCGCGGAGTCAGGCTGTTGCTCTCCGACTCCACGAACGCCGAGCGCCCAGGCTTCGAGCCTTCGGAGAGCTCGGTGGGCCGGCCCATCACCAGTGTCATCCTCGACGCCCCGGGCAGGGTGATCGCCGCCTGCTTCTCCTCGCACATCCACCGTGTCCAGCAGATCGTCGACGCCGGGCTGGCCGCGGGTCGCACCATCGCCTTCATCGGGCGTTCGATGGAGAAGAACACTTCCATCGCCACGGAGCTCGGGGTGCTGGAGCTGCCGGCAGACCGTATGCGTGACATCCGGGAGATCAACGAGCTGCCTCCGGACGAGCAGCTGATCATCACGACAGGCAGCCAGGGTGAGCCGTTCGCCGCGTTGTCCCTCATGTCGCACGGACGGCACCGCCATGTCGAGATCGAGGACGGTGACACCGTGCTCATCTCGGCCCGGCCCATCCCCGGGAACGAGACCGCGGTCTCCAAGGTGATCTCCAACCTGATTCGCCGGGGCGCCACCGTTGTCCACGGCGGCAACGCCCACGTCCACGTCTCCGGCCACGCCCGGCGCGAGGAACTGCTCACCTTCATCAACGTCATCCGTCCCCGGGCGTTGGTCCCGGTGCATGGCGAGTACCGGCATCTCCATGCCCACGCCGAGCTGGCCCGGGATGCCGGCATCCCGTTCGTGGCGGTGCTGGAGGACGGTGACCGGATCGTCCTCGACGGGAAGCGCACCGAGGTGGAGAGGGGAGCGGTTCCCGCCGGCTACGTCTACCTCGACGGATCGTCGGTGGGAGACGTCCGGGGCAGCGTGCTGCGTGATCGGGGTCACCTCGCCGACGAGGGTGTGGTGGTTGTCACCGTGGGGATCGACCGCGGCACCGGTGAGATCGTCCACGGGCCCGACCTGGACAGTCACGGTCTCATGGACGACCCGACGGCGGTCCTCGAGAAGGCAGCCCAGGCGGTGGTCGCCGACCTGGAGGGCCAGATCGGCCGGGCCGACCTCGGTGAGCTTCAGAAGACGGTCCGTCAGGCAGTCGGTCGGGTCGTCCGGGCGGAAACCCAGCGCAAGCCGGTGATCCTCCCGGTGGTCATAGAACTGTGAGGCCAGGCAGAGCCTGGCCGTAATTGGTAATTGGTACTTGGTACTTGGTACCTGGTACTTGGTACCTGCTCCAGAAAGATCCCGTCACTAGGGCGTTTCACGGCTATTCTCAGCAGCAATGCCAAGCAGGACACCCACCCGGAAGGGGTCCGGGCGGAGACGGGTGTCCCCCAAGAAGAGCGGTAGGAACAAGCGGGAGAGCCTCTTCCGACGCATGGGCCGGGCGCTGGCCGGCATGCGGACCGGATTGAGGGAGACACTGGGACGCCAGACCGATGACGTCTGGGGTCTGCTCCTCATGGTCCTCGCCATCCTCGTCACCCTTTCCTTCTTCGATCTGGCCGGGCCGGTGGGGCGGGGCATCGCCACCGGGGGCAGGTTCCTCTTCGGGGTGTGGCGCTTCGTCGTCCCCGCCGCCCTCGCCGGGATCGGTGTCGCCCTGATCGTGGGCAACTCGCGCCATGGAGCTCGTCGTCTCACGCTGGGTGGACTGACCACCTTCATCGGCACCCTCGCCCTGTTCCACCTGCTGACCGGGGCATACGCCCTCCAGCCGAACATCGAACTGGTCCAGGAGCGGGGCGGTGCCGTCGGCGCCCTGATCGCCTTCCCGTTGCGTCGCGTGGTGGGCCACTGGGGCGCCTTCGTGATCCTGGCGTTCACCGTCGCGGTCGGAGTCCTCGTCATGACGAAGACGACCGTGCGGGAACTGTTCCTGGGTGTGGGGGCGATGGCGCGCTCGGTGCGGGACTTCGCCCGATCGGCCTTCCTCGAAGCAGGCCCGGTCGACAAGCTGGCCACCGTGCCGGCGTCGCAGCCGGTGGTCGCCGTCCCGCGTGGCAAGCACGAGAAACCCAAGCCGAAGCGCAAGGCATCGGAGAAGCCGGCCACCAACCGGACACCGAAGCACGCCAAGCCGACCTCGCTCCCGGCCTCGGCTGCGCCGGGCGGCTACCGCCTCCCGCCGCTCGACCTGCTCGAACCCGGCACCGGCGGCGACATCAACAGGAAGGCGCTGGACGAGACGGCGCGCCGTCTCGAGGAGACCCTCCTCCAGCATGGTGTCGACGCCACGCTGACCCGGATCACTCCCGGGCCGACCGTGACCCGGTATGAGATCGCCCTGGCGCCCGGGGTCAAGGTGAACCGTGTCTCCAACCTCGCCCACGACATCGCCTATGCACTGGCCACACCGGACATCCGCCTCATCGTCCCGATCCCGGGGAAGCAGGCCATCGGTGTCGAGGTGCCCAACCAGAAGCGTCGCCTCGTCTCGCTGGGTGACATCCTCTCCAGCGCGGAAGCGGCGATGCCGCACCCGCCGCTGACCATCGGGCTCGGTCTCGACATCTCGGGCAACCCGAAGCTGCTCAATCTCGCCGAGTTGCCCCATGTCCTGATCGCGGGCGCCACCGGGGCCGGCAAGTCGTCGTGCATCAACTCCATCGTCACCTCGCTCTTGATGCGGACACACCCCGACGACGTCCGGCTCATCCTCGTCGACCCGAAGCGGGTCGAGCTGGGCCAGTACGACGGGGTGCCACACCTGCTCACCCGGGTGATCACCAACCCGAAGAAGGCCAACGACGCCCTCAAGTGGGTGGTGGCGGAGATGGACCGCCGCTACGACCTGCTCAACGAGGCCAAGGTGAGGGACATCGAGGGCTATCGGGAGAAGCTGGACAAGGGCCAGCTCGACCCCGAGGGCTTCGATCGCTTCCCCTACGTCGTCGTGGTCATCGACGAGCTCAACGACCTGATGATGGTGGCGGGCCGCGAGGTGGAGGAGTCGATCGTGCGCATCGCCCAGATGGCCCGGGCCGTCGGCATCCACCTGGTCATCGCCACGCAGCGCCCCTCCGTGGACGTGATCACCGGTGTGATCAAGGCCAACATCCCGAGCCGTCTCGCCTTCAGCGTCGCCTCCCAGACCGACAGCCGGGTGATCATCGACTCTGCCGGCGCCGAGAAGCTGGTCGGGATGGGCGACATGCTGGTGGTCACGGCCAAGGAGCCCCGTCCGCAGCGCATCCAGGGCGCCTGGGTGCGCGAGAGCGAGATCCACGCCGTAGTGGAATGGGTCAAGGCGCAGAGGGACGCCCAGTACGAGGACAGGGTGCTCGAGCCGCCGCCCTCGTCGGCCTCCGACACCGAGGACGAGGACGACGTCGACGGCGAGCTGGTGCGCCAGGCCATGGAGCTGGTGGTCCGATCCCAGCTCGGGTCGACATCGATGCTGCAGAGGAAGCTCCGCATCGGCTTCGCTCGCGCCGGCCGGGTGATGGACGCGCTGGAGCGCAAAGGGGTCGTCGGGCCGTCGCAGGGCTCCAAGGCGCGTGAGGTCCTGATGACTGTCGAGGAGTTGGAGGAGCTGCTCGAGTCCGAGTCCTCTCGGGTCTGATCGGAGACCCGGCGACCGGCGGTTAAGCTCGGGTTTCCGATAGGGGCAGAGGAAAGGGACCATCCAGACGTGAGCTCACGAAGGGCCGGGCTGGGCCGCGGGCTCGAAGCGCTGATCCCGACCGAAGGCGAGACGACATCGCTTCGCGCGGCAGGGCAGACTTCGCCCGAAGACAGCTCCATGTTCAACCTGATCAACCCCGACGGAACCGTTCGCGATCGACTCCCCGTCACGCTCGAGGAGATGAAGTCCCTCTACGCGGACATGGTCGAGGCCCGGGTCTATGACGAGAAATCGATGGCGATGCAACGTCAGGGCCGTCTCGCCACCTACGCGCCGTTCCGCGGGCAGGAGGCGGCTCAGATCGGCGCCGCCGCGGCGCTCCGTCCTGGCGACTGGGTGGCCGGCACCTATAGGGACGCGGCCCTCAACTGGAAGGCCGGCTACCCGTGGAGGCTCCTCATCCTCGGCCGCACCGGCGACGAGCGCGGGGGAGAGGTCCCCGAAGACGTCAACGTCCTGCCGCCGTCGATCACCGTCGGCGGGCACATGATCCACGCAGTCGGGCTGGCGTGGGCGGAGAAGCTCAGGGGCACCGACCGCATCGCGCTCACCTCGTTCGGTGACGGCGCCACCTCGGAAGGAGACTTCCACGAGGCGATGAACTTCGCCGCCGTCTACGAGACCCCGACGGTCTTCTTCTGCCAGAACAACGGCTGGGCCATCTCCCACCCGGTCGAGGAGCAGACCCGCTCGGAGACCATCGCCGACAAGGCCATCGCATACGGGATGCCGGGCGTGCGTGTCGACGGAAACGACGTGGTCGCCGTGCTCGCCGCCGTCAGGGAGGCGGCAGACCGCGCCCGTGCCGGCGAGGGGCCGAGCTTCATCGAGGCGGTCACCTACCGTCTCGGGCCGCACACCACCGCCGACGACCCCGGCCGCTACCGGAAGGAGTCCGAAGTCGCGGCCTGGGAGAGCCTCGATCCGTTGGAGCGGGTGAGGAAGCTCCTGGAGCGGTCCGGTGCCTGGGACCCGGGCTGGCAGCAGCAATTGGAGACCGAGGCGTCGAACCGCATCGAGGAGGCGGTCGCCTGGGCGGAGGCGATTCCGGCGCCCGAGCCCGGTGACATGTTCCGCCGGATGTTCGCCGAGCCGACCCCCAACCTGGTCGAGCAGGAGAAGGAGGCCACCGGGGGTGGCTGAGCTCAACATCGCCCAGGCGATCAACTCAGCCCTCGACACCGCCATGGCCGCGGACGATCGGGTGATGGTCCTGGGTGAGGACGTGGGACGCGCAGGTGGCGTCTTCCGGGTCACCGATGGTCTTCGCGCCAAATACGGGGCGGAGCGGGTGGCGGACACGCCCGTGGCCGAGTCGGGGATCGTCGGTGCCGCATTCGGGCTGGCGATGGCGGGGTTGCGACCGGTCGCCGAGATCCAGTTCCTGGGATTCTCCTATCCCGCCTACGACCAGATCGTCAACCACGTCGCCCGGATCCGGAACCGGAGCAACCATCGGTACAGCGCGCCGATGGTGATCCGTATCCCCTACGGCGGCGGGATCGGCGCCGCCGAGCACCACTCCGAGTCCACCGAAGCCGCCTACGTCCACATCCCGGGGATCAAGGTCGTGGTCCCCTCGACTCCGAGGGACGCCCGCGGGCTCCTCCTCGCCGCCATCGAGGACCCCGACCCGGTGATCTTCCTCGAGCCGATCCGCCTGTACAGGGCGGTGAAGGAACAGGTCCCCGAGATCTACTACCGGGTCGACATCGGCCCGCTGCGTGTCGAACGCGAGGGCACCGACGTGACCCTGATCTCCTGGGGGGCGATGATGCGAGAGACCCGCCAGGCCGCCACCATCCTCGGAGAGGCCGGGGTCTCGGTCGAGGTCCTCGACCTCCGCACCCTGTCGCCGCTGGATCGCGACGGCATCGTCGCCAGCGTCGAGAAGACCGGCCGGGCGGTGGTGGTCCACGAGGCGCCATTCACGGCTGGGCTCGGCGCCGAGGTGGCCGCCACCATCCAGGAGCGAGCCCTCTATTCGTTGAAGACACCCGTGCGGCGGGTCACGGGGTGGGACACCATCTTCCCCCTCAAGCGGTCGGAGCATCACTACCTTCCGTCAGTGGAGCGCATCGTCACCGCCGCCGAGAACGCACTGGAGGACTAGTGGCCCGAGAGTTCAGACTCCCCGACATTGGCGAAGGCCTCACCGAGGCGGAGATCGTCCGCTGGCTGGTTCCCGTGGGCGGGTATGTCGAACAGGACCAGCCTGTCGTCGAGCTCGAGACCGACAAGGCGGTGGTCGAGATCCCATCGCCCTTTGCGGGTGTGGTGCTGAGCCATGGCGCAGCCGAGGGCGAGACCGTCGCCGTCGGCTCCGTCCTCGTCGTCATCGGTGAGCCGGGTGAGATGCCGTCCGAGGCGGCGGAGAGCCAGTCGGCGCACGATTCGGTGAGAGCGCCATCGAGCCCCCCGACGGCCGAGCCCGCAGTGGAACAGCCGGCGACGAGCGCGCCAATCGTGGGCACGATCACCGAGGAGGCGGAAATCCTGTCGTCGGGGGGACCGGCCGCCGAACCGGCTGCGGCGTCCACGGTCAAGGCGCTCCCGGTTGTGCGCAAGCTGGCCCGGGACCACGGCATCGACCTGACCCAGGTGAGCGGGACCGGCCCGGGTGGTCGCATCACCAGGGAGGACGTCGAGCGTGCCATCGCCGCCGCATCCGCCCCGAGCACCGAATCGGCCATCACGACCGCGGCGCCTGCGGCCGGGACCGCGGCGCCTGCGCCCCAGCTCCCGGCGGCCGAACGGCCCCAGCCGAGCAGACGTCCGATGACCCGGCTCCGCCGCACCATCGCCGCCAACATGGCGAAGAGCTGGGCCGAGATCCCGCACGTCACCACGTTCGACGACATCGACGCCACGCGTCTCCTCGAGGTGCGAGAGGCGCTGAGCAATCGACACGACACCAAGATCCCGATCGAGGCCCTGGTGGTGAAGGCGGTCGTGCCCGCCTTGGCCGAGTTCCCCGAGTTCAATGCCACCATCGATGGAGACGACCTCGTCGTCCACGAGCGGGCTGACGTGGGCATCGCCGTCGACACGCCCGAGGGCCTGATGGTGGCGGTGATCCGTGACGCCGGCTCCAAGAGCGTCCTGGAGTTGGCCGCCGAGGTCCGTCGTCTGGGAGAAGGCGCCCGTGCCCGTACCCTGAGCGTGGAGGAACTGACGGGTCAGACCTTCACCGTCTCCAACATCGGCGCGGTCGGCGGCGGACACGGGACGCCCATCGTCCCCTACGGCACCACCGCCATCCTCTCGGTGGGCATGGCCCGCCCCAAGCCGGTGGTGTACGACGACGAGATCGGCGTCGCCCCCGTGATGCCACTCTCGCTCTCGTACGATCATCGTGTGATCGACGGGGCGCAGGGCCGTCGATTCATGGCACTGCTGATGGAGAACCTGGAAGAACCTGCGCTCTTCCTGACTGGATGAACCATGACCGAGACGAGACGCCTCTACCGGTCGAGGACCGATCGGATGATCGGCGGCGTCTGCGGAGGCATCGCCGAGTACTTCGGCTGGGACCCAACCCTCGTCCGGGTCGGCTATGTGGTGCTCAGCATGAGCAGCGTCTTCTTCCCCGGGA
Source organism: Acidimicrobiia bacterium (assembly GCA_036375695.1). Lineage (GTDB taxonomy): Bacteria > Actinomycetota > Acidimicrobiia > Spongiisociales > ZC4RG35 > ZC4RG35. Next base: position 37,574 of record DASVBU010000020.1, on the reverse strand, counting down.
TCGTCGCCTACCTGATCATGATGATCATCATCCCGGAGAAGCCGGCCGGGTCATGACGACGGGGCGGGGTCGACCCGCTCCAACGCCATGAGATACCCGGTGGCGCGCTCCGTGAGCGGATAGCGCCCCACCAGCTCCTCGAACTCGGGCCCGTGTCCCGGCACCGCGAGATGGGCCAGTTCATGGACGATCACCGCGTCCAGGACCCACTCGGGAACCGAGGTGAGCCGGTCGGATATCCGGATCCGCTCGTCTGACGGCGTGCAGGACCCCCAGCGCCGGGCCTGCCGTGAGGACCAGACGATCTCCCTCGGCCGGGGGAGGCCGTATCGGGCGGCCAGGACGCGGGCCCTCTTCTCCAGGTCGACGCTCCCCGAGTCGAGCCGTCGGCGAACCTTGGCGACGAGATCGGCGACCACCCGGGCCTCCTCATCGGCAGGCAGGCCCGAGGGAACCATCACCCGGAAGCGGCCATGCTCGAAGCGGGCCTGAGCGGTGCGGCGGCGACGCGGGCTGCGCAACACTTCGACGGGGACATCGGTCATCTGCGAAGGCCTCATGATGCGACCGTAACGAGGGATGGGGACGGATTCGGGGACTCCCCGCTCGCGGGGCTCTAGCCTCCCGTCATGGCCAAGGACGAAGACAAGACGGAAGAGACCAAGGAAGAAGCCCGGGAAGACGAGAAGAAGACGCCCGAGATCTCAGAGCAGGAGGCCTCGAAGAAGCTCACCGGGACGTTCGGCCGCACGAAGGTCTCGTACACCGCCCGCGCCGCCACCCAGGTGTTCGAGGTGGCGGACAAGAAGGTCTCCTTCTTCTACGTCGACTACACCCAGGACGGCGCCGACCCCGCCGAACGGCCGGTCCTGTTCTGCTTCAACGGGGGGCCCGGCTCCTCGACCGTCTGGCTCAACCTCGGCCTGTTCGGGCCGAAGCGGATGCACTTCGACGAGGACGGCTTCAAGGTCGGCATGCAGGGTCGTCTCGTCGACAACCCGCAGTCGATCCTCGACGTCTGTGACGTCGTCTGCATCGACGCCATGGGCACCGGCTTGTCCCGCACGGCCGACAAGGACGATGCCAAGGACTTCTATCACTTCAAGAAGGACATCGAGGCCTTCGCCGCGTTCATCGTCCGGTACCTGAACCGGAACGGCCGCTGGGCGTCGCCCAAGTACCTGGCGGGGGAGAGCTACGGGACCCTGCGGGCAGCGGGTCTCGCCCGGGAGCTGTTCACCCGGTACAACGTCGAGTTCAACGGGATCATGCTCATCTCGGCGGTCCTCAACTACCAGACCGTCAAGTCGGATGTCGCCTGGAAGCTCTTCCCGCCGGGCAACGACCTTCCCTACATGCTCTTCCTGCCGAGCTACGCCGCCACGGCCTGGTACCACCGCCGGCTCCCCAAGAAGCTCCAGGACGAGAAGCTGACCGATTTCCTCGAAGAGGTGGAGGAGTTCGCCGTCGGTGACTACTGGACGGCCCTGGCCAAGGGGGACGACCTGGATCCGAAGACCCGGGGCCGGATCGTGAAGCGGATGGCCGCCTACACCGGTCTCGATGAGGAGTACGTCGACCACTACGACCTGAGGGTCAACATCCTCCGCTTCTGCAAGGAGTTGCTCCGGGACCGCAGGCGCACCGTGGGCAGGATCGACTCCCGCTACACGGGGATCGACCGCGTCCCCGCCGGCGACGGCATCGAGGCCGACCCCAGCCTGGACGCCACGGGAGGCGTGGCGGCGTCGGCGCTGAACCAGTTCCTGCGTCAGGAGCTCGGCTTCGACACCGACGAGATCTACGAGATCATGTCCGCCGAGGTCCTCCAGAAATGGGACTACGAGGACTTCAAGAACCAGTACGTCGACACCTCGGAGGCGCTGCGCGAGGTCATGTCACGCTCACGGGGGACCAAGGTGTTCGTCGCCAATGGCTACTACGACCTGGCCACGCCCTACTTCGCCACCGAATACACCTTCAGCCACATGGGTCTCGACCCCGAGGTGCGGCCCAACGTCTCGATGGAGTACTACGAGGCCGGGCACATGATGTACGTCCATCTGAAGTCCCTGGACAGGCTGGCCGGCCACCTCAGGGACTTCGTCAAGCAGACGATTTAGGAGCGGGAACTGCTGCGCCGCTCATCGGGCTAGGCGACCCGACGCTTGCGCCGAGCACGGACTACCTAATACACAGGTCTGTAAGACCTCCGGAGTCGCCGATAGGCCCTGCGAAAGAGACTGAAGGCGTCGCGTAACCGGAGTGGGCTGGGTTTCCACGGCTTGACTCGGATCGTGATGGAGTTCTCGACCACTTTGACCCTGACGCTCGGGAAGTCTCGCGCGGTCCACGACTGGTGCGTCGAAGCCGGAAGGCCGAATACAAACTCGTCTCGAGCAACCTGACCAACGTCAAGGTCATGGGTGAGGGTGATTTCGGGCGAGGGAACAGCGCTCACAATGCCGACCCTCCAGTCGTCTCTCGGTCCTAGGAAACCTCGATTCCATCCGAGGTAGTAATCGCTTGGAAAATCAATCTCGAATCGAAGACGGCCGAACTCCGAAGCTCTCACCAGACGCCGCTTGGACACGTTGTGGACCGAGACTCTGAGGACCCAGAGTGCAACGATTCCCGCGGACCTGCGGTGAATTGGAAAGGCGGGTTTTACAAGCCAGGCCGCCATAGTCGAGGCGGCTATCTGAACCTTCTCCGCGGGCTCAGCCTCGCTGTTTCGGACAAGCCAAGAGGAACGTTGCAGTACCTTAGCTTCTTGGGTCGGGCGGACGTTTGGTGTGGGACGACGGAGCCCCAAGAGCAACGGAGAGGCAAGTCGAGCTTGTTCGGGCTCTATGACCGGCTCCCACCAGTGATGAACGTAGGCAAATGGTGTCGATCTGCGCGCGTTGTACGCCTGCGTTATCGAATTGGAGATCAGAATGGCCAGAGCGCCAGCAATTGAAGGCAACACTAAGGAGAGGACGACAATCTGAATTGGATTCATGAGGCAGTATGTGGAGGATTGCTATCGGTCGTCATCGTGCGGACGCCATTCTTACGCCTCGACAAGCGGTTGCCGCAAATGTCGTAGAGGGCACTCACGAGCGAGCCATCAAAGGGCGCTCGGCGCGCGCCCTGATCTCCTGGACCGCCCAGCCGTTGCCGTCGGGGTCCTCGAACCAGAAGAACCTGCCGCCGTCACGGTCGGTGAGGACTGCGATGTCGCTGACATCGACACCGCGGTCTCCGAGCTCCCGGTGCGCCGTCTCGATGTCGGGCACCACCAACTGGACCCCTTTCAACGACCCGGGCTCCATCAGCCGCATCATGGGGAGGTCCCCGACGGCGATCGAGCAGCCGGACCCTGGTGGGGTCAGCTGGGCGATGCGGTGCTCGCCGAAAGCGTTGTCGTGATCGAGATGGAAGCCCACCTGGTCCCGGTAGAAGGCGACGGCGCGATCGATGTCACGGACGGGGATGACGACTACTTCGAGGGTCCAGTCCATCGGGGAACTGTAGGTGAGAAGGGTGAATCAGCCCCGCTCCCGCCGGGTAGTCTGGGAGGCGTACGCCCGAATCTGGAGATGTGAGATGAAAACCGTCCATGTGGTTGGCACCGGGACGATCGGCGAGCCGCTGATCGGCCTCCTCGCTGACAACAAGGAGCATTTCGGTATCGACGAGGTGACCTTCCACAAGCGCACCCCGCTCGTGACCGAGAAGGCGAAGGTGAACGACCTGGTCCGTCGTGGGGCCGTGCTGGCGGTGGACGAGAACCGCAAGGCCACCTTCGAGGAGTTGGGGCACTCGCCGAAGTACGAGGCGATGGAGGCGATCGAAAGGGCCACCGTCGTCATCGACTGCACCCCGGTGGGGAACCAGAACAAGGAGGAGATGTACGAGAGGGCCAAGGGGCCGATCGGGTTCCTCGCCCAGGGCTCGGAGTACGGCTTCGGGAAGATGTACGCCCGGGGCGTCAACGACGAGGCGCTCGTGGCCAACCACGACCGCTTCATCCAGGTCGTCTCGTGCAACACGCACAACATCGCGGTGCTGATCAAGGCCCTGGCAATGGATCCCGACGGGACCAACCATCTGGTCGACGGCAGGTTCCTCTGCATGCGGCGCGCCAACGACATCTCCCAGGATGGGGGTTACGTCGCCAGCCCGACGGTGGGCTCGCACAAGGACGATCGGTTCGGCACCCACCACGCCCGTGACGCCCACGACCTGTTCGCCACGCTGGGCTACGACCTCAACCTGTTCTCGTCGGCGATCAAGCTGAACACCCAGTACATGCACTCGCTCCACTTCTCCCTGACCCTGGATCGGGAGATCGACCTGGACGAGGTGCGTGATCGTCTCGCCGCCAACACCCGGATCGCGGTCACTCAGAAGAAGTCGGCCAACCAGGTGTTCTCGTTCGGCCGTGACCACGGCTGGTACGGGCGGATCCTCAGCCAGGCGGTGGTGGCGCTCGACTCGCTGGCGGTGCGCAACGGAAACGAGATCGTCGGGTTCTCGTTCACCCCGCAGGACGGCAACCCGCTGCTGTCGACGATCGCCGCAGTCCTCTGGTACCTCGACCCGTCGACGCTCGAGGATCGGATCGACATCCTGCGCCGGTACCTGTTCACCGAGATCTGAGGCGTGGAGGGGAGGGCCAGGAGCGCGGCCGAGGAGGCGATTCGGGCCCTGGGTCGAAACGACCCGGCCTCGGCCCGCACCTTCATCGCCGAGGCGGCGGCCCTCGACACCAGGCTCGGTCCCCTTGCCGACATCGTCCACCTGGCCTGCCAGGAGCTCGAGACCGACGGTGAAGTGACCACCTCGACCTGGAACGCCCTGGCCGACGCCGTCGCCTCCGAGGGCATGCTGGCGGTCGTGGAGGGCGTGCGCACGCGGTGAGCTCTCCAACCCTCTGGCTGACCACACTCGGCTGCGCCAAGAACCAGGTCGATTCGGCGAAGGTCCTGGCGATGGCCGCCGAGGCGGGCTACGCCCCAGCCGACTCACCGGAGACCGCCGACGTGGTCATGGTCAACACTTGTGCCTTCATCGAGGAGGCGCGGGCGGAATCCGTGGAGACGATCCTGGAGATGGAGGAGCGCCGGCGCCCCGGGTCGAGATCGGTGGTCATCGGCTGCATGGCCCAGAGATTCGGCTCCGAGCTGTCCGCGGCCCTCCCCGAGGTCGACGCCGTGGTGGGGATCGACCGTTATGGCGAGCTGGTGGGGATCCTCGACCGTCTCACCGGGTGGCAGCCCGTGCAGATTCGCCGGCGTCCCGTGATGGACATCCTCCATGCCACCGGACGTCCCGTCTCGGGCCTGCCGTACGCCTATCTCAAGGTGGCCGAAGGTTGTGACAAGCCGTGCACGTTCTGCGCCATTCCGTCGATCCGGGGCAAGCAGCGTTCCCGCAGCCCACACGAGATCCGACAGGAGGCCGAGGGTCTGGTGGCGGCCGGTGTCAGCGAGATCGTCCTGGTCGCCCAGGACCTGGCCGCCTACGGGCGGGACATCGGGGCGCCGGGAGCCCTGACCGACCTGCTGGCGCATCTGTCCGACATAGAAGGGCTTCGGGCCCTCCGTCTCCTCTATCTCCATCCCCGGGAGATCCGGCCCTCACTCCTGGAGGCGATGACCACCAACCCGGTGGTGACCCCGTACTTCGACCTGTCGCTGCAGCACGCCAGCGGCAGGCTGCTCAGGGCCATGAAACGACCAGGCGACGGTGAGAGGCACCTGGAGCTGATCGCCCGGATCAGGGAGTTGGATCCGGACGCCGCATTGCGGTCCTCCTTCATCGTCGGCTTTCCCGGCGAGAGTGATGACGACGTCGAGGATCTGGCCGCCTTCCTCGGGGCTGCCCGACTCGACTGGGCAGGCTTCTTCCCCTACTCCGCCGAGCCCGGGACACCGGCCGCGGAGATGGAGGGCCAGGTCGACCGGGACGACGCCATGGAGCGGCTGCGTTACCTGTCGGCCATCCAGGAGGAGATCACCGTGGAGCGCAATGCCGAATGGCTGGGCCGGGTGGTCGAGGTCGTCGTCGATCAGGTCGAGGACGGGGCGCCCATCGGCCGGTCCCACCGGCAGGCCCCGGAGATCGACGGTGTCATCCGGCTGGACGCGGGTGATCCGGGGGAGTGGGTCGAGGCCCGTCTCACGGGCACTCATGGGCCCGACATGGAGGCGGTGGTCGTGTGATCGTCGAGGTGGTCGCCGTCGGGACCGAGTTGCTCCTGGGCCAGATCGTCAACACCAACGCCGCCTACATCGGCGCCGCCATCGCGGCGCGTGGCCACGACGCCCATTTCCAGCAGGTGGTGGGGGACAATCTCGACCGTCTCGCGTCCGCCCTGAGGCTGGCGATAGACCGTTCGGACGCGGTCATCATCACCGGCGGGATCGGGCCCACCCAGGACGACCTCACCCGTGAGGCGCTGTGTGCCGCCACCGGGAGGGAGATGGTGGAATCGGCCGAGTATGCCGAGGAGCTCCGCCAGTGGTTCGAGGCGCGAGGTCGCACCATGTCGGTCTCGAATCTCCGCCAGGCCCAGCATCCCGAGGGCGCCGAGTTGCTCCCCAACCCCAAGGGCACGGCGCCGGGCATCTACCTGGAGCACGAGGGCACCAAGATCTTCTGCGTTCCGGGTGTGCCCGCCGAGATGGAGCATCTCGTCGACCACGAGGTCATGCCCCGTCTCGCCGACCATGGTGCGACCGTCCTGCTCAGCCGCGTGATCCGTCTCTGGGGTCGCCCGGAGTCCGAGGTGGCCGAGCTCCTCAACGACCTCTACGTCGGCTCGACCAACCCCTCGATCGCCTTCCTCGCCGGGTCCGGGGAGATCAAGGTCCGGATCACGGTCAAGGCGCCGGACATGGCGACGGCCAAAGGTCTGGTCGAGCCGATGGAGGCCGAGATCAGGTCCCGCCTCGGGGACGCGGTGTTCGGAGCCGATGAGGACACCGCGGAGAAGATCCTCCTCGACCTGCTCCGCGCCAGGGGGTGGACCATCGCCACGGCCGAGTCGATGACCGGTGGTCTCGTGGCTGCCGCCCTCACGGCGGCGCCCGGGTCGAGCGACACCGTCAGGGGCGGCGCGGTCACGTACTGGAGCGAGGCCAAGGGCAAGCTGCTCGGGGTCGGTGACATCACGCGGGTGGTGAATGCGGAGACGGCGGCGGAGATGGCCGAGGGGGCGCGCCGGCTGTTCGGCGCCGCGGTCGCCGTGTCCGTCACCGGAGAGGCCGGCCCCGACCCGGCGGAGAAGCCCGTCGGAACCGTGTTCATCGGCGTGGCCACACCGGAGCGGACCCAGGTCCGGGAGATGCGTATGCCGGGCGACCGGGAGCGGATCCGCTCCTTCGCCGTGACATCGGCGATACACCTGGCCCGACTCGCCGTGAGTGGCAGGTGGTGGCGATAGGTCCGGTCTTCGCCGCGGTGCGCCCGAGCCAGGACGCGGTGCTGGCAGTGGCCGCCCGGATCGGCCGCCTCGACATCCCGGGTCGGCTCACACCGCCCGAGAACTGGCACATCACGCTGCGGTATCTGGGGCGGGTCGAGGCGGTCACGTTCGAGAGGTTCCTGCATGGTCTCGCCGAGGTGGGCCGGGTGCCTGCCTTCCGTGTCGCGCTCGGCGGCATCGGAGCGTTCCCCAACCCACGACGCGCCACCGTGATCTGGATCGGCGTGACCGAAGGCGATGAGGGTCTCGCCAGTCTCGCCGGGATCGCCGAGGAGTCGGCGGTCGCCGCGGGTCTGGAGCCGGAGGAGCGTCCGTATCGGGCCCATCTCACCCTGGCCCGGGTGCGCCCACCCGCCGACGTCACCGACCTGGTCGGTGACCCGGTGCCGGCGCGGTGGGAGGTCGACCGGATGATCGTCTACCGCTCCATCCCGCGGGGAGGGGCCGGCGTGAGGTACGAGCCCCTTGAAAGCTTCGATCTCGCCCGGTAAATACCACAGACGAACAGGTGTTCGGTGTATGGTGTGGGGCCGAGAGCTGAATGGCCGTGAAACGGCGGTGACAGGGCAGAAGTGACGGACGGGATCTGTCACCCCCACCCGATACCGTGCTCGGCAGAGGCAGGAAGGATCAGAAGTGGAACGGGACAAGGCACTCGACATGGCGCTCGGTCAGATCGAGCGACAGTTCGGCAAAGGCGCGATCATGAAGATGGGGGAGGCGGCCACCCAGAAGGTGTCGGTCATCCCCACCGGCGCCCTGGCCCTCGACCTGGCGCTCGGCATCGGTGGTGTCCCGCGCGGCCGCATCGTCGAGCTCTACGGGCCGGAGAGCTCGGGCAAGACCAGTCTGGCGCTGCACATCGTCGCCGAGGCGCAGCGCAACGGTGGCATCGCCGCCTTCATCGACGCCGAGCACGCCCTCGACCCGGTCTACGCCAAGGCCATCGGTGTCGACATCGACGAGCTCCTCATCTCCCAGCCCGACACGGGTGAGCAGGCTCTGGAGATCGCCGACATGCTGATCCGCTCCGGCGCCCTCGACGTCATCGTCATCGACTCGGTGGCGGCCCTGGTGCCCCGGGCGGAGATCGAGGGCGAGATGGGCGACTCCCACGTCGGCCTCCAGGCGCGTCTCATGTCACAGGCCCTGCGCAAGCTCGCCGGGAACCTGAACAAGTCGCGCACCACCGCCATCTTCATCAACCAGCTCCGGGAGAAGATCGGGGTCATGTTCGGCAATCCCGAGACCACACCCGGTGGCCGCGCCCTCAAGTTCTACGCCTCGGTTCGTCTCGACATCCGTCGCATCGAGTCGATCAAGGACGGCACCGACGCGGTGGGCAACCGGGTCCGGGTCAAGGTGGCCAAGAACAAGCTGGCGCCACCGTTCCGTCAGGCCGAGTTCGACATCATGTTCGGGGAGGGCATCTCCCGCGAGGGGAGCCTCCTCGACGTGGCCGTGGAGCACGGCGTGGTCAAGAAGAGCGGGGCCTGGTTCACCTTCGACCAGGACCAGCTCGGCCAGGGCCGCGAGAACGCCAAGAGGTTCCTCCGGGAGAACCCCGAGGTGGCCATGCAGCTCCAGGCCAAGGTCTACGAGCTGGTCGGCCTGACCCGGGCAGATGCCGAGGGGCCCGTCGGGACCGGGGAAGACGCCGAGGACGCCGCCACCGAGCCGGCAGGCTCGGATACGGCAGAGTGAAGATTCGCGTTCTCTCGCTCTGTCGTCGGAGGCACTGAGGGCTAGTATTCGTGTCGACACACGAAAACGCCTTTGAAACCAAGTCACCGGAGCCGAAGCGAGAGTCGTGAGGAGGAGCGCGGTAACAAGAGGGTGAAAAGACCCCCTTATCGTCGACGCTTTTCGTGTGCCGGGCGGTTTACGCCCGGCCGCTTCATCTGACGACCCGCTCGGATCCGGTCGGAAGGGACCGCGATGCCAAACGGAGTGGTGCTCGGACTGACAGTCCTGGTAGCCCTGATCGCCCTTGGCTTCGGTTACATGCTGGCCCGTCTCGCCACCGCCCGCCGGCAGGAGCGTGAGATCGCCAACGCCGAGGAGAAGGTGGCCACGGCGCGTATGGAAGCCACGAAGATCCTGGCTCTGGCCGAAGACGAGGCCCGTGCCAAGGCAGAGGCCTACCGGGAGCGGGAGGAGGCGGCTCTCGCCCACAGACGTCTCGAGTTGTCCAACCTGGAGTCCCGGCTGACCCAGCGCGAGGAGACCCTGGAGCAGAGGGCGTCCAACCTGGCCCAGAGGGAGCGTCTGCTCATCGATCGGGAGCACGAACTGACCGACTCGCGTGCCGAGCTGGAGCGTCTCAAGGAAGAGGCCCGCCAGCAACTGCAGCGGATCTCGGGGATCGACGTCGCCCAGGCCAAGGCCGAGGTTCTGGCCCAGGTCGAGGACGAGGCTCGCCGCGAGGCGATGATCCTGGTGCGCGACATGGAGATCAAGGCTCGGGAGGAGGCCGACCGCCGGGCGCGTCGCATCCTCGCCACGGCGATCCAGCGTCTCGCCGGCGAGGTGGTCACCGAGACGACCGTCTCGGTCGTGCCGCTCCCGTCGGACGAGATGAAGGGCCGGATCATCGGCCGGGAGGGTCGCAACATCCGTTATCTCGAGTCGGTGACCGGGACCAACCTGATCGTCGACGACACGCCCGGCGCGGTCTCGGTGAGCTCCTTCGACCCGGTACGCCGGGAGATCGCCCGCCTCACCCTGGAGCGTCTCGTGGCCGACGGGCGGATCCACCCCGCTTCGATCGAGGAGGCCAATGAGAAGGCCAAGGCCGAGGTGGAGCAGAGCATCCGGGACGCAGGGGAGTGGGCCCTGGTCGAGATCGGGATCGCCCGGATGCATCCCGAGCTGATCAACCTCATGGGCCGGCTCAAGTACCGCACCTCCTACGGCCAGAACGTCCTCAACCACCTGGTGGAGACCGCGCACGTGGCGACCATGCTCGCCGCCGAGCTCGGCGTCGATCCGGTGCCCGTGAAGCGGGCCGCCCTGCTCCATGACATCGGCAAGGCGGTGACGCACGAGGTGGAGGGGTCGCACGCCCTCATCGGCGCCGAGATCGCCAGACGGTTCGAGGAGGACCCGGCGGTGGTGCACGGGATCGAGGCCCATCACAACGAAGTCGAGCCCCGCACCGTCCTCGCCGTACTGGTCCAGGCAGCCGACGCCGTGTCGGCAGCACGACCGGGTGCCCGTCGTGAGACGCTCGAGGCATATGTGAAGCGGCTGGAACGGCTCGAGGGGATCGCCCTCGAGTTCCCAGGCGTGGAAGAGGTGTTCGCCCTCCAGGCCGGTCGGGAGGTCCGCGTGCTGGTCGATCCGGGCGACGTCTCCGACCTCGAAGCCCGGGAGCTCTCCCGTCAGATCGCCCGCAAGCTCGAGGACGATCTCCAGTACCCCGGTCAGATCCAGGTGACGGTGATCCGGGAGTTCCGGGCCACCGACTACGCCCGCTGACGATGACCGCTGTCCTCCTTCCGGTCCCCGGCCGGCGCGAGGAGCGCCCTGCCACCCGCCAGGGAAAGCGCTACTACATCCGCACCTTCGGGTGCCAGATGAACGAGCACGACTCGGAGCGGATCGCGGGTCTCTTCGAGCGTGACGGGATGATCCGGGCGCGGGACGTAACCGAGGCCGACGTGGTCTACGTCAACACGTGCACGGTCCGGGAGAACGCCGACAACCGGCTCTACGGCAACCTGGGCCAGCTCAAGGCGATCAAGGACGAGAACCCCGGCATGCTCCTCGTGGTCGGCGGCTGCGCCGCCCAGAAGGACCGGGAACTGGTACGGGAAAGGGCGCCGTGGGTGGACGTGGTCATGGGAACACACAACCTCGACCGCGTTCTCGACCTGATCGACCACGCCGAGCAGTGGGGGCCGATCACCGAGGTCGTGGACGAGCTCCAGGCGATGCCGTCGTCGCTCCCGACCCGGAGGGAACTGGAGCACTCGGCGTGGGTGACCATCCAGGTCGGGTGCAACAACACGTGCACGTTCTGCATAGTTCCGTCGGTACGCGGCCCGGAGATCTCGAGACGACCGGGCGACATCCTCCGGGAGGTGGAGCGTCTCGCCGCCGACGGGGTGGTCGAGATCACCCTGCTGGGACAGAACGTCGACACCTATGGCCGCGATCTGGCAATCGGCGGGAAGCGCCGCCCCATCTTCGCCGATCTGCTTCGCATGGTCGGTGAGGTGCCAGGGATCCGCCGTGTCCGGTTCACCAGCCCTCACCCCAACGACTTCCGGGAGGAGGTGGCCCGGGCGATGGCGGACACACCGGCGGTCTGCGAGCAACTCCACTTCCCGCTGCAGTCGGGATCCGACCGGGTCCTGGCCCGGATGCATCGCGGCTACAACCGGCGGAAGTACATGGAGCGACTGGCGATGGCCCGCGAGATCATCCCGGGTCTGGCCGTGTCCACCGACGTGATCGTCGGCTTCCCCGGCGAGACCGACGAGGACTTCGAGATGACCATGGAAGTCGTCGAAGAGGCGCGGTTCGACCAGGCGTTCATGTTCATCTTCTCGCCACGCCCGGGCACGGCCGCCGCCGAGATGACCGACCAGTTCGTCCCGGACGCGGTGATCCAGGAGCGGTTCGCCCGCCTCGTCGAGACGCAGACGCGGATATCACTGGAGAGGAACCGGGAGATGCTGGGATCCGTGGTCGAAGTGCTCGGCGAGGGCGCGTCGAAGCGCCCCGGGATGGCTACCACCAGGAGTCGCACCGGGAAGGTGGTGCATGTGCCGGGTGATATCCCGGTCGGTGCCTTCCTGGACGTGCGAATCGACGAAGCGGCCCCACATCATCTGGTCGGGAGCCCGGTCTGATCATCGCCATCCTCGGCCCCACGGCCTCCGGCAAGACCAAGGTGGCCATCGAGGTGGCCCTGGCCGTCGGTGGCGAGGTGATCTCGGTCGACTCGGTGCAGGTCTACCGCGGCATGGACATCGGGACCGCCAAGCCGACCATGGAGGAACGGCGAGGGGTGGTCCACCACATGATCGACATCGTCGAGCCGTCGGAGGAGTTCACGGTGGCGCAGTTCGCGGCGGCGGGCCGGGAGATCATCGAGGGTGCGCAGGCCCCGTTGATCATCTGCGGCGGGTCGGGTCTCCACTTCCGGTCGCTGGTCGACCCGATGTCCTTCGCACCCACGGACCCCGACCTGAGACGGGATCTCGAAGCGCTCGGGGTGGAGGAGCTGCGCCGGCGTCTGCTCGCGGCCGATCCCCGCGCAGGCGACCACGTCGACCTGGAGAACCACCGCCGCATCGTCCGGGCGCTGGAGATCCTGGAGCTGACCGGGTTGACCCCGTCGGACCGGGCCTCGGCACCTGAGGCCGAGCGTCTGCGCCGGTACGAGGCCCGGTACGAGTTCGAGGCATTCGGGATCGACCCCGGTGACCACCTGGACGATCGGATCGAGGTGCGTCTCGACGAGATGCGGGAGCGCGGCCTGGTCGATGAGGTGCGAGCACTCTGGCCGCACATGGGTCGCACGGCACGGAGTGCGGTCAACTACCGCCAGATCGGGGATCACCTGGAGGGTCGCAGCACGGAGGACGAGGCGTTCAGGGAGGCGGCACGGGCGACCAAGCGGCTGGCCCGACGGCAGCGGACCTGGTTCCGCCGCGATCCGAGGGTCCGCTGGATACCCTGGGAGCCCGGGTCGATGACCGACCGGATCCTGGAGGCGTTGTGAGTCTCGAGTTCACCAAGATGCAGGGCCTGGGCAACGACTTCATCGTCGTGGAAGGGCCCATGGACCTGACCGCCGACGACGTCGCCACGCTCTGCGATCGCCGATTCGGCATCGGCGCCGACGGCGTGCTCGTGCTCGAGCCCGGCGACGACGTGGCGATGGAATACCGCAACGCCGATGGCAGCGCCGCGGAGATGTGCGGGAACGGGCTCCGTTGCGCCGCCCGCTACGCCTACGACCGGGGCTGGGTGGGCACGCCCGAATTCGTGGTCGAGACGGCGGTGGGCCCGCGACGTGTCAGGGTCGGCGACGGCATGGTGGAGGCCGAGCTGGGGCCGATCCGGGTCACAGGTGAGGCTGCGCACGATGGTCACCGCCTGACACTGGTCGAGGTGGGCAATCCCCATGCTGTGGTCTTCGTCGACGATCCCCTGCAGGTCGACGTGTCCCGCCTGGGGTCATCGATCGAGTCCGGGTTCCCCGGGGGGCTCAACGTGGAATTCGTGCACGTGGCCCCCGACGGTCTGGCGATGCGGGTCTGGGAGCGCGGAGTGGGGGAGACCATGGCCTGCGGGACCGGGATGGCCGCCGCGGTGGCCGCGGCCCGTCAGGAGGATGGCCGGGCCGTGAGGGTCACCGTGCCCGGTGGAACGGGCAGCGTCACCATCAGGGATGGCGTCGCCTGGATCACCGGACCCGCCGAATATTCGTTCAGGGGTAGCGTCGCAGGACGCTGACCACCTTGCCGATCAGCTCCACGCCCTCCGTGAAGACCATCGGCTCGTAGGCCGGGTTCTCGGACTCCAGGATCACCTTTCCGTCCCGGCGACGGAGCCGCTTCACCGTGGCCTCCTCGCCATCGACGAGGGCGGCGACGATCTCGCCGTCCCGGGCGTCGGCCTGCTTGTTCACCGCCACCAGGTCACCGTCGTGGATCCCGGCATCGACCATGGAGTCACCCTTGACCTCGAGCAGGAACACGGGCCCCTCGCCCACGAGCTCGACGGGGAGGGTGAGGACGTCCTCCACGTGCTCGGCGGCGAGGATCGGGGTGCCGGCGGCGATGCGACCGAGCACCGGGATGTCCCGCGTGCGGGAGGTCCGGGCCGGGCGGGCCGGCTCGACGGCGCCGACGATCATGATGGCGCGGGGCTTGGACGGGTCCCGCTTGATGTAGCCGGCCTCGACCAGGGTGTTGAGGTGGGAGTGGACCGAGGAGGGCGAGCTGAGCCCGACGGCCTCGCCGATCTCCCGGACCGACGGCGGATAGCCCCGCTCGGCCACCTTCTCGCGGATGTAGTCCAGCACCTGACGCTGTCGCTCGGTCAGTTCCATCGGCTCCTCCTGTCGAACTCATGTACGAGTCTAGGACGCATCGAGCCCACCTCCAAACATCTGTTCGATATTTCTCTTGACACAGAACATGTGTTCGGTAGAGTATCGAACAAGCGTTCGCCATGGATGCGACGTCTGCGAAGACGAGCACACGAAACCCGCAGGCCCAGCACCCCGAGAACGCAGGCAGAAGCCCAGCGGGCCCGATCGGGAGGAAGGAGAAGACGATGGCCAGAACCAACCAGCTGTCCGTCCGGCTGTCACTGCTTCTCGTGGCCGTCGTCGCCGCCTTCCTCCTGATCGGAGGGGCGGGGGCCGACGCCGAGACGCCACCGGTGCCGCCCATCGAGCACGTGGTGCGCTCCGGCGACACCTTGTGGGCAATCGCATCGGCACACACGGAACCGGGTGGCGATGTCCGCGTCACCATCGAAGAGATCACACGGGCGAGCGGGCTGTCCGACAGCTCGCTCCGACCCGGCCAGGTCCTTCTCATTCCTCGGGGTTGACCCCGAAGGGTTACCCTGGGGCGATGCGCTGCCCCGTTTGCGATGCACCGGACACCCGCGTCATCGACAGCCGGCCCGTCGAGGCGGGCCGGGCCATCAGACGGCGGCGCGAGTGCGAATCCTGTCAGAACCGCTTCACCAGCTATGAGCGCATGGAGCCCCGCATCATGGTCATGAAGCGGAGTGGCATGGTTGAGCCGTTCTCATCCACAAAGTTGGCGTCCGGGATCTCCGCCGCCCTCGCCGACCGCACCATGTCCGGGTCCGACGTGGAGGCGGTGGTGGCCGAGGTCGAGGAGGCCGTGGGTGCCTTGGGGACACCGCAGGTGAGTTCCGAGGAGATCGGTCGGATCGTCCTCGAGCGTCTCAAGCTCCTCGACGAGGTCGCCTATCTGAGATTCGCCTCCGTGTACCAGGAGTTCCAGGACGCGGCCGATTTCGAGCGGGCAATGGCCGAGCTCGAATCAACCGATTAGCTCGGCGAGCTCGGCGAGCTCGGTCTCCGCGGCGGCGAGACCGGCCTCCACCTCCTCCCGGGCGGTGGTCAACTCCGCCATCAAGAGACCGCGGATCTCCTCGAGGTCGCTGGTTATGCGGCTGACCACGCCCGATGCCGTCGCCTCATCGGCGTCGGCCAGGGCGTCGAGATAGAGACGCTGGTGACCGGAGAGGTTGGCCGACAACGCCGCCAACGCATGGGAGATGCCCTCGAACGTGGTCTCCGGGAGCGACTCGCGCAACGTCTCATATCTCGCCTGCCAGTCGGCGAAGGTGGCGGCCGCCTCCTCGAGGTCGACCTCGGCTCCGACGGGGAGCGCCGGTGGCACGAGCACGGGGAGCACCGCCGACCGCACGGTCACGGCGTCACCGAAGCGTCGGGCCGCCTCGGCGACCTTGCCGGTCACTGCGATGAGCCTCGTGCGGGTGTCCGCATCGTCGTCCGTGAGTTGGCCGACGGCTTCGAAGAGCCGGCGCACCGCCGAGTCGAGGGCGAGGTTGACGTTGGTCACGGCAGCGGCGTCGATCTCCTCGGCGTCGAGGGTGGTGTTGACCTGTCTCAGCGTCTCGATCTCGGGGGTGAGGGCCGCTATCGACTCCGCCACCTCCGATCGGGCCCTCGCCGCCTCCACGGCGGGTCTCCGGTACACCCACACCGCGGTGCCTGCCACGAGCACCACGAGGAGGGTCGTTGTGGCGAGCATCCCCCAGCGGATCCGTCTGCCGAGCATCGCAGTGCCCATTTCGGTCGGGAGCCAGGAGGTGAAGAAGTCCTGTTTGGGCTCGACCGGCGCCTGGGCCTCGGTCTCCACCCAGACGAGACGCGAGTCGAAGATGGTGCTGGGCGTCTCGGTGAAGCCGAGTACCTCCATGGTGGAGTAGCGGGGTCTGCGCCTTCTTGTCACGTGTTCAGCTCGACTCGCTTTACAGTCACAGCCCACCCGTCATGGAAGTTAGGTTCAAGCGTCTGGGACCACAAGTACCCATTCCCGCCCCGGCCCATCCGGGTGATGCCGCCGTGGACCTCACCACGACGGTGCCGATCGAGTTGAAGCCCGGACGGAGAGATGCGGTCCCGACCGGGCTCGCCGTCGCCATACCCGAGGGCCACGCCGGCCTGGTCGTGCCCCGGAGCGGTCACGCCCTCAGGTCCGGCATCGGTGTGGTCAACGGCCCGGGTCTCATCGACTCGGGGTACCGGGGCGAGATCAAGGTGATCCTGGTCAACCACGGAGACGAGCCGGTCCGGTTCGAACCCGGGGAGCGCATCGCCCAATTGATGGTGGTCCCGGTCCCGGCCGTGGAGTGGGTCGAAGTCGACGATCTCGACAGCACTTCGCGAGGGGAATCCGGGTTCGGTTCCACGGGTTCACAGCCTTTGGGCTGATGCCGCGACCCGGGTACAATGCGGCCCACAGGCGGAAGTAGCTCAGTTGGCTAGAGCGCAACCTTGCCAAGGTTGAGGCCGCGGGTTCGAATCCCGTCTTCCGCTCGAGACGGTCGGTGGTCGGACCGCCACTGGCGACGTGGCCGAGTGGTCAGGCACGGGTCTGCAAAACCCGGTACACCGGTTCGATTCCGGTCGTCGCCTCGCTCGGGCCCTTAGCTCAGTCCGGCTAGAGCGCTTGCTCGACACGCAAGAGGTCACTGGTTCAAGTCCAGTAGGGCCCACCAAGGAAACCCCCGCGATTGCGGGGGTTTCTCTCGTACAGGAGCGTCTCGGCTTCATGTGATGGAATTCCCGGAATTGTTTCTGGGGATTGCGGTTCTGGTATTGACATTGTGCTGACGGCGATAGCAATATCCCCAAAGGAGGTAAGTCATGGCAATGTCGAAGGAACACAAGGACGCATTGGCCGAAGGTCGACGTCAGTCGAGGGCGATCAAGGCGTATTTGTCCGCACTCAAGTCGCGGCGTCCGGGCCGACCGGTCACCAAGGAATCTCTCGAAGCCAGGCTGGCGCGGATCAACGATCAACTTGCCGGCACCACCGATCCGCTGGAGTCGGTGACCTTGACCCAGGCGAAGTTGGATCTGGAGAGCCAACTGGCGCGTATGGACGAGTCGGAGAACCTGGAGACGCTCGAGGCCGGTTTCATCAAGTACGCCAAGGGCTATTCCGAGCGCAAGGGCATCTCCTACACCGCCTGGCGCCAGGTGGGGGTGCCTGCAGCCGTCCTGCGCAAGGCCGGCATCAAGGAGACCAGACGGCGCTAATCCCAACCCAGCTCGGTGAGACGATCGTCGTCGATCCCGAGGTGATGGGCCAGTTCGTGTAGGACTGTCTTTCGAATCTCCTCGCGCAACTGGTTCCGGGGCACTCCGAGCCGAAGGTGTGGCCCCCTGAAGATGACTATTCGATCAGGCATCACACCGAAGTAGTCCACGCGTTCGTGGAGGGCCACGCCGTCATAGACACCGAGAAGATCGCCGTCTTCGGATGGGGGTTCCTCCTCGACGACCACGATCAGATTGTCGATCTTCTCCAGTACCCAGGCGGGCAAGCTCTCGAGGGTCTGATCGACCACCGCCTCGAATTCGGCCAGATCCACCTGTGCGACCTCCGGCGTGCCATTGTGCCAGGGTGAGGTTCGAGATCGCGTTGCGGTATCCTGCAGGTCGAGGGCGGTTAGCTCAGCCCGGCTAGAGCGCTCGCCTCACACGCGAGAGGTCACTGGTTCAAGTCCAGTACCGCCCACAGATGCCGAGCGAATCCGACGGTGGCGAGAGTCGTCTCGCCAGGAAGCTCGGTCTCTCCGATGCCGTGACCATCGGTCTCGGCGCCATGGTGGGCAGCGGCATCTTCGCCGTGCTCGGTCCCGCTGCCGAGGCCGCAGGCCCGGGGCTCCTCGCCGGTCTCGCCGTTGCCGCAGTCATCGCCTACGCCAACGCCACGTCCTCGGCGCAACTCGCGGCGCGTTTCCCCGAGGCCGGTGGCACCTACGTCTACGCCGGCAGGATGATCGGGCCGTTCTGGGGATATCTGGCCGGCTGGGGCTTCGTCGTCGGCAAGATCGCCAGTCTGAGCGTCATGGCGCTCACGGTCGGGAATTACGCGTTCCCGGATCAGCCTCGTGTGGCCGCGGTCGTCGCCGTGGTGGTGATGACCGTGATCAACTACCGGGGGGTCGAGAAGACCGCGCGCGCCACCAGGGTCATCGTGGTCCTGGTCCTGGCGGTGCTCGCCCTGGTGGTCGTCCTCGCCTTCGGCGCCGAGACCGCCGATGTCGGGAACCTCGTCGGGGAGACGACACCTCTCGGGGTTCTGCGATCCGCGGGCCTGCTCTTCTTCGCCTTCGCCGGGTACGCCCGCATCGCCACTCTCGGCGAGGAGGTGACCGATCCTCGGAGGGTCATCCCCCGGGCGATCCCGCTCGCCCTCGTCATCACGCTGGGTGTCTACGTGGCGGTGGCCGCGGGCGCCCTGGCGGCGGTGGGAGCAGAAGCCCTGGCCAGCTCCGCCGCCCCGCTGGCCACGGCAGTGGGGTCTGCGGGGTCGTGGGTCGGCCCCGCGGTACGGGTCGGGGCGACCGTGGCATCGCTGGGCGTCCTGCTCTCCCTCCTCGCCGGTGTCAGCCGCACAATGTTCGCCATGGCTCGCGACGGTCACCTGCCCGTGGTGCTGGGCAGGGTGCACCCGCGGCACCAGACGCCGTACTGGGCCGAGGTGGTGGCCGCGGTCGTCGTCCTGGGTGTCGTGCTGTCGTGGGACCTGGCCCGCGCCGTCGGCTTCAGCGCCTTCAACGTGCTCGTGTACTACGGCCTCGCCAACCTGTCCGCGTTTCGCCAGACCGACGCGGACCGGCGCTGGCCTCGATGGCTCCAGATCGTCGGGCTCGTCGGGTGCGGGATCCTGGCCGGATCCCTTCCGCTCTCATCGATCGTCTGGGGAGTGGCGACGCTGGCGTACGGAGCCTTCGTCTGGTGGCTCCGTCATCGGTCAGTGCGCCGCGGCGCGTCGCCGCCTTGAAGCCGTCCCGAGGTGGTGACTGAGCGGCTCCCAGATGTCGGGGTGGGCGAGTGTGCGCTTCATCGAGATGAGCGTCCGCATGAAGGTGGGGACCGACCGATTCGGGTCCATCGGGTTGGGGCGCGCCACGCTCTGAACCGAAGGCGGCGGGTACAGGGTGACGATCTCGCAGTCGGGCCATGCCTCCTCGATGAGGGCGATCTCCTCGGCCAGGGAGCGATTGCCGACCCGGTCGAACATCTTCTCGTGGAAGCGAGCCCGCTTCCTCAGTTCGGAGCCGGCCAGAGGCGCCACCACCAGCACCATGTCCAGCGGCTCCGGCGAGCCGAGCACGAGGTCGGCGTGGGTTCCCGAGGAGACGCCGCCGTCTACGTACAGGCCATCACCGATCCGGTACGGGCAGAAGAGGAGGGGGATGGCGGACGAAGCCGCTACGGCGTCGGCGAGAGCGACGTCGGGAGCCGCCTCCGTGCCGAAGGCCACCCTCGCCCCGGTCGTGATCTCGTGGGCGACGATGGCGGTGGGACGGGTCGGCCAGGTGTCGGCGGCATGGGGACCGATCTGGGAAACGACCCACTCGGCGAGACCGCCGGCGTGATAGGGGGCAGGGGCACCCATGAACAGGTTGAGACCGGGACGACGGACACCGGGCAGCACGCCGTGTCTCACCCAGGTTCCGAGACCGGTCGACGGGCCCTTGGAGAAGACATGACTGCGGATCCTCTCGGTGACGTCTTCGCGGTCCTCTTCGGGACCGACCAGCGAGTCGAGTTTGAGGGCGTCGTTTCGCACCAGGGAAGCGACGAAGGCACCCGACGAGGTGCCCACGATGACCTCGGCGTCATTGGCGGACCAGCCTGTCGCCAGCTCCAGCGACATCAATGCCGCCATCTCGAACGACGCGCCGGTGATGCCCCCACCGCCGAGCACGAGCCCTACCTTGCTCATGCTCGACACGATAAGGGCCGGAAGAGGCCTATCGGCTCCTCAGCCGAACTGACGACCGCACCCGCGGCAGCGTCGGTCGTTCTCGCTGGTGGGTGCGTAGCACCACGGGCACGGGAGATCGTCGACCCGTTCCTCGCGATGCACGGCCATGACCGCGGGTTCCGCCAACCGCTCATGTCCCCTGAACCCTTTGGCCAAGGCGAACAGGCCTGTGGTTGCAGTCGCAACGACGAGCGCTTCGAGCATGTCCGTCCTCCTTCACGCCAAAGGCGTGTCGAAGGCTAAGCGGCATGCTGTGGAAAACCCGGTATTTCGGTCAGGAGCCGAGCACCGCGCTGGTGAGCTCGTCCACCAGGTAGGAGAGGTCGCCGAGCCGGCCCTCCCGCACCTCGGCGGCGTCGAGCATCATCACGGCGGAGTGGTAGGCGACCCAGGAGCGATACCGGCTCTCCGGCAACTCGGCGCCGTAGCCACGGCGAAAGGCGGCGGCGGCGTCCTCCCCGAAGTGCATGGCGAATTGCCACACCGCCAGGGTGAGATCGTGCTCCGGTGGGCCCAGTGTCGCCCATTCCCAGTCGACGAGGGAGACTTTGCCCTCCTCGTTGACGATGAACTTGTTCGGAGTGGGTCTGGTGTGGATGGGGACGGGATCGGTCGCCAGCGGCGGCTCGATCTCCATGGCCTTCTCCAGAACGCCCCGATCCATCTCGAACCGGCGGCGGTAGCGCTCGAGACGCTCCAACGTGGATCGGAAGTGGCTCTGGACGTAATCGGCGTCGATACCGACGGTGAGGTTGGTGATGGATGCGTCGGCGCTGTGCAGGCCGCGGAGGATGCGTCCTGCCGCCTCGAGGGTGTCGTCGTTGCGGGGGAGGGATGCGAGGTTCCAGCTGCCGGCGTCGGTCATGTGCAGCCACGCCAGATCACCCTCGGCACCGTTGCCGAGGATGCGAGGTACCCCTTCCACCCCGGCCAATGCCTCGAGGGCGCGCCGCTCTCGTCGTTCCCGTGACGCCACCGGGTACACCTTGACGATCGACGTGGCGCCCGTGGGCGTGGTCACGCGAAATACCCGGTTCGCGCCGGCCGCGAGCTCCCTGACACTGGTCCCAGGATGCAGCGACTCGACCAACTGAAGAGCGTCCATGTAATCGATCCCTCTGCTCGACGACGGCTACACGAAATGCCGTCACTACTCTGCGGCGACAGGCTAGCGAGTGAGACCTTGGCTGTAGTACTCAAGTATCCGGACGGTTCCGAGGTCGAGCATCCCGACGGCGTGACCGGCCTCGAGGTCGCTCGATCCATCGGCCCGCGTCTCGCCGAGGCCGCCGTCGCGGTCAAGGTCAACGGCCAGCTCATCGACCTGAGCCGGCCGATCACCGAGGGCGGTGACTTCCAGGTGATCACCTTGAAGGACCCCGAGGGGCTGCACATCCTGCGGCACTCCTCCGCCCACGTCCTCGCCCAGGCGGTGCTGGCCGAGTTCCCCGGCGCCACCTTCGCCATCGGCCCGCCCATCGAGGACGGCTTCTACTACGACTTCGACGTCGAGACGCCGTTCTCTCCGGACGACCTGGAGCGCATCGAGGCCCGGATGCATCGGATCATCGAGGAGGACCAGCCGTTCGAGAGGGTGGTGCTCGATCGAGACGAGGCGCTCGAGGTCTTCGCCGACCACAAGTACAAGGTGGAGATCATCGAGTCGGTCGACCCGAGCGAGGTCTCCGGCGAAGAGATCGTGACCGCCTACCGGAACGACGGTTTCATCGACCTCTGCCGCGGTCCCCATCTACCGTCGACCGGCCGGATCCCGGCCGTGAAGCTGCTGCGCAGCTCCGGCGCCTACTGGCGGGGCGACGAGAACCGCGACCAGCTGCAGCGGATCTACGGAACCGCCTGGCCCTCCCGGGCCGAGCTCGAGGATTATCTGCATCGTCTCGATGAGGCGGAGAGGCGGGACCACCGCCGGCTCGGTCCGGAGCTGGACCTGTTCAGCTTCCCCGGCCAGATCGGCTCCGGTCTCGCGGTCTGGCATCCCAAAGGCGGGATGCTGCGCAAGATCGTCGAAGACCGCAGCCGTGCGATGCACGAGAAGTACGGGTTCGAGTTCGTGTTCACGCCACACCTGATGAAGGCGGACCTGTGGCGGACCTCGGGTCACCTCGACTATTACGCCGAGAACATGTACCCCCGCATGGTCATGGACAACGACGTGGAGTACCAGGTCAAGCCCATGAACTGCCCGGGTCACATCCTCATCTACATGAGTCGGACGCGGTCGTACCGCGACCTGCCGCTCCGCTTCTCCGAGCTGGGCACCGTGTATCGCTACGAGAAGTCGGGGGTCGTCCACGGCCTCCTCAGGATCCGCGGGTTCACCCAGGATGACTCCCACACCTTCTGCACGGAGGAGCAGCTGGGTGACGAGCTCCGGCATCAACTTCGGTTCGTGCTGGAGTGGCAGGAGACCTTCGGCTTCGACCGATCACTGATCTCGGCCGAGTTGAGCACCCGTCCCGAGAAGTCGGTCGGTGAGACGAGGCAATGGGAGATCGCCGAGCAGCTGCTCGCCGAGGCGCTCGAGGCCGAGGGCGTCGACTACGTGATCGCACCCGGCGAGGGTGCCTTCTATGGCCCCAAGATCGACATCCACGTCAAGGATGCCATCGGCCGCCGGTGGCAGATGGGGACCGTCCAGCTCGACTTCAACAACCCCGAGCTGTTCCAGCTGGAGTACGTCTCACCGGGGAACGTCCCCATGCGGCCGTACATGGTCCATTGCGCCAAGGCAGGGTCGATCGAGCGGTTCATCGGGATCCTCGTCGAGCACTATGCCGGTGCCTTCCCCGCCTGGCTGGCACCGGTCCAGGTCACCGTGGTGCCCGTCGCCGACCGCCACGTCGACTACGCCGAAGCCGTGGCCGCCGCGTTCGGGCAAGCCGGACTGCGGGTCGAGGTCGACCGCTCGACGGAGACGGTGGGGGACAAGATCCGTCGGGCGATCACTCAGAAGCATCCGTTCGTGGTGGTCGTGGGCGACCAGGACGTCGAGCACGGGACGGTGGGCCTGCGTCTCTATGGCGAGGATCGGGATACCCGGGGTGTGCCGCTGGCAGAGGCAGTGGCCCGGGTGGCCGAATTGGCGGCGGAACCGGCATGAGCGACGAAGAGCGCAGGGTCGGTCGAGAAGGCATCCACATCGACGCCGAGCTCGCCGAGAAGCTCGACATCGAGGAGGAGCTCGACGCCAACGTCGTCGGTCCGTACCGGTTCCCCCCGCCGGCGAGACGGAGGGCGTCGGGATGGATCATGGTGGTATTCGCCGCACTCTCGGTGCCGACTCTTCCGCAGGGCTGGCTGGTCGCCATCGGTTTCGCCCTGATCGCGGCGTGGCTGTTCGCCTCCTCGTGGCCTCTCGAGATCGACGAGCACAGGGCGCTTCGGATCGCGGGCGGGGCGGTCGACTTCCCGGTGGGCCATGCCTCGGCCGTGATGCGCTTCGGCGGCCTCCGGGCGCGGCCCCACTGGTCGGTGGTGCTCTACGCGGCCACGGAGCCACCGGACCGTCGGGCTCTGGTGCTGGTCGACGGTGTCGACGGGTCGGTCGTCGGCGACCCCTACGTGGAGCCGGTCCAGCCGGTCTGAGCGCCCGAAGCTGTCAGCGTTGATCCAGGGGCACATAGTCCCGTGTCGCCGGGCCCACGTAGAGCTGGCGGGGACGGAAGATCCGGGTCCCCGGGTCCGACAGCAGCTCCCGGAACTGGGCGATCCAGCCCGGCATGCGGCCGATGGCGAACAAGACCGTGAACATGTCGGCCGGGAACCCTATGGCCCGATAGATGATCCCCGAGTAGAAGTCGACGTTGGGGTAGAGCTTCCGCTCGATGAAGTAGTCGTCGTTGAGGGCCACCTCCTCGAGCTGTCGGGCCAGGTCGAGAAGCGGGTCGTCGATGCCCAAAGAGTCCAGCACCTCGTCGGCCGACTTCTTGAGGATGATCGCCCGGGGATCGAAGTTCTTGTACACCCGGTGGCCGAAGCCCATGAGCCGGAAGGGATCGTTCTTGTCCTTGGCCCTCTTCACCGCCGTGGCGATGTCCATCCCGCTCTCGTGCAGGTCTTCGAGCATCTCCAGGACGGCCTGATTGGCGCCGCCGTGCAGCGGGCCCGCCAGTGCGTGGATCCCGGCCGCCACCGAGCTGAAGATGTTGGAGTGGCTCGAGCCGACGAGCCGGACCGCCGAGGAGGAGCAGTTCTGCCCGTGGTCGGCGTGGAGGACCAGGAGCAGGTTCAACGCCTTCGCCACGACCGGGTCGGGGATGTACTCCTCGGCCGGCACCGAGAACATCATCTTGAGGAAGTTGGACGCGTAGTCCTTGGTGTTGTCCGGGTAGATGTACGGCTGGGAGACCCGGTACTTGTAGGACCAGGCGACCATCGTCGGTGTCTTGGCGATCAGCCGGCGGGCGCTGATGTCCACGGCCTCCTCGTCGAGCGGGTTCAAAGCGTCGGGGTAGTAGGTGGCCATGGCCGAGACCGCCGAGGCGAGGATCTGCATCGGGTGGGCCGAATGGGGGAACGCCTCGAAGAGATGCTTCATGTCCTCCCGGATCAGCGTGTGACGGCGGATCGAGTCCTCGTACGACTCCAGCTCCGCCTTGGTGGGCAGCTCGCCGTACTGGAGGAGATAGGCCACCTCGAGGAACGAGGCGTTCTCGGCGAGTTGCTCGATGGGGTAGCCGCGGTAGCTGAGATGCCCGGCCTCGCCGTCGATGAAGCTGATCGCGCCCTCACCCTCCGCGGTGTTGCCGAAGCCACTGTCCAGCGTGACCAGGCCCAGCGTGGAGCGCAGCTGGGAGATGTCGATGGCGGCGTCACCGTGGGTGCCGGTGCGCACCGGCAGGGTCATTTCTTTGTCTCCGTAGCGGAGTACGGCGTCGGGCATGGATTCCTTTCCTAGTTGTCCTGTTCGGCGCGCGCGGCTTCGATCACTTGCTGCGCTTCGGCGTGCGGGACCTCGGCGTAGTGGTCGAACTCCATCTCGAAGGTACCGCGACCGGACGTCAATGATCGCAATTCTGCGGCGTACTGTCTCATCTCGGCCATCGGCACCTCGGCGGTCACCGTACGGGAGTTGCCTTCGCCCTCCATGCCCAGGACCCGGCCCCTCCGGGAGTTGATGTCGCCCATGACGTCCCCGAGCACCTCTTCGGGGACGGTCACCGTCACCCTCATCACGGGCTCGAGCAGCACGGGCTTGAGCTTGTCGGCCGCGGCCTTGAACGCCGCGATGCCCGCCATGCGGAACGACAACTCGTCGGAGTCGACCGAGTGGAACTTGCCGTCGTACACCTCGGCGGCCACGTCGATCACCGGGTAGCCCGCCAGGATGCCCCGATCCAGCGCCTCCTGGATGCCCTTGTCCACCGCCGGGATGAACTGACGCGGGATGGAGCCGCCCTTGATGGAGTCGATGAACTGGTAGCCCGATCCGCGGGGGAGGGGCGAGAAGCGGACGAACGCCACGCCGAACTGGCCGCGGCCACCCGTCTGCTTCTTGTGCTTGCCCTCTGCCTCGGCCGTGGCGGTGATGGTCTCCCGGTAGGGGACCTTGGGCAGGGTGTGATCGATCTCGACGCCGAACATGCGGTGGATCCGCTCCAGCGTCACCTCGACGTGGCTGTCGCCCAGCCCGGCCAGGATGGTCTCCCCGGTCTCGGGACGGCGTTCCACCCGGACCGTCGGGTCCTCCTCGGTGATGCGGGCCAGGGCGGTGGAGAGCTTGTCCTCGTCCTGATGCGAGCGGGGCGTGATGGCGATCTCGGCGACGGGCCGCGGGTACGAGACGGGGGCGATCACCGCGTCGAGGCCGGGGGAGCGAAGCGTGTCGCCGGCGCGCAGGTCATCGATCTTGGCCACGGCGCCCATCCCGCCGACGGGGAGCCCGGGCACGTCGACGTGCTCCTTGCCGTGGATCTTGAAGAGGTTGTGGAGGCGGACCTTGGCGCCCGTGCGGGCGTTCTCCAGCTCCTGGTCGGCCGTGATCTCGCCGCTGTAGACCCGGAACATGCTCACCCGGCCAACGAACGGGTCGGATGTGGTCTTGAAGACGTAGGCGAGGACCGGACCGTCGGCACCGGGGTTGGGGGCGGTGCCCGACGCCATCTTGGGCATTGCCCGCTCGGTCGGATTGGGGCCATAGTCGACGATGAACTCGAGGAGGGTGTCGATCCCGACGAGCTTGGTGGCCGAGGTCACGAGCACGGGCTGGACCTCGCCGGAGATGATGCCGGAGTGGATGGTGGCGACGATCTGGTCCCGTGTGGGCTCCTTGCCCTCGAAGTAGGCCTCCATCATCTCGTCGTCGGTCTCGACCACCGTCTCGATGAGGCCGGTGTGGGCTTGATGCACCAGGTCGGAGACCTCGTCGGGAAGGTCGATTTGGGTGCCCTTGGGGTCGCCGGTCTTGTACTCGTAGGCGCGCTCGGTGGCCACACGGACGAGGCCGCGCAGGGAGCCCTCCTCGCCGATGGGCACGTGGATGGGGGCGATGGCCTTGCCGAAGGCGGCGCGCAGCTCCTCGACGGTCTTGGTGTAGTTGGCGCGCTCGCGGTCGAGCTTGGTGATGACGATGGAACGCGGGATGCCCTCCTCCTCGGCGGTGCGCCACAACTGCTCGGTGTGGACCTCGACGCCGTCGACGGCCGAGACGCAGAAGATGGCCATGTCGGCGGCGCGGAGTGCGGAGCGGGCATCGCCGACGAAGTCGGGCGAGCCGGGGCTGTCGATGATGTTGATACGGTGGCCCATCCACTCGACGGTGGCGGTGGCGAGGCTGAGGGAGATGTTGCGGGCCACCTCTTCGGGCTCGTGATCGAGGATGCTGGTGCCGTTGTCGACGGAGCCCATGCGGGTGGTCGCCCCGGCGGTGAACAGCATCGCCTCGGCCAGAGTCGTCTTCCCGCTGCCTCCGTGACCCACCAACACGACGTTGCGGACTTTCTCGGGGACCACGGAACCTCCTCGTTGAGACTCTTCGATCCTAACGGTGGAAGATGGTCGTCGAACTGGCCGGGTGCTACTTTCACGATGTGATCGACATGCGGGTCCGGCCGCGGGTGACCCGGTTCCTGGAGCCGATAGGCCGGAGCCTGGCTCGTATCGGCCTCACTGCCACCGCGATGACGGTGCTCGGGCTGGTGGTGGTGATCGTCGGGGCGATCCTCATCGCAACCGGTCGGCTCGCCCTGGGCGCAACCGTCGTCCTGATCGGCTCGATGCTGGACGGCCTCGATGGCGCGGTGGCGCGGGCGAGCAACAACGTGACCGATCGGGGCGCCTTCCTGGACGCCGCGTTCGACCGTCTCGGTGAGATCGCCTCCTTCTCGGCCCTGGCCGTGGCCAGCGCCGGCCTGCCCCGGGTCCTGCTGCTCATCGTGCTCGGCCTGGGCGGCGCCATGCTCGTTCCCTACATGCGGGCCCGTGCCGAGGCGCAGGGTCTGGACGGGAGGGGCGGGATGATGGGCCGCGCCGAGCGGATCATCCTCTTCTGCGTCGGTCTCATCATCGGGCAGGTGGAGCCGATGCTCTGGGTGTTCGTGGTCCTGGTGTGGCTCACCGTGATCACCCGCTTCTGGCGCTCCTACCGTTCCATCCCGTGAAGCACGCCCTCACCTACCTGGCCTTGCGCGCCGGTGTCGGGCTGGTCGGTCTCCTCCCCGGCTCCGTGGCGCGTGCGCTGGGCGTTGCCGCCGGGTTCGTGTGGTAC
The DNA here is from genome assembly GCA_036375695.1 of Acidimicrobiia bacterium. Taxonomy (GTDB): domain Bacteria; phylum Actinomycetota; class Acidimicrobiia; order Spongiisociales; family ZC4RG35; genus ZC4RG35. The sequence continues at coordinate 9,334 of DASVBU010000020.1, read as the reverse complement.
CTCTTCGACGGTGGCCGCCGCCGCATGGCCACGAGGCACATGACCCGGGTGCTCGACGATCCCTCCCGGGCGCGCACCGAAGCCCGCCGCGTCCTGATGTCATACGGGCGCTATTGGGCGGAGGCGCTGTGGGCCAGGGAGCGCCGGGTTCCCGGCATGCTCGCCAACACCCGTGTCGACGGTCTGGAGCGGATCCTGGAAGCCCGGGACCAGGGCAAGGGGATGATCTATGCCCTGCCGCACATGGGGAACTGGGAGGCGGCGGCTCCGATCGCAGGCGCCGAGGGCATCCCGGTTGTGGCCGTGGCGGAGAACCTCCCCAACAAGCGGGTCACCGACTGGTTCACCCGGATGCGGGCGGACTTCGGCATCGAGATCGTTCTCGCCACCGGCCGTGCGGAGGTGATGCGAAAGCTGGAGGCGGCGCTGGCGGCGAACAAGGCGGTCGCCCTGCTCTCCGACCGCGACCTCCGGGGCCGTGGCGTGTCCGTGAAGTTCTTCGGCGAGGTGACGACGCTTCCGCCGGGCCCCGCCACGCTGGCCATCAGGACCGGTGCGCCGCTCTTCCCCGTCGCCTGCTATTTCGACGGCTCGGGACACCGGGTCGTCGTCCGGCCCCCCATCCCGATTCCGGAGGGGCTGGAACGGGCCGAGCAGGTGAGGCAGATGACCGAGGCCCTGGCGCAGGAGATGGAGGACCTGATCCGGCAGGCCCCGAACCAGTGGCACCTGGTGGTCCCCAATTGGCCGTCGGACCGATGAGGATCGGCATCGTCTGCCCCTACGACCTGACCGCGCCCGGTGGGGTGCAACAACTGACCCTCGAGCTCGGCGCGCGTCTCCGCGGGACGGGCCTCGACGCCCTGGTGGTCGGGGCCGGAGACCCCGCGGTCGAGGCCCCGGAGGGGGCGCAGCTGGTGGGCAAGGTCTCGCGCTTCGAGGCCAACGATTCCACGGTGCCGATGAGCCTGGATCCCGGTGTGGCGGCGCGGGTGCGGAGGATCCTGTCGGGTTTCGACGTCGTCCATGTTCACGAGCCCCTGATCCCGCTCGTGGGCTGGGCCGGTCTGCGGACGGGTCTGCCGACGGTGGCGACCTTTCACGCCGCGCCGGCGGACTGGGTGCCCGGTCTCTACCGGCGTCTCCCCGTGCGCCGTCTCATGAGGGGATGCATCCTCACCGCCGTCAGCCAGACCGCGGCGGCGGCGATCCCGGAGGCTTGGGGGCCGATCGGGATCGTCCCCAACGCCATCGACGTCGAGTCGTATGCGGTCGATGTCGAGAGGGTGCCGGGACGGGTCGCCTTCCTCGGGCGCGACGATCCGCGCAAAGGTCTGGACGTGCTGCTCGAGGCCTGGCCGGCCGTGCGCGATGCGCACCCCGATGCCGAGCTGTTGGTGATGGGGGCCGATCGACCGGATCGGGTCCCCGGAGTGGCCTTCCTCGGCCGGGTCGGTGGCGACGAGAAGCGCCGGGTCCTCGGATCGTCGACCGTGTACGTCGCCCCCAACACGAGGGGGGAGAGCTTCGGGATCGTGGTCGCCGAGGGGATGGCCGCCGGTTGCGCGGTTGTCGCCTCCGATCTCCCCGCGTTTCGCGACGTGGCGGGGGTCACTGCTCGCTTCGTGCCTCCCGGAGACTCCGACGAGCTGGCCAGGGCGATCGCCGACCTGCTCGGCGATCCGGACGGCTCCCGGGAGATGGGGGAGCGGGCCCGGTCGGCGGCGCGGGCCTACGACTGGAGTGAGGTGGCCGACCGGTATGTCCGTCTCTACGAGGTCGCTCTCGGGTTGGGCGCACTCAGGGGCAGGTGAGGCGCGGCGACGGCGAGCACGCGCAACCCGAATATCCTGTGTAGGTCGTCACGCTCGCAACAGGCACGACGCGACCCATTCATCGAGGCGATCGGAAGCATGGCTGGACATTCCAAGTGGGCAAACATCAAGCACCGCAAGGGCCGTCAGGACGCGGCCCGCGGGAAGCTCTTCGGGAAGCTGGCCAAGGCGATCGAGATCGCGGCCCGCGAGGGTGGCGGCAACCCCGAGTTCAACCCGACCCTGGCCACCGCGGTTTACAAGGCCAAGGCCGCGTCGATGCCCAACGAGAACATCGAGCGCGCCATCAAGCGCGGCACCGGTGAGGTCGAGGGGGCCACATACGAGGAGATCTGGTACGAGGGCTACGGCCCGGGCGGTGTCGCCGTCTACGTGCAGGTGCTGACCGACAACCGCAACCGTGCCGCCTCGGAGGTGCGCTCCACCTTCACCAGGAACAACGGGAACCTGGGCGAGCCCGGGTCGGTCGGCTACCTGTTCTCCCAGAAGGGCCTCGTGGTGGCCGCGGGCGCGGAGGAGGACGTCATGCTCACCGCCCTCGACGCCGGGGCCGAGGACGTGATCGACAACGGCGACGGCACCTTCGAGGTCATCAGCGCCCCGTCGGATCTCGATCCGGTGCGGGTCGCCCTCGAGGCAGCCGGAATCGAGGTGGTGTCCGCCGACATCACCCAGCGGCCGTCCACGTGGATCCCGGTCGACGAGAGCGACGCCCGCAAGCTCCTCCGTCTCATCGACGCCCTCGACGACCTCGACGACGTCCAGTCGGTTCACGCCAATTACGACATCGCCGACGAGGTGATGGAGAAGGTGATGGCCGAGTCCTGATCGGCCGGCGAATTTCGACTCATCCGCCTTCGCTTCGATCTTGACTGCGCGCCCGTGAGACCGTTTCTGTCCGGTGTGGTCGCTGGCTACGGGATCGCCATCCCGATCGGAGCCATCGGCATCCTCATCATCGAGACCGGGATGCGCTCCGGGCTGCGCAAGGGTCTGGCCGCGGGCGCCGGGGCCGCCACGGCGGACTTCGTCTACGCCTTGCTGGCCGTGCTCGGTGGTGCCGGCATCGCCGCTGCGGTGGGCGAGATCGGACCGACCTTTCGCTACGCCGGTGGCGCCCTCCTCGTGGTCATGGCGGTCCTGGGCATCCGCCGGGCGTTGGGACGCAACCCCATCGTGCGACGCTCTGGATTCGCCGAGGGCACCGGCGCCACCTATGCGACGTTCCTCGGGCTGACACTGATCAACCCGGCCACGGTGGTCTATTTCGTGGCGGTGGTGATGGGTCTCGGGCTGGCCGCGGGCATGACGGCTCTCGAGGGCACGGCCTTCGTGGCCGGGGCCGCACTGGCCTCCCTGTCCTGGCAGTGGCTCCTGGCGTGGGGCGGGTCGAGCCTCGGCGCCAGGCTCTCAGACCGTGCCCGCCGATGGTTCGGTGTCGCCGGGAACCTGCTGGTTCTCGGCTTGGCCGTGGCGATCTTCCTCAGCTGAGGGGCGGTCCGTCCTTTTCTCCCCCGTGGAGTGATTGGTCCCCCGGAGCGAAGCGAGGGGGGAAGGTACCGCCAGCCGACGCAGGAGGCTGGGGGTAGGGGGTGCGGAGCGGGGGAGTACCAGCGGAGCCGGGATGATGTGCGGACCCTTGAGGATTTCTCCCCCGTGGAGCGGCAGCGGAGCGGGGGAGTACGGCCGAAGGCCGGGAGGGGGCGCGAGCGAAGCGAGCCAGAAAAGCCACCTCAGAAAGTTCCCCGGATTCCACCACGAGAGGGTTGTTTCTGTCCCTGCTAGAACGTATGTTCGGGGTATGGGAGGGATGGTTCTGGAGGAGAGGGTCGAGGCTTCGACCGACTCTTTGCAGCAAGAACTGATGGCTCTCGAGGGGCAGGTTTCGACGATTCGCGCCCGCCAGCTCGAGTTGATCGAAGAGCTGGATCGGCTTCAGGTCCACACCGGGGATGGGTGTCGGACTCTGGGGGAGTGGGTGAGTCTGGTTCTCGACACGTCTTTGGATGAGGCGAGGTCTCTGGTGCGGACGATGCGTCGGACGGTGGATCGTCCCGGTCTTCGTCGGGCGTTGGCGGATGGTGTGTCGTTCCGTCGGGTCGAAGCGTTGTCCCGGATCCCTGAGGATGTCGGGTTGGGCTTGGAGTGGGATGTGGCGGGTCTGCATCGTGAAGCAGCCCGCAAGACCCGCATCACCGTTGTTGACGAGGCGAGGTCGGTTGATGACCGGTTCTTGGTGTTGCAGCCGTCGCTGGATGAGTCGTGGTGGCGGATCTGGGGTGGGGTGGATGGTTATGCGGGGGAGATCATCGAAAAGACCCTCACCGAACTCGCCGACCGGCTTCCCGATCTTCCCGGAGACCACGGGTCGTTGGGTTTGGGGTGGAGGAAGGCCACCGCCCTGTTGGATCTGTGCATGGGGACAGAGGCACCGAACGCGGAGGTGTCGGTGTTCGTCACCGCCAAAGAAGCCTCGGAGACCAATGGTGAGTCGGGTGTGGTTCTCGAGTCGGGTTCCAAGGTGGGTCGTCGGACCTTGGAGGCGATCCTTTGTGGGGCTCCCACCCAGGTGTTCGCGGTCACCGAGAACGGTGAGTACATGCGGTACGGACGCAAGTACCGGTTGGCCACCCAATCCCAGACCAAAGCGTTGCTGCACAAGTACGGGGGTCGGTGCGCCGCCGACGGCTGCAACTCCCGGCATCGTCTCCAAGCCCACCATTTGCGACCCTGGGCAGAAGGCGGCGAAACCAACCTCGAAGACCTGATCCTGTTGTGTTGGTTCCACCACCACGTCGTGGTCCACCAGTGGGGATACGAGATCTACCACCACCCCGACCACGGACGCATCCGTTTCCGAAAGCCGCCAAGCCGCGGGCCATAGCAATCTCGGTCTCTTGAAGACGCCCCTGAATCCCTAGCTCAGAGTCTCTGCGATCAGCTCGCTGGCGTGGTCGACTCGAAGTGTCCTGAGCCGGTCAGCGGGCGCGACCTGATCCTCGATCCGCCTCCCGCGGGTCGCGCCATTGGCTCATCGATCCTCAACCCCTGGAGGCTGGCTCACCAGCTCTGCGGGGGGAGCCGCATGAGGGGCAGAACCTGTCGTCGTCCCCTTGGAATCGCACGCCGCAATGGGTGCAAAATGCCGCTTGTCGAACAGAGACCGTCGGATCCGAACGGTATCCCGCCTCTCCAGGGCCTGAAACCGAGGCGCTGGACATCTCAGCATCCGCGGCCCCGCTCTGCGCTGGATCTCCCTCGCTCCGGCGGAGGTCCTCGGCGTGGTTCCGGCGTTGAACCTCGGTAGACATCTCACCGAAACGAGTCGCCTGAGCGGTGGTGACCCGGTTGATCATGATGACTGCGGCAGCGGCAGCCCCAGCGAGAACTAGATAGCTGAAGCCAGAGAGTTGAAGCGGCCCGACGAGATCTTCCAAATACAGGGCGGCATTGACCATCGCATCAGCCCATCGTTCGATCAAGAGACCCGCGATGAAGAGGCCCGTCCACCATCCCGCCGCCGGATCCAGCGGGGTTGCACGCCAATTCGAGTTTGCGAGCGGTGCGGTGGATCCGCGAACCGTTTCATAGACGACCCTGAAAGGCATGAAGAGGTTGGCGAATGGCGCAAGCCACCACCAAATCGTGGCCTCGTCTGCATGTCTCAAGCCATCCCTTCCCAGGACCCTCAAGTTGGCGTGGGCGCGATAGGACCATGCAACAAACGAGATCGCGCATGCAATGGCGCCGCCGATACGTAGAACCATCCAGGCTTCGTAGGACAAGAGGATTTCGCCTTCAGCCAACATGAAGCCGTCGATGGCCAACAACACGCAGACGAAGCACATCAAGCTCAGGATTGCGATAGCGACCCTGGAGCGAGATTCAAGCGTCGAGATGATGTCACGGTTCTGCATGTCCAAAAGCCCTGCTCGGTCCCTCGGAGCGGGATGAACGACGCCGGCAATCCGGCAATCCCGCTTCCCTGACGATCGGTGTAGCTGTCCGACATGTATCGGTGCGTCCCCGATGTGCCTTGAGTCAGGCCACGCCGAATTGGACCGGATGTGTGACGGTGCCTCTGAAGTTCAGCTCAGAGTCTCTGCGATCAGGTCGATGGCGTGGTCGACGTGGTCGCGCGTCGTGCGCCGGTTGAGGATGGCGATGCGGAGCACGAAACGCTCATCGACCGTCGTGGGAGAGAGATGCACCCGACGGTCGTCGTTGACCCGTTGCAGCGCCTTTCTGCCGACGTCGTCGTCGACGAAGCGGAAGGCCACGATGGAGAGATCCGGATACCACACCTTCTCGATCCCCGACATCCGGGCCAGACGCTCGTAGGCGTGCTCCGCCAGGTCGAGGCAGTGATCCAGGGCCTCCCGGAACGGCGCCACACCATGGAGCTGGAGGGGCAGCCAGACCGACAGTCCCCGGGCCGGACGACTCAACTCGGGACCCAGCGAGGCGATGTCACGCAGACCCATGTAGTTGTCCTCGTCGCGCAAGTACGCGCCACGGCCCAGGTGGGCGTCGACAAGCGCCGACTCGTCCCTGACCAGCAACGTCCCCACCCCGAACGGCAGCGACATCCCCTTGTGGGGGTCGACCGCGATGGAGTCGGCCCGATTGATCCCGTCGAGCCGCTTCCGACCCCGGTCGGTGAGCACGAAGAAGCCGCCGTAGGCGCCGTCGATGTGGAGCCACAGGCCCTCCTCGGCGGCGATGTCCGCAACGGTCTGCAGGTCGTCGACCGCACCGGTGTCGGTGGTGCCGGCCGACGCCACGATCAGGAAGGGCTCGGCCCCGGCTGCCCTGTCGGCGGCGATCATCTCATGCAAGGCCGTCAGGTCCATCCGCCTCTGTTCGTCGACGGGGACCTTGCCGATCTGGTCGTTGCGAATCCCGGCGAGACGGGCGGCCTTGGCCACCGAGTGGTGGGTGTGACCGGTGAGATACATCCTTCCCCGGGTGAAGTCGTCACCGAGTTTGGAGGTGCGGGCCGTGACCACGCCGGTGAAGTTGGCCATCGACCCGCCCGAGAGGAGGAGCCCGGCCGCGTTCGGTCCCAGGTCGAAGATGGATGTCATCCAGTCGATCACCCCATGCTCGATGGCGGAGAACCCGGGTGCGGCGCTGGCCACCCCGGTGTATCGGTTCAGGCCGGCCGCGAGGAACTCGCCCAGAGCCGCCGCATAGAGGCCCGGGTTCGGGATGTAGGAGAGGTGGCCGCCCGATGGGTGGAGGATCCCGGCCTTGCCCGCCAGGTCGAGTTCGGCGAGGACCTCGGTGGGGTCACGTCCGTGCTCCTGGGGTGGCCGACGCAGGCGCTCCAGGGTCGCCGCGTCCAGGTCGCCGGCTTGGGCGTCCATGGTGGGGGCGGTGTCGAACCATTCGTCGATGTAGCCGGTGACGAGACGGGCCCATGCCTCCCGGGTCGCCCGGTCCGGCTCGAGATGATCGGTCATCGCCGCCCAAGGTAATCATCGTGGTGCGTGAACGGGGATCGCATCTACGATCCCCAGATCCCGACACAGGAGAGATGTTGGACTACGACCGGGTCCGGCTCCTATGGCCCGATCATCTCGGGCTCGCCAGAGGGAAGTACCTGCCGCGTGAGCACGCGGAGAAGGGGACTGCCCACTGCATCACCCTCTTCACCCTCGGCTTCGACCGGGAGATGACCCCGCACGACGGGGCCCTGTTCTGGCAGGGCCTCCCCGACTGCGACGCCAGGTTCGACCCGAGCGAGGTGAGGCCGGGCTGGGAGAAGTCGACGGGCGTGGTGGTCCCCGACATCACCCGTCTCGGGCAGCCGGTCCCGCTGGCGCCACGTCATGTCCTCTCCGAGGCGGTGGAACGCTGGACCAGCCACGGTCTCCACCCCAAGGTCGGGATCGAGTTGGAGGGTTACCTCTTCGAACGTGACGGCTCAGGTGGCTGGAGGCCGATCGACACGCCCGGCGCCTACGTGTACGGGACGGGGAATGCCGTCGATCCTTCGGGGACCATCGACGACATCATGGAGACCGCTCGTGTCGCCGGGCTCCCCCTCGAGTCCGTGAACAGCGAGTACGACAACGGGCAGTTCGAACTGACCCTGGCCTACACCGACGCCCTCGAGGCCGCCGACCAGACCTTCCTCTTCAAGATCATGGCTCGCGAGGTGGCCGCCCGTCACGGGATCCTCCTCACCTACATGGGCAAGCCGATCAACGGTCGCGGTGGCTCGGGGTTCCACGTCAACTTATCCCTGGTGGACGACGACGGGAGGAACGTCCTGTCGGACGAGTCTGCCGAAGACGGGCTCAGCGAGGTGGCCCGGTCGGTGATCGCCGGGCTCCTCCACCACCACGTGGGCATGTCGGCCCTGATGGCGCCAACTGTCAATGCCTACAAGCGGCTCAAGCCCGGGTCCTTGTGCGGCTATTGGGCCAACTGGGGTTACGACCACCGCGGGGTCACGGTCCGAGTCCCGCAGGCGCGAGGGCAGGCGACCCGCATCGAGCACCGCATGGGCGACGGCTCGGTCACCCCCCATCAGGGCATCGCCGCGGTCCTGGTCGCCGGGCTCCTCGGCTACGAGAAGGGGTACCCCCTCCCGGAGGCGGAGACTCTCGATTGTATCGAGCGGGCCTCCACCGACGTGGTCGTGCCCGACTCCCTGGAGAAGGCACTCGACGCCCTCGAGGCGGACACCGACCTGGTCGAGGCCTACGGACCGGCGTACATCGACGGGTTCCTCACGGTGAAGCGGGCCGAGTGGGACCGCTTCTCCAAATGGACCACCGACTGGGAGCTCAACGAATACCTCCCCTTCCTCTGATGGAGGGCTTCTTCTTCCCCCGTACACCGACCGGAAGGTCGTCGATCGTCCCCGCCCCGCCATGGCACTACTCGGGCGAGATGATCACGGTGGAGTACCGGACGCATCCCGACCGGGTAGCCGAGTTCCTCCCCGAGGGCGCCGATCCCGTCGAGGAGGATCCGGGCGCGGTGGCGCTGATCTGGGCGGACTGGCAGAGCTGCGGGGACGACTTCTCCGAACTGCTCGACCCCTACCGCAGCCAGTACAAGGAGTGCTTCGCAGTCGTCCGGTGTCGCTGGGACGACAGGGACTGGTCACGCAGCCCGTTCATCTGGGTGGACAAGGACTTCGCCCTGGTGCGGGGTTACCACCAGGGCTATCCGAAGAAGCTGGGCGACATCTGGATGACCCGGCCGGTGACGGTGGGCAAGGCGGGCCCGCGGCTCGAGCCCGGCGGCAGGTTCGGCGCCACCCTGACCGTTTCGGGCCGCCGGATCGCCGAGGCCGTGGTCACCCTCACCGAGCCGGCGCAGGCGCCCGGCTTCGTGAACGCCCATCCCATGCTCCATGACCGTCGCTGGCCCAAGATCGAGTCCGACGGCTCGATGTCGGTCGACGAGCTGGTGACGATGCGCGGCTACGACGGCGAGGTCGCCGATGTGTGGGCGGGGGAGGCCGAGTTGCGTCTCTTCGA
>DASVBU010000018.1:0-10307 GCA_036375695.1 Acidimicrobiia bacterium | reverse complement strand
CGGTCGACGACGCAGCCACCGGGGCCGGGCTTCTCCAGGCCTACGCCCAGAGGCGGGGCTGATGTTGATCCGCATCGACCCGGGGTCGGCAACGCCGATCTTCGAACAGATCGCCGACTCGGTGCGCAAACAGGTGGCGTCGGGCGAACTGGCGGAGGGGGCCCGTCTCCCCTCCGCCCGGGACGTTGCGGAATCCCTCGGGGTCAACCTGCACACGGTGCTCCACGCCTATCAGGTGCTCCGGGAGGAGGGGCTGGTCGAGATGCGGCGGGGCAAAGGCGCCACCGTCACCGGCCAGGCCGCCGCCATGGCATCGTTGGCGGCCGACGCCGACCAACTCCGCCGCAAAGCCCAAGCCCTGGGCGTCTCCGACGAAGCCCTAGCGGCCCTGATCAGGGGCCGGTGACCCGGCTCCTCCTGCAGGAGAGAAGGCTCGGGACGACCGCTCTAAGGATTAGTCCCCTGCGACGAAAAGCACCGCTCTAAGGATTAGTCCCCCGCGACGAAGGAGCGGGGAAGGCACCGCTCTAAGGATTAGTCCTCCGCGAGGAAGGAGCGGGGAAGGCACCGTTCTGAGGATTGGTCCCCCGCGACGAAGGAGCGGGGAAAGGCACCGCTCTGAGGATTAGTCCCCCGCGACGAAGGAGCGGGGAAAGGCACCGCTTTAAGGATTAGTCCCCCGCGACGAAGGACCGGGGAAAGGCACCGCCGGCGAAGCGCAGCGGAGCCGGGGGTAGGGGGGTTTGGTTCCCACCCACGGGAGTAAGTGAGCTGAACAGGGTCGGTGTCATAACTCGGCGGGCCTGGATGCTCTATAACGGTGTGCATGTCGATTGGCCGGCCGTGACAACCTCCGAATCCGGGTTCGACGCCTTCTTCCGGGAGGTCGAACCGAGGGTCCGGGCTGCACTGTGCTCGGCGTACGGAGCCGATGTGGGCGCCGAGGCCGCCGCTGAGGCGCTCGCCTACGGGTGGGAGGCCTGGGAGCGTCTTTCCGGCATGCGAAACCCGGCCGGGTACCTGTACAAGGTGGGCCGCGACCGGGCGCGGCGGATCAGATCGCGTCAGGGTCGCAGCCTCCCCTTGTTCCGAGGCGTGGTTCCCCTCGAGGACACGTGGTTCGAGCCGGGTCTGCCGGCTGCCCTGGAGCGGCTCAGTGAACGTCAGCGGTCCGCGGTGATCCTTCGCCACGGCTACGGGTGGACTTTGGCCGAGGTGGCCGAAGTGTTGGGGGTCAGCGTGCCCACGGTGCAGAAGCACACCGATCGCGGGTTGGAGCGATTGCGACGAGAACTGGGGGTGGACCGATGAGCAACGACCTCGAACAGCAGTTGGCCGCCTTCGCCCGGGCCCTCGAGGCGCGATCCGACCAGACGGAGAAGTACACGGCTTCGCCCCAACCACCCAAGCACCGTGCTGGCCTCGGTGCATTGGCGATGGCCGGAGTCGCCGTCGTGCTGCTGGTGGTCCTGCCCATCGTCTTCTTCAAACCTCCGGAGGGCGCTTCTCCGACGAGCACGTTGCTGACGCCCACGACAATGCCGCCCACCACGTGGGTCCCCACCACTGAACCGACCGCATCGGTAATCCCGGGCGAAGGATGGGCCATTCTCGGGTCGACTGGCATCACCGCGTCAGATGGCACCGTGATATGGGCAGGGAACGGCACCGGTCGAGGCCGTCTCGTCCGTGACGGCGGCGGCGGTCTCGTGTTCACCGATTCAAAGGGTCTGTGGTGGATGCCGGGCGACACGACGGAGCCGCACCTCGTGGCCGAAATATCCGGTGAGCTGATCGAGGTCATACCCACCTCGGCCGGGCCTGTGGCTCGAATCGGTTCGTGTCCCTCCACATTCGTCAATCTCACCGACGGCGGCGGGGCCCCTGAACGCCTGGGGCGGATCAACGTGAACTGCGAGACTGGGGATTGGGGTCAGGTGGGTCGGTACGACCTCTACGAGGACCCTGACGGGCTGATCTGGCTCCACATCATCGAGTTCGACATGACGACCGCCTGGATTCCGGTTGGCGGCCCAAGCTACCCCTCGGTTCGTGTCGAAGACTTCGATGGCGGCCGCGTACTCCTTTCCCGCCGCCAGGGCGACTTAGACGACCCGCCGGACGACCTCTGGTTGGTGGACCTCCACGACGTGAGCGTCGTCGAGATTCCATTTCACCGGGACGAACACACCGGTGCGGCACTCCTCGGGCCGGACGACACAGATCTGCCTGCACCCTGGGAGCCCAGCCTGGAACCGCCGCACCGGGGCGACCGGACGGACTTCTTCGACCGGTTACCAGTGGAGCTCAGGATCGACGTGCAAGCCGAGGTGGAAGCCGATGAGGGGACATGGCTGTTGTCCCGCCCAAGTTCGGAGCTCTCGAACCTCAGCGGAGCGTGGGGATGCCGCGTGCCGGGAACCGACTGGTGCACCCTCGAGTACGGCGAGGTGTTGCTCCTCGACGCATCCGGCTCGATTGTCGGGTATGTCCCGATGCCAACCGTGCCTCCGAAGTGGATCGCGGTCGGGGAGGAGTACGTCTACGCGGGTGCAGTCGGGGACGGTGCGCTCCCGGACTCCACATTGGTTCGAATCGACCGGGAGACGATGGAATGGTCCGTCGTCGTATTCGAGGCCGACGAGCCCTACGAGTGGGCCATGCCGCAGGAATGGATCGTGATTCCGATGGACGACCCTCGTCAGGCGTTGTTGGCCCAGATGGTGAGGGTCGATCCGTTCGAGGGTGGTAATGCGGTCGAATCGGTGATCGGTCCCCGGTATGTCGACCTGGCAGCGGTCGACGAGTTCATCGACGGGGTCGTCGGCGATTAGTCCCGCCGGCGCTTGAGGACCGGGTCGGTCTCTTTCAGACGTTCGATGACCTCCGCCTCCTCGCCATGTTCGGACGGCCGGTAGAAGGCCTCGGCCGGCACGCCGTCCGGGAAGTACTGCTGCTCGACCACGCCCTCCGGATGATCGTGCGGGTAGTCGTAGCCCTTCCCATGGCCCAGCTGCTCGGCCCCTGAGTACCCGGTGGAGCGGAGGTGGGTGGGGACAGAGGGCGTCGGCCCCTCCTGGACCGATCGCCGGGCGGCGCTCATCGCCCGTCCGATGCTGTTCGACTTCGGTGCGGTGGCCAGATAGATCGTGGCGTGGGCGAGGTGGTAGGCAGCCTCCGGCAACCCGACGTAGGCCAACGCCTGGGATGCCGCGACCGCCACCTGGAGTCCGTGGGAGTCGGCGAGGCCGATGTCCTCGGACGCGAGGATGATGAGACGACGGGCGATGAACTCCGGGTCCTCCCCGCCTTCGAGCATGAAGAAGAGCCAGTAGAGCGCGGCGTCGGGGTCGGATCCGCGCACCGACTTGATGAACGCCGAGATCACGTCGTAGTGACTGTCGCCCGCACGGTCGTACCGGACGATCCTGCGCTGCAGTGCCTCGGCCACGTCCTCGACCGTGATCTCCTTGCGGTCGGCCGCCTCCGTCATCCGGGCGGCCACCTCGAGGGAGTTGAGGGTCTGACGGGCATCGCCACCGGTCCGGATGGCCAACTCCTCCGCCGCTTCGTCGGTGATCGTGAGACCCATCTTCCCGAGCCCGCGCTCGGTGTCGGTCAGAGCCACTTCGACCAGCTTGCGCAGGTCCTCGGGACCGAGCGGCTCGAGACGGAACAGCGTCATCCGGCTCATCAAGGGCGTGTTCACCTCGAAGAAGGGGTTCTCGGTGGTGGCGCCGACGAGGGTGATCGTCCCGTCCTCCACTCCGGGGAGCAGGGCGTCCTGCTGATTCTTGGCGAAGCGGTGGATCTCGTCGAGGAAGAGGACCGTCCGCCGCTCCTGGGTCATCAGCCTCTCCCTCGCCTGCTGGAGTACCTCGCGGACGTCCTTGACACCGGCGGAGGTGGCCGAGAGGGTGACGAACTCGGCGTCGGCGTGGCTGGCGACGAGACGGGCGAGGGTGGTCTTCCCGGTGCCGGGAGGGCCCCACAAGAGCATGGAGACGGGTCGGCCCGACTCGACGATTCGGCGGAACGCGGCGTTCGGTCCGAGAAGGGCGGGCTGACCGACCACTTCGCTAACGCGGCGCGGACGCATCCGGGTCGCCAGCGGGGCGGACTGGAAGGCGAGGTCGTCGGCCCGCGCCGAGAAGAGATCGGTCATCGCCCTGACGGTACCCGCGGGTCCGCTCCCCTGAACAAAGTGAGGACCCGTGCGGAGTCGGGTCGCGCAAAGGATTTCTCCCCCATGGAGCGGTTAGCGGAGTGGGGGAGTGGCACGAAGTGCCGAGGGGGCGCGGTCCGCAGGACCGCAAGGGATCCACAGTGGTTTGCCGGCCCGCTTCGCTCGCGCCGCCGGCGCTGGAGGTGTTGTTGGTGGGAGCGACTGCCCCCTATCTTCCGCCTCACTACGTTCGGCGGCAGGGACCTTCCCCCTTCGCCTACGGCTCAGGGAGACAAACAGCGGCCCAGCCTGCGGCTGGGGGACTAATCCCCTTCGCCTACGGCTCAGGTGCCTGTTGTGGGTCGAACATATGTTCGATAAGATGTCCGGCCCGGATCAGCGGAGAAGTCAGTGGGCATCGAGGAGATAACCAGGACCCCTCTCATCGAGAGGGTCGAGGAGCGTCTCCTCGAGCTGAGCCCGGGCCGGCTCGTCGAACTGGTGGGTGAGCCCGGTGGCGGGCTGACCCGTCTCGGCATGCGGATGCTCGCCGAGCACTCCCGTATAGCTCCTGTGGTGGTGGTGGACACGCGGGGCTGGGTCTCGCCTGCAGCGGCGTGGGAGGCCGGGGTGGACCCGGAGAGACTTGTGGTGGTCCGCTGTCCCGATCCCCAACTCTGGCCCAAGGTGACCGCCGCCCTCCTCGAAGGGGTCCGGGCCATCTACACGGAGGTGCCGCTGCGCTTCCGGGAACAGGACATCCGACGGCTCGCCGCCCTCGCCCGCGCCCGCCGCGCCGCGGTGGCGATGCGGTCCACCGGGCCGGGGCTTCCCGGTGGCGTCGCCCATCTCCGGCTGCGGGCGATCGGGGTCACATGGGAGGGGGCCGAGCAGGGGCACGGGAGGTTGGGACGCCGTCGCCTCGTGATCGAGGCCTCCGGCAAGGGAGTGGCGGGCATTCCCCGGATCATCGAGGTGGAGGATGAGGGCACGGACGCTTTGCGCCTGGTTTCCAATGTGGTCGTTGACCAGGCCCGACGCGCCGTCGGGTAGACCGGTACTGGTCGTCGATGATCGGGTGACCGGGGCGACACCCGAGGTGCTCGCCGCAGGGGTCACCCTGGGGATGCCCCGACGCGAGGCGGAGGCGCTTGCCACCTTCGCCACCATCCTGGAGCGCGACCCCGGTGAGGAGGCCCGCCGGTTCGAACAGGTCGTCTCCGCGATCGAGGAGCTGGTGCCCCGGGTTGAGCCGGTCTCACCCGGGCTGCTGTATGTGCCGGTCGACGGGGCCGTCCGCTACTACGGCGGCGAGGCCGAACTGGCCGATCGGATCGCAAAGGAGCTCGACCGGATCGCGGGCGGCCGCATGGGCGGGGATGCCCTGGTCGGTGTCGCCGACGGGCCGTTCGCGGCACGCTGGGCTGCGGCGTCGGCAAAGGTGGGGGAGCCCCTGATCGTCGCCGACACCGCCGCGTTCCTGTCCGGCCTCGATCTCGCCACTCTCCGGGAGGAGATGGGTGGCGACGAGATGATCCACACCTTCAAGTGGCTCGGGGTCGCCACGCTCGGCGACCTGGCCAACCTGCCCCGGGACGCCCTGGCCAGCCGGTTCGGGAACGACGGTGTCCTGGCCCATCGTCTCGCCAGCGGTGAGGACCGTCCCGTCGACCCACGGGAGATCCCCGAGGACCTCACGGTGGTCATGGAGTTCGAGGAGCCGTTGGAGACCCTGGACTCGGTCGCCTTCGCCGGCCGGGTGCTGGCCGAGAGGTTGAGCAGGGGTCTGCGACAGAAGGGTGTCGCCCCCCACGCCATCGTGATCACGGTCCGTTCCGCACAGGGGGACGAGCGTCAGCGGGTCTGGCGGTCCGCCGACCCGTTCAGCGAACGGTCCATCTCCGAGCGGGTGTGGTGGCAGTTGCGGGCGTGGGTGGAGGGTCCCGGGATCCCCGGGGGCATCACCATGCTCTCCATCGCCCCCTTCGACCTGTCGGGGGAGGGGCGTCAACTCGGTCTCTTCTCGGACGAGTCGAATCTGGCGGAGACGGAGCGGGCGCTGGCCCGGGCTCAGGCTCTGCTCGGCCCCGACCAGGTGCTGCAGGGGCGGCCTCAGGGTGGTCGGTTGCCGGGGGAGCGGGTCAGCTGGAGTCGTTGGGGGGAGGAGCCGGCGAAACCGGATCGGGATCCGTCTGCGCCATGGCCCGGTGCGACCCCTTCGCCCAGCCCCGCGTTGGTCCTCGACCGGGCCACCCCGCTCGAGATCGAATGGGACGGCGGGATGCCCTCCCGGGTCCGTCTCGGGTCGCGGTGGGAGCCGGTGCTGACCTGGAGCGGACCGTGGCGGCTGACGGGGCAGTGGTGGAACGGCCGCCCCGACGCCGACCGCTATCAGATCGTCACTTCGGTGGGGGCGATCCTGTGTGTGGTCAGCAACGGCCGCGCCTATCTGACGGCCGTCTACGACTGAGCCTCAGCGGCTGCAGGGTCGTATTTGGACTTCTCCCCCACGTAGCGGTCAGCGGAGTGGGGGAGTGGCCCGTCAGGGCCGAGGGGGCGCGGTCCGCACCGCGGGGAAACAACGGTGGTTTCCTGTCTCGCTTCGCTCGCGCCCCCTCCCGGCCTTCGGCCGTACTCCCCCGTTCCGCTGCCGCTCCACGGGGGAGAGGTCAGATTCGCGCGGCGCGGTCAGAAGGACGTCTTGCCGCCCATGGACGTGACCCGGGTGGCGATCAGGTCCTGCACCCGGTCACGGAGAGCGGTCACGTCGGCCTGACCCATGCCCTTCGTCGGGATCGCAGGATCCACCACGACCCTGATCGTGCCGCCACGGACCCAGGGCTGACCGGGCTTGAACGCCTCGTAGCTGCCGTGGATGGACAGGGGGAGGATGGGCAGACCCGCTGCGATCGCCATCGTGAAGGCCCCCTTCTTGAAGGGCCGCATGAGGCCGTTGCGGGGGCGGGTGCCCTCGGCGTAGATGATCAGGCTCCGCTTCTTGGCGATGAGATCCTTCGCCTGGCGGTTGACCTCGGCATGGATGGCGGAGCGGGCGTCACGATCGACCTCGATGATCCCGACCGCCCGCATCCCCTGGGCGAGGATGGGGACCCGGAACAACTCCTTCTTGGCCAGGTACCGGATCGGGAGCCGGACTGCGAGGAAACACGCCATGATGTCCAGGCTGGAGAGGTGGTTCGCCACCACCACATAGGACTGTGACGGGTCGACGTTCTCCTGGCCTTCGATCTCGAGCTTGGTCCCCGAAGCGATCAGCCACGCCCGGCTCCAGCCCCGGATGACCCTCTCGATCCAGGGCGAGGTGTCGTTGATGAGGGCGATCACCACCACCAGGAACGCGCCGATGATCGTTGCGATCACGCCGACGGTCCACGTGAGGATGGTGCGGGGCACGGTCACGAACCAATGCACGGCCGCGACGGTAGCCGCGGGCTGCTTAGCCTGAAGACGGTGGACAAGGCTTCTCTCCGGCGCCGGATGAGGGATCTCGGTGCGCTGGACGCCGCCGAGGCAGAACGCGCCGCGGAGCGTCTCTTCGAGTGGATGTCGGCGCGTCTCCCCGGGACGGTCGCCGCCTATCTGGCCATGGAAGACGAGGTTCCCGTGGAGCCCCTATTCGCCCGCCTCCCCGGCTGGCGGTGGGTGCTGCCCAGGGTCGAAGAGGACGGGTCTCTGACCCTGCGCGACCGGGAGGTGCCCCGCGAGCGGCATCGGTGGGGCATGGAGCAACCGGTTGACCGCGGCCCGGCGATACCGGTCCACGAGGTCGACCTGATCCTGGTCCCCGGCCTCGCCTTCGATCGGTCGGGCCGTCGGCTGGGTAGGGGGAAGGGGTACTACGACCGACTCCTCGCGGAGCGCCGGAACGACTGCCTCGCCCTGGGGGTCACGGTTTCTGCCCGGTTGGTCGATCGGGTGCCGACCGAAGACCATGACATCTCGGTGGAGCTACTCGCCACCGAGTCGGGGATTTCGCCGGCGGATAGGCCTTCTCGGGACGCATCAGACCGGTAAACTTCGCAGCGAATGGGCCGGACCCTCCTCGCATTGACCCGGATCGCCTTCGGACTGTTGATCCTCGCCGCCCTCATCTGGATGATCAAGGTGCTCATCGACGAGGGCCAGTTCAACCCGCTCAACTTCTTCACCTTCTTCACGATCCTCTCCAACCTGTTGGCGATGGGGGTCCTGTTGGAAGGAGGACGTCGGATGCTCACCGGTGCTCCGCCCGTGCCGGACATGATCAGAGGGGCGGCGGTCGTCTACATGACGGTGACTTACATCGTGTTCGCCATCCTGCTCCGAGACCTCCAGGAGGAGCTCCAGACGCACGTCGCCTGGGTGGACTCGGTTTTCCACCGCCTGGCGCCGATCGTCCTCATGATAGGCTGGGTAGTCGACCCTCCCAGGGAGCGGATTTCGTTTCGGCGGTCCCTCTGGTGGCTGTCCTTCCCGCTGTTGTGGGTGATCTTCACCATGATCCGGGGCGCGGTCGACGGCCGCTACCCCTATCCATTCCTCGACCCCGCGAACGGCGGTTACGGGACGGTCCTGGTCTACGTCGTCGCCATCACCGCCCTGTTCGTGCTCGTCGGCTGGGTGGTGGCGGCCGGAGGCTCGGCGCTGCGGGCCCGTCGGCGCGACGACTGATTCAGGAGCGCGCCGCCCAGGAGGCCACCTTCTCGGGTGTGAGAGCGATCACCGCGCCCTCCGGAGGCCGCTCCCGATACTGGGGGTACTTGTCCACGAGGGCTGCCACCGCCCGCTCCCACTCCGGTCCCGTCCGGTGGATGGTGGCGGTGGCGTCGACACGGACCCACCAGAGATCTCCCCACTCTTCGGAGTAGTGATGGATCAGGAGGCTGGCCCGGGGATCAGCCTCGAGGTTGCTGATCCTTCGCAGCTTGCGGCCGGTCTTTGGCTTCCAGTCCACCGCGGTGACCAGGCTCTCCCCGGAGGCGGCGAAAGTCACGGGGACGAGGTGGGGGCGACCGTCCGGGATGATCGTGCCCAGAACGGCCACCGGTGTGTCGATGACGCCGAGCAGACGCTCATCCATCGACGAGAACCGGCTGCATCGCCCGGAACGCGTACTCCGCCCACCGGGCGTGGCCCATCGCGCTTACGTGGAAGAGGTCCTCGGACCACAGCGAGCGGTCTCGCAGCCACATCGTGCGATCGTCGTTGCGGTGCTCCGCCACGATCGCACCGTGACGCTCGGCCACCTTCTGGTGGACCCGGTGATAGGCGAGCGACCGGGCGGTCATCAACGAGCGGAGAGGCTCGTGCAGACGGGGGATCGTCCCCAGGTCACCGACACCGCTCAGGATCACGGCCGCCCCGGAATCACGCAGGGCCGCGACGGTGTGGTCGAGGTCGTTCTCGAAGCGGCGCAGCGGGACCCCGCGGATGGCGTCGTTGGCACCGACCGAGATGACCGCGATGTCGGGCTGGAACTCCAGCGCGGCGTGGAGCTGGCCGTTGCGCACGTCCACCGCCTTGGAGCCACCCACTGCCTGGGAGGCGAGGACCACGTGACGCTGCTCGGCGAGACGGCGCACCGCGATGCGGATCCAGATCTCGTCCGGATGTCTGACTCCCGGGGCCGTGACCGACGAGTCACCGAGGACGGCGATGCGGACGGTCGGGTTCGACGGGTCGCCGAACTCGCCGGAAGGGTCGAACTCGGGCAGACGCGGGGCCGGACGAAGGATGGCGTAGGCGACTTCGGCGCCGATCAGGGCAAACCCGAAGAGAGCCGCCTTCCGGACCAGGCCATTGGCCACGGTTCAGCCGGTAGCGGCGCGCTCGATCCGGGCCTTGAGGCCGAAGCGCCCCCTGGAGTCGGTGAGATCGATGATGGCTCCCACAGCGCTGGCGAAGCCATTCGGATCGTCGGGGGTGAACTCGAAGACCTCGTCGCCGACGGCGAGATCGAACCGGAAGATGGATTTCCGCTCCGCATGGATCGCCGTCATCGGCCACGAGCCCAACTGCACCCTCCCCGTCGCGACCCGGAACCGACCGTCGGAGATTTCGATCATCACCGTGCTCGGCTCGAGCTGCGCTCCCTGCAGACGCCCCGTGTATGTGGACATTGTCCGGTCAATGTACCCGGCGG
>DASVBU010000015.1:0-39152 GCA_036375695.1 Acidimicrobiia bacterium | reverse complement strand
TCGAAGCCAGGCGGCGTGCGGCCATGTCGGCCGCCTCCGGAAGGGTCAGGTCGGCGAACCGCACGGCCCGCTCCACGGCGCGTCCGGAGACCCGCCAGCCGTCCCCCTCCCGCTCTACCTCGAAGCCCGGCCCGAGCGGTCGGTGCAGGACGAACCCGAGACGCTCCGGCGCCTCCCGCACCGCCTGGTCGACCAGGTCACCGATGGCATGGAGCGCCGCTTCGAGGCCGTCCCCGGTGACTGCGGACACCGCCAGCGCGCCCAGTTCGGCGGCCAGGTCGGTGACGTCCACCGCATCCGCCTTGTTGATCAGGACCACTCGGGGTCGAGCCGCAAGCTCGGGGGAGTACCTCTCGATCTCGTTGGAGAGGATCTCGAGTTGGCGCGCCGCTTGCGGGTCTTGGGTCGGGTCGAGGACCATGACGAGGACCCGCGCGCGCTCGGTGTGGCGGAGGAACTCGTGGCCGAGGCCCTTGCCCTCGGCGGCGCCCTCGATGAGGCCGGGGATGTCGGCGAGGACGAACTCCCGCCCCCCGATGGACACGACGCCCAGATTGGGCTCGAGTGTGGTGAACGGGTAGTCGGCGATCTTGGGCTTGGCCGCAGACACCTTGGAGATGAAGGTCGATTTGCCGGCATTGGGGAACCCGACGAGTGCCGCGTCGGCGAGTAGCTTCAATTCCAGGGTGAACCAACCCTCGGGCCCGTACTCGCCCTGTTCGGCAACGGACGGAGCCCGATTCGTCGGGCTGACGAATGCGGCGTTCCCCAGACCCCCCTTGCCACCGGGCATCGCCACCACCTCCTGGCCGGGGTGGACCAGGTCGGCGATCATCACACCGTCTTCGTCATAGACCACGGTCCCGAGGGGCACCGGCAGGACCAGGTCGTCGCCCTTCTTGCCATGTCTCACGTCGCCCTCGCCGTGAGTGCCGGAGCCGGCCCGGTAGTGAGTCTGGCGTTGGTAGCGGAGGAGCGTCGCCACCGACGGATCGGCGCGGAGGATCACCGCTCCCCCGTCACCCCCGTTGCCGCCACTGGGTTTTCCCTTCGGCTTGCCCCGGGCGCGCACGAAAGCGGCGACACCGGCGCCACCGTCACCGCCACGCAGATTGACCCGGACCCGGTCGATGAACATTTGCGCTCGCTGCGCTCGCTGTACCTGGTACTTGGTACCAGGTACCAAGCACGGAGTTCAGCCGGCTCTGCCGGCTGAAGGACTACTCGGGCAGGACGGACACCTGGCGACGATTGGCCTTGGTGCCGTACTTGACCACGCCCGAGGCGGTGGCGAACAGCGTGTCGTCGCTGCCCCGCCCGACGTTCTCACCGGGGTGGATGCGCGTGCCGCGCTGACGGACCAGGATCGATCCGGCCTGGACGAACTGGCCGTCGAAGACCTTGGGACCGAGACGCTGGGCCCGCGAGTCACGACCGTTCTTCGAGGAACCACCGGCTTTGGTCTTTGACATCTCTCACTCCTCCTCGGATGCAGCCTGCTCGGCTTCCTTGGCCTTGGCCTTTGCCTTGCCCTTGGCTGCGCCGGGCAGCTCGATCTTGGTGATCTCGATGCGGGTGAACTTCTGGCGATGCCCCTGGTGACGCCGGTAGCCCGTCTTCGACTTGTACTTGAAGATCTCCACCTTGTCGCCGGCGACCTCGCCGAGGACCTTGGCGGTCACCTTCGCCTTGGCGAGCACCGCACGGTCGGAGACCGCGTTGCCGTCGTCGTCGACGACGAGCAGCGGGGCGAACTCGAGCTTGTCGGAGTCGCCTTTGACACGCTCGATCTCGAGCACATCGCCCGACTTGACCTTGGCCTGCTTGCCGCCGGCGCGAATGATGGCGTACATGGTCAAACCTCTGGAACAGGGGAACGGACGGATTCTATCAGAGGTACTTGGTACTGAGTACTCGACATTGCCCAAGGTAAGGCTGGTGGGAACCTCCCCCCTACCCCAGCCTCCGGCCGGAGACTGATCCTTCGGCTCAGGCCTCCACTTCCGCCGAGGCCTGGTTGACCGGTGCGTTCCGGGGCCGGAACGACTCGTCGATGATGATGCCACGACCGGCGCAGTGCTCGCACTTGCGGGAGAAGTGCTCGAGCAGACCGGCGGACACGTTCTTCCTCGTCATCTCGACCAGGCCGAGATGCGACACGTCGAATACCTGGGTGCGTGTCTTGTCCCGGGCCAGGGTCTCCCGGAGCCGACGCAGCACCTTCTGCTGGTTCTCCACCGACTCCATGTCGATGAAATCGATGACGATGATCCCGCCGATGTCGCGGAGACGGAGCTGACGCCCGATCTCCTCTGCAGCCTCCAGGTTGTTCTGGAGCACCGTCTCCTCGAGGTTGGAAGACCCGACGAACTTCCCCGTGTTGACGTCGATCACCGTCAGGGCCTCGGTCCGGTCGATGACCAGGTGGCCGCCCGACGGCAGGTAGACCTTGCGGTCGAGGGCCTTCTTCAACTGGTCGTCGACGTGGTAACGGTCGAAGAGCGGGATCTCGTCCTCGTACAGCGACACCTTGGCCACCAGATCGGGTGCGGTGGACTGCAGGTACCTGACCACGAGGTCGTAGGCCCGCGGATCGTCGATGAGCAGCTTGCGGAAGTCGGCGGTGAAGTGCTCCCGGATGACCTTGATGAGCAACTCGGGCTCCTGATGGATGAGCCGCGGGGCGCCGCCGCCTTTGGCCGACTCCTGGATCTTGTCCCAGTCCTTGAGCAGGCGAGAGATGTCGGCTGCGAGTTCCTCCGCCGTGGCGTGGAGGGCGGCTGTGCGCACGATGACACCGAACCCCTCGGGCCGGACCTTGTTGATGATGTCACGGAGTCGCGTCCGGTCCTCTTCGGGGAGACGACGACTGATCCCGATGTTCTCCGAGTCGGGGACCAGGACGAGATAGCGGCCGGGCAGTGACGGGAGCCCGGTGAGCCGGGCCCCTTTGGCTCCCATGGCGTCCTTGGTCACCTGGACCAGGACCTCGTCACCCTCCTTGAGGACCTGTTCGATGCGCTTGCCCTTGGCCCCCGGTGATGCCTTGACGTCGGAGGCGTAGAGCACGCCGTTCTTGGAAGCCCCGAAGTCGAGGAAGGCGGCCTCCATGCCGGGGAGCACGTTGCGCACCACGGCCAGATAGATGTTCCCGGCGACCGATCCTGTGTCCTCGCGCGCCACGTAGTGCTCCACGAGCACGGGGCCCTCGAGGATGACGATCTGGGTCTGGCTGCCGTTGACACTGACCAGCATCTGCTTCCGGGCGGACTCGACCGGGACGATGATCTCGTCGTCGACGGGGCGCCGAGCCGAGACCCGCGACGTGGCTATCCCGTTCTTGGGCTTGGGTGCGCGGGCGGTCTTCGAGGTGCGGGACGCACGCTGCTTCTTCGGCTTGGCCGGCGCTTCCTCGATGCGCCGGACCTCGACCTTGCTGCCTCTTACGCTGAGCGTCTTGCGCTCTTCAACCCTTCCATTGGCGGAAACACGGACGACTTTCGGGGCCCTTTTGCGAAACAGAGCCATTGACTTTCACTCCTCTGAACGAATGTGGGTTGCGCCGTGGACGATCGATGCCTGGCGATCGAACCGGCACGGGCGAAGTCCTGCGGACGATGAGCAACCGACCCCATGCGGGGGTCATTCAGATCGAAACGATGGCGTCGAGCCATCGAAGAAATGGTTGTCACCTGCGACACTCCGGAAAAAAGGGATGTGCGGCGTCCGATGGACCACCACATCCTACCAGCCCACCGGTGGTTTCCCCGTCAGCTATCGATGCCGAGACGCGGCTGTTCTGGCTCGTTGGGGTCGTAACACATGCGGCATCGGGCCTCGTAGGCGTCCTCAGCGCCGAGCACGACCAGGTCGTCGGATTGAACGATCCGCTGCGTGTAGAGGGCAGGCCCTCCGCAGCGATGGCACACCGCCAGCATCTTGGTGACGTACTCCGCCCGATCACACAGCGTCGGGATCGGCTCGAACGGTCGCCGCAGATAGTCGGTGTCGAGACCGGCGACGATCACCTGGAGCCCGGTGGCGGCCAGGTTGTCGACGATGTCCACGAGACCGTCGTCGAAGAACTGCCCCTCGTCGATGCCGATGACCCGGGTGGAGTCGTTGATCGACCTGAGCAGTTCCAGGGAGTTGGCGACCGGGATCGCCTCGATCTTGAGCGCCGAATGGGAGACCACCTCGGTGACCGCGTAGCGGTCGTCGATGGCCGGCTTGAACACCTGAACAGGGATGCGGGCGATCTGCGAACGGGTCACCCGTCGGATGAGCTCCTCGCTCTTCCCGGAGAACATCGGGCCGCAGATGACCTCCACCCATCCACCCTGAGATCGCCTCATCATGCGGTGCGAGGGTAGTGGCGGTGCTACGCACCCCGTACCTGGTACCTGGTACGTGGGCTCCCCCTTCTCCAGGCACTCGGTACCAAGTACCCAATTGCTCTGACGGCTCGGCCGTCAGAGCAATTGGTTTTCGCTGGGGACCGGGGTGCGCATCAGCCAGACGGAATTGGCGATGCCGAGCGCCAGAGCCATCGCCATGTAGAACGAGCCTCCCTGGCTGAGGAACGGGAGCGGGATGCCTGTCACCGGCATGATCCCCACCGTC
Source organism: Acidimicrobiia bacterium (assembly GCA_036375695.1). Taxonomy (GTDB): domain Bacteria; phylum Actinomycetota; class Acidimicrobiia; order Spongiisociales; family ZC4RG35; genus ZC4RG35. The sequence goes on along the minus strand of DASVBU010000015.1, from coordinate 34,529 downwards.
ATGCCCACGTTGACGAAGACGTGGAACATGATCATGGCGGCGACGCCGACGGCGATGAGGGCGCCGAAGCGGTCCCGGGCGTTGGCGGCGATCACGAGCAGACGCCACACGATGATGGCGAAGGCGGCGAGGACCACGAGGCTGCCGAGGAGGCCGAACTGCTCCGCCACCGCCGTGAAGATGAAGTCAGTCTGCTGCTCGGGGACGTACTCGAAACTGGTCATCGACCCGTCGGCGAGGAAGCCCTTGCCGAACAGCTGCCCGGATCCGATGGCCCGCATCGACTGGCTGAGCTGGTAGCAGGCGCTCGTCGGGTCGCTGGCGGGATCGACGAGGCACTGGATCCGGGCCAACTGGTAGTCGCTGAGAAGCCCCAACTGGACGACTGCGATCGCGCCACCGACGACGCCTCCGATGAGGGTGAGCATTTGCCGCCATGTCGCCCCGGCGGCGAACAGGAGCACGATCATCACGAAGCCGAAGACGAGGGCAGTGCCAAGGTCCGGCTGCTCGTAGATCATCGCCCCGGGGATTGCCACCACCACCAGCGCCAGCCCCACCTTCTTCCAGGTCAACTGGCGGCCGGGAGGCTCGTCGCTGTTCCGTTCCGGGGAGAGGAGACTGGCCAGGACCAGGATGACGACGACCTTGGCGAACTCCGACGGCTGGAGGTTGAAGAAGCCCAGCGGGATCCAGCGGTATGCCTGGCCGACTCCACCGTCGCTCACGGGATCGAACAAGAAAACCGCGCCCAGCAGAACGAGGGTCACGATCGAGATGATCGGGAGCATCACCCGGTACTCCCGGTAGTCGATGTTGGAGAAGACGGCGAGGATGATCAGTCCGGCGGCGACGAAGATCATCTGCCGTTCCATGGAGAACGTGCCGCTGCTCCGGGTCGCCGAGTAGATCATCATCAGGCCGATGGACGACAGCACGAAGATGGCGCCGAGAAGGATGCGGTCGGACTTGTTCCCCCGGCGGACGACCGCCACTTCGCGGAGACGGCTGATCACGGCCATCAGTCGGCCCTGTCTCCCTGGACGATCGGGGTCGGCTCGTTCCCCGTCAGGTACTGGAGGATGTGCCTGGCGACAGGAGCGGCGACACCTCCACCCGAGCCGCCCTCCTCGATGAGGACCACGACCACATACTTGGGGTCGTCGATCGGCGTCACCCCGACGAACCAGGCGTGGTTGTCACGGGTCTTGACCGACTGGCCGGTTCCCGTCTTGCCACCCACCTGTTCGAGACCCTCCCCGAAGTCGACGAACGCGCCTCGGGCAGTCCCGGAGGTCACGACGCGGTTCAGGTCGTGAAGAAGGCTCCGCCGTGTGTTCTCGCTGATCGGAACGGTGCGCTTGAGCACCGTCTCCACCGGCTCCACGGTGCCGTCGGGGTGACGGATCTCCTTCGCCAGGCGTGGTTCGTAGACGTTGCCGCCGTTGACCAGCGCCGCGTAGGAGACGGCGACCTGGAGCGGTGTGGCCGTGAATGCGCCCTGGCCGATGGCGAAGTCCATCAGGTCACCACCCAGCCAGGGGCTGGCGATCTCGAGACGGCTCGGGTCGAGGCGCGGAGGCTGGTCCGGGTTGTCGATCTGGTACTGCTTCCACTCCTCGAAGAGCTCCCGGGTGGGGACCACACCGTCGGCCTCGTTGACCAGGTCGATCCCGGTCTTCTCCCCGTACCCGAGCATCTTGGCCCAGTCCTGGATCACCGTCTCCCTGGGATCCCCGCGCCCGTAGGTCTGATAGGTGCCGAGGCCCAGGCTCCAGAAGTAGATGTTGCACGAGACCGTGAGGGCGTCGCTGAGCCCGAGCCAGCCGTAGGTGCGCGGGTAGTACCAGTCCTTCTTCACCTGGGGCGTGCCGTCGGCGAGTTGTGGGAGCTCCAATGTCCCGTCGCAGTGGACCTGCCGCGCGCCCGGGTCGATCCCCTCGATCTGCTCGGGGAGCGGAAGCATCTCCTCCATGGCCACGGTGTATGTGATCGCCTTGAAGGTGGAAGCGGGCGGGTAGAGGCCGTTGGTGGCGAGGTTGTTGAAGGCCCGAGCCTCATTGAGCAGGGCGAACTGCTCGGCATCGATACCGGCGACGAAGAACTGGGGATCGAAGTCGGGGACCGAGGCGGCGGCGAGGACCTCGAACGTGTCCACATCCAGGACCACCGCAGCGGCACGTTCGGTGACGCTGAAGACCTCACGGTCGGGGTTCTGCCGATCCTGATCCTTGACCTCGTTGGAGAGCTGGATGCCCTCCTCCAGCGCCATCTCGAGGATCTCCTGGATGCCGAGGTCTATGGAGAGGACCACAGAGCTGCCCTGCACCGGGTCCACCGACGGTCGCGTGTCGATGATCTGGCCGCGCCGCACCCGGAACTCCTCCGTGCCGGGGATGCCCTGGAGGAGCTCGTCGTAGAACTTCTCGATGCCGAGCTTGCCGACACGCACCGACGGGTCGAGGTCGGGCCGCTCCTCGAGATCGGAGGCGTCGGGAAGACCGAGGTGGCCGATGACGTGGGCCGCCGTCGGGCCGTTGATGTAGATCCGCTCGGGGATCTTGACGATCTCCACGCCGGGAAGGTCGTCGAGCTCCTCGTTGATCCGATAGGCCATCTCCGTCGAGATGCTCCCCACCTCGAATCGGCCGTTGACGCCCGCCTTCTCGTACTGCTCGGCGAGGTGGCCGCGGTCGATGGCGAGCAGGGCAGAGAGACGATCGACGACCCCTTGTGCCTGGTCGGGCTGGATGAACGTCCGGTCGACGACCACGGCCGGGACGATCCGGCTGGTGGCGAGGAGTTGGCCGTTGCGGTCGAAGATGTCCCCTCGCGGCGCGTAGACGGAGCGCTGGATCCAGGTCTGCTCGGTCGCCTCCTGGGCGATGGTCGACCCCTGGGCGACCTGGATGAACCAGAGCCGCAACCCCACCACCGAGAACATCGTGATGAACACCAGACCGACGAGGCTGAGACGGACTGCGAACTTCATGAGTACCCGAAGATCCCGGTGTCGCGGTCGATTAGGCGGGAGAAGGACGGTGCGACCAGGGCGGCGAGGATTGCGTTGAGCAAGGGCACGATGATCATGCGGTTCCCGATGTCGGGGCCGACCAGGTTCTGGCCGAAGAGCGTGCCGATTATGACCACCAGCGCCAGGGCCATGAACGTCAGGATGCCACCCCACAACCCGGTGGCGATGCGCCCGATCTCGGCGTAGTGGGTGGTTCGGATCGCGGCATAGGCCACGGCCGTGTAGACGACGGCACGAAGACCGGTCAGGGACGTCCCGGCCAGGTCGACGACCAGACCGGCGACGAAGCCGATGAGCAACACCAGCTCGACCCGGATCCGGGTCATGGCGAACAGGACGACCGTGAGCACGACCAGATCAGGTGCCCACGAGCGGATGCGACCGAGCAGCGCCGTCTGCACCACCACGGCCAGGACGAGGATCGTGATCACCAGCGGGGCCTTGGGGATCCTCACTCCTCATCCTCCGGGAGTGTCGTGGTGCTCCCCTCGGGAAGCGTCGTCGTCGAGGTCTCGGGAAGCGTGGTGGTGGTGGGTGGAGCGGAAGCGGTGACCGGGTCGGGCGGCCATGCGAGCACGACCACGACCCTGAGGGCGGCGGGCGAGGAGTATGGGCGAACGGGCACGGTGATGACGTCGACCGACGGCTGAACGTCCTCGACCACCTCGCCGACGAGCCAGCCGGCCGGGAACCGGAGCGACCCGGAGGACGTGACCACGGAGGTCCCCGCCAGCACCGGCTCCCTGGCCCCGAAGATCTCGAGACGCATCAGGTCGGAACCGGTCTGCGGAAGGAGCGTCCCTTCCGCCTGCCCGACGAGGACCGTCATCCCCTGTCGCGCCGACAGGATCGGGACGACCGTGGCGCTGGAGGCCGTGACGGACGCCACCGAGCCCACCACGTAGTTCTGGGAGTCGACGACCGGCTGACCCACGGCCACCCCGTCGGTGGTGCCCTTGTCGATGATCAGGGCCTCGTCCACCGTGACGCCGACCCGCCCGATGACATTGGCCACGGTCCGGCCGATGTCGACACCGGTGGGGGTCATCCCGAAGATCGCCTCCAGCTCGGCGAGCCGAACGGTGGCGTCTCGGCTGGCGTTGATCTCCGCCGCCAGCTCCTGGATCTCACGGCGAAGGGCGGCGTTCTCCTCGCGAAGCCGGGCGACGTCGGTGACGGAGTCGACCAGGTTGACGACGGGGGTCACGGCATAGGACGCCGCCTTCTGGAGGGGAGCCAGCAGGGTCTGCGCTCCCTGACGGAGCACGCCCACCACTCCCTGGCCCTCGGAGCGGATGTCGAAGGTCATCAGCATCACGCCGATGACGATCAGGGTGATCAGGGTGGGAAGAGCGCGTCCGTATCGCTCGCGCGAGGTCATTGCGGGATGCCGGGGCCGGGGGTCACGGGCGGGCCGACGACGCCAGCACCGCGTGCAGGGTGTCGAACTCCTCCAGGCACTTCCCCGAACCGAGCACCACCGAGAGCAACGGCTGGGCGGCGGTCACGATGGGCATCCCCGTCTCGTGGGCGAGACGATGGTCGAGACCCACGAGCAGGGCACCCCCGCCGGTGAGGACGATGCCGCGCTCCACGATGTCGGCGGCCAGCTCGGGTGGGGTCTTGTCGAGCGTGTACTTGACCGCGTCGACGATCGCCTGGGTGGGCTCCTCGATCGCCTCCCGCACCTCCTGGCTGGTGAGGAGGATGGTCTTGGGGAGACCGGTCACCAGGTCGCGCCCCCTCACCTCGGCGGAAGGCTCGTCGGCGTAGGGCCAGGCGGAGCCGACGGCGATCTTGAGCTGTTCCGCGGTCCGCTCCCCGATCAGGACGTTGTGCTCCTTCTTGACGTAGTCGATGATGGCGTTGTCCAGCTCGTCCCCACCAACGCGGATCGAGCGGGAAACCACGATGCCGCCGAGAGAGATGACGGCCACCTCGGTCGTGCCGCCACCGATGTCGACCACCATCGACCCGGACGGTTCGGCGATCGGGAGCCCGGACCCGATGGCGGCGGCCATTGGCTCTTCGATGGTGTAGGCCCGACGGGCGCCGGCGTGATACGCGGCTTCCTCCACGGCGCGACGCTCCACCGGTGTGATCCCGGAAGGGACGCAGACGACGATGCGGGGACGGGCCCACTTGCGGTGGTGGACCTTCTGGATGAAGTATCGAAGCATCTTCTCCGTGATGTCGAAGTCGGCGATGACGCCGTCACGGAGGGGTCGGATAGCGGTGATGTTGGCCGGGGTGCGGCCGATCATCCGCTTTGCTTCCATGCCAACCGCCAGCGCGCGGTTGTTCTGCGAGTTGATGGCGACGACCGATGGCTCATTGAGGACGATGCCGCGGCCCCTGACATAGACCAAGGTGTTGGCCGTGCCGAGGTCGATGGCCATGTCTTGGCCTGCGAATGACAAAAGGGTTTCAGCCATGGCTGGCGCTCCCGACTCCGGGGTTGAACGAAGCGAGTCTAGAACAGGTACCTGTTATGGGGTACTCGGTGCTGCTCGCTCCGCTCGCGCCCTCGGCCCTTCGGGCCACGAGTCACCCCCTACCCCCGGCCTCCGGTACTTTCCCCCAGCCTGCGGCTGGGCGACTTACCAGGGTTCAGCCGAAGAAGATCGTCAACTCGCGCTGTGCGCTCTCGGGGCCGTCGGAACCGTGGACGAGGTTGTGGGTCACCGCCAGGCCGTAGTCGGCGCGGATGGTCCCCGGATCCGCCTGGAGCGGGTTGGTGGCGCCCATCAGGGTGCGGCAGACCGAGATCGCGGACTCACCCGCCCACTGCATCGCCACCACCGGACCGGAGGTGATGAACTCGAGGAGCTCGGGGAAGAAGGGCTTGTCCACGTGCTCGGCGTAGTGACGGCGAGCGAGGTCTTCGTCGATCGTGAGCATGCGCATCTTCTCGAGACGAAGACCCTTGCGCTCGAACCGGGAGATGATCTCCCCAACCAGCCCGCGGGCCACGCCATCGGGCTTGATCATCACGAATGTGCGTTCTTCGGCCATTGCCGCCGAACGGTATCCGAGACGCTGCCCTTGGGCGAAGTCAGTCGATGACGAAGAGGTCCCTGACCTCGCCCACCAGGTAGAGCGAGCCACACACCAGGACGGCACCGTCGGGACCGGCTTCGGCACGCGCCATGTCCACCGCATCTCCGATCTCGTCGGTGGCGAGGACCGGTCCGTCGAAAACCCGCCTCGCCTCCTCGACGAGGTCGGCCGGGGGAACCGCCCGGGGATGGTCGACCGCGGTGACCACTATCCCGTCTGCCAGAGGGGCGATGTTCGCCAGCATCCCCGGGATGTCCTTGTCGCCCATCGCCCCGAAAACGAGATGCCAACGGGTGGTGGGGAACTCCTCCCGAAGCGCCGCGACGAGCACCTCCATTCCCTGTTCGTTGTGGGCGCCGTCGATGAGCACCAACGGGGAACGGGACACGGGCTCCATCCGTCCCGGCATGGTCGCCGCCAGCGCCGCTTCGCGCACCGCGTCCAAATTGAGGGCGCGTCCGAACAGGGCTTCGACGGCAGCGATCGCCATCGCCAGGTTGGTGAGCTGATGACGTCCGTGGATCGGGACGAAGACGTCCGGATACTCCGCCTCCGCCCCCCGCATGGTCGCCAGCCAGCCGCCGACGCCGATGTCGGCTGTGACCACGTCGAAGTCGCGGCCGAAGGAGCGATGGTGGATCCCCAACTCCCGGGCCCTCGACACCATGACCTTGTGGGCAACGTCCTCCATGGGACCACTGATGAGCACGGACTGCGGGCCGGCGATGGCTGCCTTCTCCGCGGCGATCCCGGCGAGGTCCGGGCCCAGGTACTCGACGTGATCGAGACCGACCGAGGTCACCACGCACACCTCGGCGTCGATCACGTTGGTGGCGTCGAGTCGACCCCCCAGCCCGACCTCGATCACCGCGGTGTCCACCGCGCGGTCTGCGAAGAAGGCGAAGGCGCCGGCCGCCACCAATTCGAAGTACGAGTACGGGATCTCCGGTCGGAGGTCGGCGAAGACGGCGACATCGGTGATCGCCCGGGCGAACTCCTCCTCGGTGGCGAATCGCCCGTCGATGGCGTACCGCTCCTCTATGCGCTGCAGATGCGGGGAGATGCAGGTCCCCGTGCTCAACCCGTGGGCGAGGCAGAGCAGGGTGGCGAAACGAGTGGTCGAGGTCTTCCCGTTCGTCCCGGCCACATGGATCATCGGGTACCCGACGTGGGGCTCACCCATGTCGTCGAGCAATTGGCGGATCCGTTCCAACCCGGGTTCCCCGCCCAGGCCGATGTGCGCGTCGAGATAGGCGATCGCCTCTGAGTAGTCCATGGGAAATCGAAGGGCCCCGGGAGATTACTCCCGGGGCCCTTCGCGCTCTGTGTACCCGGTCTTCAGTTGTTCTCGACCCGCCTGGTCAAGGCGAGGAGGGCGGCGCCGACGGCGGTCAACAGCACCGCGAGACCCACCATCACGCTCGAGTCGAACCCGGTGAACGGGAGCTCTTCGTCGTCGACTTCGCCAGGAGCGGAAGTGACGACCGTCGGGCTGACCGTCGCATCGGTGTTCGGGGCCTGACCGGTGGTCGAGGTCCCGGGATCGGTCGAGGTGGTCGACTGATCGGCAGAGGATGTCGTCGACTGATCCACCGAAGTCGTCGTCGACTGGTCGGTAGAAGTCGTCGACTGATCCACCGAAGTCGTCGTCGACTGGTCGGTAGAGGTCGTCGACTGATCCACCGAAGTCGTGGTCGACGCCATGGTGGACGACGTCGTCGCCATCGAAGACGAAGTGCTCGGCATCGAGCTGCTGGTCATAGACGGCGCCGTGGTGGTCGTGGTCGACCCGTCGAGGCAGTGGCTGATGGTCAGCACGCTCTCGTTGTCGATCCAATGGATCCCATTCGGGCACGGCAGGTGTTCGGAGCCGTTACCGGTCCACACATGCCGATCACTGAAGGCACTCGTCGGATCGATGTCCGGCGTCTCGTAGTGACGCGTCGGACCGCTGATCTGCGTGGGGGAATACACATTCCCATCAACATTGAGGAAGGGCTCATCAGCCCGCGCGGTACCTGCAACAAGCAGGAACATCGCGGCTCCCACGGACAATGCCGCCAGGAGAGCTAGCAACCGCCGTGCCTCCCACCGTTCGCCAATTGCTGGCGCTCTCATTTCTTTCCTATCCCCTTCATCGATCGTCGTGGGATAGGTCGGTCTCACCACTGGCTCAACCAGACCGAGGTGACCGCATTGCAGGTCTGGTGTCAGCGCCTCCCTATTTGCCCTTGTTCTGTCACCACTGTGTAGCTGGACGACGCTCCCGGTTTCCCGGAAGCAGACGGAACAGCCCCTTTGCCCGCGTTGTGAATTGGAATGTAGCGGAATCGGCCAAAGGTTTGCGGCATCTTCTGGGGCCTGACGACCTACTGGGTGGGCCCCCTCCTGGTGGAGGCCCACCCAGATCGGTCATCCCCTCCCCCTAGACCTCGTCGCCGAGACGACGGGTCATCACCAGGAGCGTTGCTCCGATTGCACTCAGGACCAGAGCGATCCCGAAGAGGATGTCGGAATCGAATCCGGTGAACGGAAGCTCGTCCTCCGGGTCTTCCGGCGTCGTGGTGACGACGGTGGGCAAGACCTCGGTGCAGTCGTCCTCGGCCTCCTCACGGGTGGCCTTGGCGCTCTCGTAACCGGGGTCATCGGGCCCCACCTCGACGACATCGTTGGTCTCCTCGTCGCACGCATACCTCGTGGGCTGGACCGACGACGAGGTCGTGGTCGGCTCGGAGGTCGTGGTCGTGGGCTGCGATGTCGTCGTGGTCGGCTGCGACGTGGTCGTAGTCGGCTCAGAGGTCGTCGTGGTCGACGGCATGGATGTCGTGGTGGTCGACGGCTCCTGGCAGTCGGTGTCCACCACGATGGTGGCGGCGTTCTGCAGCCAGAAGTTCGGCTCACCCGAGATCTTGCCGTAGTCGGCCTCCGGGCCCACCAGGTAGTAGGCCACGACGACCGAGCCACCGTTGTGGTCCTCGGGGAAGCTCATCGATCCGAACTGGGCGTTGCCCAGGTCGTAGGTCGCCGGTGCCTCCTCGAAGGCGACGGCCCACGTGTCCCAGATGGTCTCGTTGCGCGAGATCCCTCCGGTCACCATGCCGCAGGCGGCCTCGATGGCGATGTCGAGGCAGTCCGGGTTACCACCCAGCTCCAACCACGCCGCCAGCGATATGCCACCCGGCTTGTTCTGAGCATTGCAGTAGTCCACCGGCGCCGTGGAGGTCGTGGTGGCCTGAGTGCTCGTGGTGGACGCCTCCGTCGACGTCGTGGTCGGCATCGTGCTCGTGGTAGTGGGCATGGTGCTGGTGGTCGTCGTCTCGGGCGTCTTGCCCTTGCAGACGATCCAGTGCGACACCGCGCCCTGCTTACCGCCCCCGTTCAGCGGGCCGTAGTACTTGACACCGGCCTGCGGGTGCTCGTACACGTTCTGGCCGTTCAGCCCGGTGTTACCCGGCTCATTGCCGCTCTTGACGATCAGGACTTCCCAGTGATCGCCCGGCCAGCCGTCCTGGAACTCGTTGAGCACCACCGCCTTTTGGTCGTCGACCAGATAGCCGTGGAAGTTCTGCTGGTCAGGCGGGTCGTATTTGTAACAAGCGATCGCGTGCGGGTAGAGAGCCTTCCAGTAATCCGTTTCATTCGGATCTCCCTGCGCGGCAAAAGCCATCACCGGGAGTAGTCCGATGAGGAGCGCGCTCAGGATCAGCACCGACCCCAGCACACGCGGAAGACGGCCCCCCACAACGCCAGAAGGCGTTCTCATGATCTCCTATCCCCTTCCGTTCTGCAACGTTCGGGAACAGGACCGGTCTCACCACTAGCTCCACCAGGCCGAGGTGACCGAATTGCAGGCCTGGCTTCACAGCCTCCCTATTGCCCCCCCACCACGCATAGTGGTGGTTGACCACAGAATGTCACAACCGACGCTCCGCGTCAAGTCATATCACGCTGTGCGTTCAGTGGGCTCCTCGAGGGTGTCCCGCTTCATCGGGACCAGGGTGGGATTGACCTTCCGCTCCACGACATCACGGTCGATCAGGACCTGCTCGATGTCGTTGCGCGACGGGAGGTCGTACATGGTGTTGAGGAGGACCTCCTCCATGATCGCCCGCAGACCCCGGGCGCCGGTGGAGCGCTTGAGCGCCTGCTCGGCGATGGCCGAGAGTGCGTCGGGAGTGAACACCAGTGAGACGCTGTCCATCTCGAACATCCGGGCGTACTGCTTGGTGAGCGCGTTCTTCGGCTCGGTGAGGATGCGGACCAGCGCCTCGTGATCCAAGTCGTCCACCGTGGCGATCACCGGTAGACGCCCGATGAACTCGGGGATGAGCCCGAACTTCATGAGGTCCTCCGGGAGCACCTGACGGAGGATCTCCGACTGACGCTGATCGGTCTTGGAGCGGATCTCGGCCCCGAAGCCCACTCCCCTCTTCCCGATCCGAGAGGCGACGATCTCCTCGAGCCCACCGAAGGCGCCACCACAGATGAAGAGGATGTTGGTCGTGTCGAGTTGGATGAACTCCTGGTGCGGGTGCTTGCGTCCGCCCTGTGGCGGGACCGAGGCGACGGTTCCCTCGAGGATCTTGAGCAGCGCCTGCTGCACACCCTCGCCTGACACGTCCCGGGTGATCGACGGGTTTTCCGCTTTGCGCGAAACCTTGTCGATCTCGTCGATGTAGATGATCCCCTGCTGGGCCCGACTCACGTCGTAGTCCGCGGCCTGGAGGAGCTTCAAGAGGATGTTCTCCACGTCCTCGCCCACGTAGCCGGCCTCGGTGAGGCTCGTGGCGTCGGCGATGGCGAACGGGACGTTGAGCTGGCGCGCCAGTGTCTGGGCGAGGAGGGTCTTGCCACTCCCCGTCGGGCCGATGAGGAGGATGTTGGATTTCTGCAGCTCGACGTCGCGATTCAGGTCACCGGACCGGATCCGCTTGTAGTGGTTGTAGACGGCGACGGAGAGTTTCTTCTTGGCCTCTTCCTGGCCGACCACGTAGTCGTCGAGGTATGCCTTGATTTCGGCGGGTTTGGGGAGCTCCGTGAACGCGACCTCTTCGGTGGAGGTGCGCTCCTCTTCCTCCATGATCTCGTTGCAGAGCTCGATGCACTCGTCGCAGATGTAGACCGCCGGGCCGGCGATGAGACGCTTCACCTGCTTCTGCGACTTGCCGCAGAAGCTGCACTTCAGCAGCTCGCCACCCTCACCGAGTCTGGGCATTTCTCCTCCTGACCTAGTTGGAGGCTACTGCCGCGAGCTCCCGACGGGTGAGAATTCCATCGACTACGCCGTACTCCTTGGCTTCGTCGGCCAGCATCCAGTAGTCGCGCTCGGTGTCGGTGGCGACCTTCTCCACCGGCTGGCCCGTGTGCTCGGCGAGGATCTGGTTGAGCTGCTCCCTCATCTGGACGATGAGGCGGGCCTGGATCTCGATGTCGGTGGCCTGGCCCTGCGCACCGCCATGAGGCTGGTGGAGCATGACGCGGGCGTGCGGGAGGGCATACCGCTTGCCGGGGGCGCCACCGGCGAGGATCACCGCGGCGGCCGAGGCGGCCATGCCCATGCACACCGTGCTCACGTCCGGGCGGATGTACTGCATGGTGTCGTAGATGGCGAAGAGCGACGTGATGCTGCCGCCCGGGGAGTTGATGTAGAGGAAGACGTCCTTGTCCGGGTCCTCCGACTCGAGATGGAGGAGCTGGGCCATGATCAGGTTGGCGACGGAGTCGTCGATCGGGGTGCCCAGGAAGATGATGCGGTCCTTGAGCAGACGGCTGTAGATGTCGAAGTAGCGCTCCCCGCGGCTCGTCTGCTCGAAGACTGTGGGGATCACGTAGTTGTCGGCTCTCATTCCTCTTCCTCCAGGGCGACCACTTCGCCTTCGACTACCTCGTCGGTAACAACCTCGCCGACGACTTCCGGGGCTTCGATCGTGAGGTCCAGGGGGTTCCCCTCCTCGTCGACCGGACTGGCGTTGCTCAGGATCACGTCCAGGGCCCTGTTTCGGAGGATATCACCGGCAAGTGCCAATTCTTGACCGGCCTGTTGGAAGGCCTTGATGAAGCGGACGGGGTCACTACTCCGGGCGGCGAGGGCCTGGAGGGCCCTGGAGATGTCCTCCTCCGTGACCTCGATCCCCTCCGCCTCGACCACCGACTCGAGGACGAGACGGTTCAGGATCGAGACCCTCGCCTGCTCCCGGGCGTCGGCGACGAGGACCTCCGCGGTGATCCCGGTTGCCCGGAAGTAGTCCTCGAGGCTGATCTCGGCATCCTCCAGGCGGTGGAGGAAGTTGTGCACGATCTCGTCTGCCTCGGCCTCGACGAGCGCATCCGGGATCTCGATGTCGACCTGGTCGCGGAGGGTGGACAGCGCCTTCTCGCTGAACTCCCGAGCGGAGGCCTGGAGCTTCATCAGCTCGAGCTGGCTGCGGAGGGCCTGTCGGAGCTCCTCTACGGTCTCGTACTCGGTGTTCTCGTCGACCCAGTCGTCGTCGAGCTCGGGGAGGACGCGCTCCTTGACCTCGTTGACGGTGACCTCGAACAGCACCTCCTCGCCGGCGCGGTCGCCGAATCCCGACGGGAGCGGTCCGGTGAACTCGAACACTGCCCCGGCCTCGACGCCGATCAGGTGCTCGTCGATCCCCTCGAGGAACATTCCCGAGCCCACCTCGTAGAGGAGGTCGGAGACCGTGGCGTCCTCGACGGGCTCACCGTCCTTGGTGGCGGAGATGTCGATGGAGACGAAATCACCCTCGCCGGCGGCGCGCTCCACCTCCTCCACGGTCCCGAACTGCTGGAGCATCCGCTCGATCTGTGAGTCGAGCTCCTCTTCGGTGACCGCGGGGCTGGTGACCACGATCTTTCGGTCCTTGTACTCGGGTGTCTCGATGGTGGGCCAGAGGGTGACCCGCACCTCGGCCTCGACACCGCCCTCCTTCTCGTCCAGAGACTCGAGTCGAGGGGTGACGGCAGGCTGGAGATCCTGCTCCCTGAGGATCTCGGTGAGGACCTTGGGCAGCGCCTCATCGATAGCCTCCTTGCGCACCCGCTCGGGGCCGACGGTGGCCTCGATGATCGGGAGGGGGGCCTTGCCGGGTCTGAATCCACGGATCTTGATCCCCTCGCCGAGACGTCGGGCCGCGGTCTTCTTCGCTTCGGATATCGCCTCCTCGGCGATGTGGAACTTGACCAGGCGCTCGAAGGGCCCGGTCTCGGTGATGCTGGTGGTCATTGATTCCTTCCAAACGCGAGCCGCCCGGCCCAGCCGGACGGCTCAGGAGGGTGACCGACGGGACTTGAACCCGCGACTCCCGGGACCACAACCCGGTGCTCTACCAACTGAGCTACGGCCACCATGTCGAGTGGATCGCGGCGCCCCCGGGAGGACTCGAACCCCCAACCTACGGATTAGAAGTCCGTTGCTCTATCCAGTTGAGCTACAGGGGCAGGGGCGTCACCCGAGAGGCGACCCACTCAGAGCGGGTGAAGGGAGTCGAACCCTCGCCGCCAGCTTGGAAGGCTGGAGCTCTACCGTTGAGCTACACCCGCGTACGTCTGGCCCATTCTAAAGGGGAGACCCGAATGGGCGATTCGGTTCGTCGGGCTGGTCGGACTTGAACCGACGACCTCTTGCTCCCAAAGCAAGCGCGCTACCAAGCTGCGCCACAGCCCGTGTCGGCTCAAAGGGTACCGCCGCTGGGCCCGGACGCCCAGGCAGTTCTCCCCACTGGATCTGTCCTTGCCCCGTCTTATGTTCCAACCATGGAACTCGAGGCTTCAATCCTCGAGCGGGTGAGGATCTGGGAACAGCTGTCGCGCTGGGATCGCTCGGAACTGGGTCGTGACCTGCGCCGGGCGGGGCTGTCCTACGGCGAGATCATGGAACTCGTCCCGGTGAAGAAGTCCACGCTGGCCACATGGTGCCGGGACGTGCGTCTCACCGAGGAACAGATCACCGCGATCAAGGAGCGCAGCCCGAGTCAGGCAGGAGTACCCAAGGACACGGGCCGGAAGAGACGTGAGGAGATCGCGGCCCTTCGGAGGAGGGCCCGGACGCGTGGGGAGGAGCTGATACAGGATCCCCTATGGGTGGCCGGCGTAGTCCTCTATTGGGCGGAGGGAGCCAAAGGAAGAAACCGCGTGAGCATGGCGAACGCCGATCCTGGGGTCCTGAGATTGTTCGTCAGGTGGACACGGCAACACCTCACGCCGGATGCGGAGTTCACTCTCCACCTCCATCTCCACGAAGGCAACGACGAAGCCGCCGCCCGGGCGCATTGGAAGACGGTATTGGGCCTCCACGATGCCCATTTCATCAAGACCTACATCAAGCCTCGCGGCACAGGGCATCGCAAGAACCATCTTCCTCACGGCGTGTGCACGGTCCGGCTGAAGCGCGCCTCCGACGCATGGCACACCATCATGGAGTGGATCGACCTCGTCGACGCCAGATTCGCCCAGCCGGGGGGCGGCAGTAAACTTCCGGCGGGCCGCTAGCTCAATTGGCAGAGCAGCGGGCTCTTAACCCGTGTGTTCCGGGTTCGAGTCCCGGGCGGCCCACTGGCGTGTCGCCACCACACGGCGGCAAGTTCCCTACCTCTCCCACCGATTCGACGCGCTCCGACGGGACGGGGGAAGGGCCGTGCCGTCACGGACCCTCCCCCGTCACCGAAGGGGCCTTTGGTCATCTCTTACCGGAACAGCGTCGCCGTGTGCGCCGCGGGCTCCCCAGGGATCGGCGGACGTGCTTGCTCCGGAACGGATTCGATGGGGACCAGGAACGCAGACAACTGCTCGAACCCATTGCGCATGGTGTTCAGGTTCTTGTTCAGGTTCATCTGGTCAGTGGTGTTCTCGTCGGGGAACGCCACGAGGCCACAGGAGTTGCTGCAATCGAGCCACAGGCCCGATATGAACACCAGCTGGAAGCTGTGGATCGGAGTGAACACCTGCGAGGGCACCTCGTCGTGCCAGAACTCCGGCGCCCAAACCAACCGTGGGTTGTCACCGATCGCTTCTCGGAAGATGACAGGCGGGTTCGGATCCCCAGCGTAGGCCTGCGCGTATTTCCGGAGACAGTCGTGCATCTTCGTCACCTTGGCCTCGAGGTCGGCCGGATCGAGGATCGTCCCTCCATACTCGGACCCGTTGCACTCAGGCACCGGTGTGCCGTTCAGCATCACGCTGTTGGTCTGATTGAGATAGTCCCACAGTCCGCGGTTGTTGATCTGAAAACTGAGCTGCCCCGACCCTCTCAGTGTCCGTGTCGGGTTTGGGTCGTCGGAGCGCACGAGCCGCCCCTCGAATGACCCGACACCCGCATTCGAGCCTCCTACGAGCAGACCGTCGAAGACCCATCCGGCCACGCTGTTTCCCGACACCATGAGAAGCGCATTGGCTGGCGTGACGTGACCCGCGTTGGCGGGAACGATGGCCCCATTGACCACGCGACATTCGTCATATCCGATGCCCGGGTAATTGCGCACAATCTGCTGACCCGGGAAGTCGTCTCCATGGTTCACGCCTACTTGAGCTGCGTCAGCCGTTGGCCAGATAGCCACGGCGTGGTCTAGACCTAGCGCCACGTTTTGCGGCATCGTCGCCGGGTTGTTCAGATTGTTCTGGCAAACGTTCGTATTGCCGTAGTAGTCCCCGTAGAACTGGCTGCCGACGGTTCCGAACGATCCACTGACGTTGGGGGCGCACGGAGGGAAGACGTGCGAGCCGGTGCTGAGGCAGATGTGCCCGGCTTGGGTGCCTGCCGGCAGCCCGAAGGGAACGATCGACCCGAGAGCCTCTCCCGCATCGATTCTGGCGACCGCGGCGGCCGAAGCCCTGATCTCTTCGAAGCCCATCACACGGGCGAACGTGGTCTCGATGACCTGATCGGGAAGTCGGACCCTCAGATAGCTGGCCACCGAACTGATGCAGTCCAGGTCGCCGCCTCCCCACGCCGCTGGCGCTGGCATCGGCTGGAAATCGACCGGCGTCCCCGTCCCGACGTCGAAGCCAATGCGATCCGGGTCGGCGCAGCTCAACCAGAGGTCCCGCCACTCCTCGTCCGAGTAAGTGATGTTGGTGTTGGCCCGAGCAAAGGCGAGCACCTGGTTGACCACGTCCTCCTGTGTTCCGCCCAGAACGATCTCGGTTGCTCCTGCCATCACGGCCATGTCCGCCGCGGTCTGGCTTTGCCGCCTCTCGTTGAACCCGAAGCCGAGGTCGATGGCCACCGCTGCGATCCCCATGAGCAGCGTCAGGCACAAGGCGACGAAGAGAGCAGTCGCTCCCTTCTCGTCACCCGGCAAATGACGCTCGACGAACCTCAGCATGATCCCACCGCGTCGGCGGGGTTCCACAGTCTGGGCTGCTCGAGCCGGAACTCGACGGAGGTCGCCAGGGTGTTGGGAAGAAAGATCTCGATGAGACCGAGGTTGGACAGCGACGACACTGTGGCCGTGACGGTCACCGAAGCCGTGGAACCGACGTCGGCACTGGACGAGTCGAAGTCGACGTTCATGCTGCCGACAGTGAGATCCATCGCTTGGCACACCCGCGAGATGAGCGCTGCCTCGTCGTCGCCCGTCCCGCTCACCGCCGCCAGGCGCGCGCCCTCGCGGGCGCCATGACGGACGTCGTTGTATTCCCCCAGCAGATACCCGAACTCGATCACCCCGAGCAACAGGAGGAGCAGCAATGGCATGACGATGGCGAACTCGACGAGGTTCGCCCCGCGCTCACCGCGCGCGAACCGCGACGCGAACAGGTGCCTGGCCTCCCGAGCCCTCATGTCCCCGTAATCGACGGGTCCACTCAAGGGGTTACGGGCGGAGGCCGAATTATGTCTGCTTTATCCCGAATGGACTAGACAGGACCACTGAGAGTGAGCATTGAACGGGGCGGTGGCTCACCTAACCTGTCGATGGGTGTGAACAGGGGATTCGTTGGTACAACTTCGTGACCGAGTCGGTCTGATCGGCCGACCGAACCGAATCGAACGGGCGCGTCGTGGAGACGAGAGCGCCTGGGCCGAGATCTACCACGAGCTCGCCGGTCCGGTCACCGGGTATCTCGCCGGCCTCGGTGTCAGTGATGCCGAGGATCTCGCCGGCGAGGTGTTCCTCCAGGTCGCTCGGGACATCCACAAGTTCGAAGGCAACGAGTCCTCCTTCCGTTCCTGGGTGTTCGTGATCGCCCACAGGCGGGCCATCGACTGGCGGCGGGCGATCAGGCGGCGACCCCCCACCGCCGACCATCCCCTCCCCGAGTTGACCGGTGGCGACGTGGAGGACGAAGCCATGGAACGCGTCGAGACCGACCGCCTCGTCGACCTCCTCGACCGTCTCAGCGAAGACCAGCGAGTCGTTCTGGCGCTCCGGGTCATCGGGGACCTCTCTCTGGAAGAGACCGCAGCTGTCGTGGGCAAGACCGTTGGCGCCGTGAAGGCTCTCCAACATCGCGCCCTCCGAACCATCCGGATCGAGATCGAGCAGGGGGAGGTGAGCCTGTGAGCGATCATCGCTTCGATCTCACCGACGCCCAGGTGGAAGCCGTGATCACCGGTCGCAACGGCGACGCCGGCCTGGCCCTGCTCACCCGCACCGTGGGAGAGATGAAGACCCTGCGCAACCTGGCACCGTCCCAGCCGCCCACCGTGTTGATCGCCCAGGCCGCCGCCATTGCTCGGGAGAAGGCACCCGTCCACGAGCCCCGCAAGGCTCCCAGGCCACGTCGAGTCTGGAGACTCGCCCCGGCTGCCGTCTCCATGGCGCTGGCGTTCATCCTCGTGGCACCGCTTGCCGTGCTCGCCGACGCCTCTTCGCCGAATGATGTCCTCTATCCGGTCGACCGGTTCTTCGAGAGGGTGGGCATCGGCAACGGTGGTCTCGCCGAGCGGCTCACCGAGTCCGAGATCCTCGGGGAGCGTGGGGATGTGGATCTGGCCACGCAGCACCTCGCCGATTCGATGCGCGGCGCCGGTCCCGACGAGATCGAAGCCAACCTGACCCGGGTGTCGGGCCTCGTCGCAGACCTGGCCGCATCCGGTCCGACCGCCGAGACCGCCGAGATCCTCGATGAGATCGCCGAGACTCTTCCGCCCGGGCTCGATCCGGAGAACCAGCCGGGCAACGGCAATCCCAACACCGGGCCGGGGAACAACTCGGGCAACGGCAACACCAACCCCGGCCAGGGGAACGGCCAGTCCGGGCAGGGCAACGAGACACCCGGCGAGGAGCCCGGCAACCAGAACCCGAATGCCGGTCCCGGGAACTCCGGCAATCCCAACCCCGACAACCAATCCGGGCACGGCAACGACGAGGGGCAGGGCAAGGGAGGTCAAGGAGGGCCCCCGGAGGACCCGGGAAAAGCGGGTCCCGGCCCTGAGAATCCGAACCAGGGACCGGGAAACAAGTCAGGGAGCGGTCAGGGGAAGGGGAACGGCAACCCCAACCAAGGACCCGGGAACAACTCGGGGAACGGCAACGGCACGGGCAAACCCTGAATTTCGCCCGTCAGGGTCTCAGTCGATCAGGTTGAAACTGCGCTGATTGTCCGAGCCGGGCGGTGGCTCCTTGGCGACATCTGGAACGATCGACGTGTCCAGGATGTACGCCGCTATGGCGAGCAGGTCCTTCGTACCCGAGCCTGGGGTCCCGCACGTGATCTGGAACACCGGTGGTGAGCTGGGGCAAGCGCCCATGTCGGGAACGCCGGGCGTGTGCATGATGTCACAACGGGAGGCGCTGCAACCGAAGAGTGTGGTGTCGAGGTACACCGGGAGATACCCCTTGATGTGATAGGGGGTGCTGCTCCCCGAGCCGAAGTCCGACTCCCAGACCGACGGTGTCCAACCGAACCGACGCGCCTCGACGATGTCGTCCCGCAAGATCACGCGCGAAGTGCCCTTTGCCCACGTGATGCAGGTGAGCATCTCGGACGGCGTGTCCACCACGGCCGGATCGCACGGGGTGCCACCGAGGTCACTCCGCAGGTAATCCCATATGGGAGTGTTGTCGACCCTCGCCGCCAGAGTGGCACCCTGGGGCCCCCGGACCAGGTAGCCATTGGGCTCTTGCTGGATGCGGCCCGGATAGGGAACCGCCGAGTAGGCAGTGCCTCCATACAGGAACCCCGGCTCGATATCGATGTTGCCGGTCTCGGCGTAGACCATGTTGGGCAATGCCCCGAAGTTGGGGCAGTGGTCACGGTCGATCTTCCCGGGTGTGACGCCATCGAGATAGATGCCGAGAGGATGGTCGATGCCCCTGGCGACATTGGCGCTGAACCGCCCATTGGTGTCACCGGTGCACCGCTCGATGTAGAGCAGATCCTCGTTGCCATAGAGGTAGAAGTCCATGGCGCCGAAGTTGCCCGTGGTGCTCCCGTCGCAGGGACCGAAAGACGGGTTGGACCCGGTCTTGAGACAGTTGTAGTCGGCCGCCGAAGCATTGCCGGGGACGAGGAATGGCAGCACCGAGCCGGGAAAGTCGAGGCTGGTGCCGGCCATCGCCGTCGCCGAAGTGGTGATCGATTCGAAACCAACCGCCCTGGCGATCGAGGTGGCCTTCTCGATCAGCGGGATGCGCACCCACGCCCGCTGGTTGTTGGCATTGAAGGCGACGCAGGGTGTCAGCGGAGAAGCCGCGAACCCGCTCGGCTTGCCCGGACACATGCTGGGGTCCGACCAGTCGGCCAAACTCGAGTCCTCGAGGGTGGCGTTGGCCACCTTCATCGCCTCGGCCGCCCCATTGCAACGGGAGCGGGTCAGCCCGGAGTACCCGGTGCACGCGGGGTCGGTCGGGAAGTCGGTCGAGGTGAACTGGACGGCCGCCAAGGCCGCCACGTCGGCGGCGCTCTGGTCTTGCCTCCGCTCGTTGTACCCCAGACCGGCGGCGTCGATGGCGACGGCCACGAAGAGGAGCAGCAGGGTCAGCGAGAGGGCCACCATGACGACGGCGGCGCCGTCCTCCCCCTGGCGCAGACGCACCCAACGCCTCATGGGCACGGCTGCTCCGTCACGGAGGCCCATCCCGCCGGCTGCTCGACGCGGATCTCGACCCGTGAGGACAAGACCATGTCCTCGGGGATGGCCCAGTCGAAGAAGTTGGTCAGCGAGTAGGCATCGGCGAACACCTCTGCCACCGCCGGGTCACCGACCCCGCCGCTGCTCTGCAGGGTGATGCGGACGTCCCTCGCCGACGTCATCCGGCTGCAGACCTCGGCGACGATCTCGTCGGTCTGGGTGGCGTCGGTCGGTGACGGGGCCGGGAAGACCGGTCCATCCGGATAGTTGACGGCGATCAGTCGGGCTGCCTCTCGTGCGCCATGACGCACGTCCAGGTTCTGGGTGAACAGCCAGGCGAACTCGATGACACCGAACAACAACAACAGGAGCAACGGCATCACCATCGCGAACTCCACGAGGCTGGCGCCGCGCTCGGAAGAACGGTATGGGCGAGTTGGGAGGCTCACACCCTTGTTATCGACGGAGAGTGGCGAATGGTTACCCTGGGTGGTCGATTGGGTCTTTGGTCCTATTTCGGGAGCCCGGTGATGATCCGGGCTCCCCGACGGAACGTGACGTAGTTCCAGGCCCAGGAAGCCAGGACCAGAAGACGGTTGCGGAAGCCGATCAGATACCAGATGTGGATCGCCAGCCAGGCCCCCCAGGCGAAGAACCCTCCGAAGCGGAGCCATCCGAAGTCGGCCACAGCCCTCGCTCTCCCGATCGTGGCCAGCGAACCCTTGTTGCGATAGTGGAACCTCCGCCTGGGTCGTCCTTCGAGGTCGGCGAGGATCATCCGGGCCGCGTGCTTCCCCATCTGGATCGCCGCAGGTGCCACACCCGGGACATCCGGGACGCGTGCCAGATCGCCCACCACGAACACCTCGGGATGCCCGGGGACCGAGAGGTCGGGCTCCACCTCGACCCGCCCGGCGCGGTCGAGGGCCACGCCGAGCTTCGCCCCAAGCGGCGATGCCTGCACTCCGGCGGCCCACAGGACCGTCGCCGCCTCGATCCGCCGGCCGCTCGCCAGCTCGACCCCATCGACGTCGACGCTCGAGACCATCTCCCCGGTGAGGACCTCCACCCCCATCCCCTCCAGTTGGGATCGGGCGCTCGCCGACAGCGACTCGGGATAGGGCGGCAGGACACGGTCGGTCCCCTCCACCAGGATCAC
The DNA here is from genome assembly GCA_036375695.1 of Acidimicrobiia bacterium. Taxonomy (GTDB): domain Bacteria; phylum Actinomycetota; class Acidimicrobiia; order Spongiisociales; family ZC4RG35; genus ZC4RG35. The sequence goes on along the minus strand of DASVBU010000015.1, from coordinate 13,259 downwards.
CCTCGCCTGGGACGGGTCGATCCGCCGGAACTCCCGGGTCATGGCGTGGACCGCGATCTCGATCAGGGCACCTGCCAGCTCGACACCCGTCGGGCCCGCCCCCACCACCACGAAGGTGAGGAGCTCATCCGCCCGCTCCGGGTGGATCTCGGCCTGCTCGAAGGCGGCGAGGATGCGCCTGCGGATGGTCAGCGCATCTTCGACCGTCTTCAGACCCGGGGCGTGCTCCGCCCAGTCGTCGTGACCGAAGTACGAGTGGGTGGCCCCGCCGGCGACGATCAGGTAGTCGTACGACGCCACACCGCCGTCGGCGAGATGCACCTCCCGGGCGACGAGATCGATGTCGACGACCTCGTCCATGATCACCGACGACACGTTGGTCTGTCGCCGGAACACGGAGCGGATGGGGTAGGCGATATCGCTCGGGTTGAGGGCGGCCGTGGCCACCTGATAGAGCAAGGGCTGGAAGAGGTGGAAGTTGCGACGGTCGACGACCGTGATCTCGACCGGCTTCCCCCCCAGGGTCTTGACGGCGTTGAGACCGCCGAATCCGGCCCCGACCACCACGACCCGCTTCATCCGACTCCGAGCTCCTGCGCCAAGGCCCGCACCGCGAGGGCGCGGTGGGAGATGCGGTTCTTGCCCTCGACCCCCATCTCCGCCAGGGTCACTCCGTCGATGGCGAACACCGGGTCGTAGCCGAAGCCGTCGTCGCCTCGTGGCTCCCGGGTGATCTCCCCCTCGACCACACCCTCCGCGGTGATCTCGACGCCGTCGGGGAAGACGAGCGCCACGACGGTTCGGAATCGGGCGCGCCGATCCTGCCGATCACCGAGGAGACCCAGGAGGTGGTCGACGTTCTCGTCGTAGGTGGCGTTCGGCCCCGAGAAGCGCCCGGTCCTGACCCCGGGCGCACCGTCCAAGGCCTCGACCTCCAGACCGGTATCGTCGGCCAGCGACGGCAGCCCTGTCGCCTCGCATACGGCCCGGGCCTTGATCAGCGCGTTCTCCTCGAGGGTCGCGCCGGTCTCCTCCACGTCCTCCCAGTCGAGCCCCTCCACGACCTCCCGGGCGATGCCGGCATCGTGGACAAGGGTCCGCATCTCCCTCACTTTGTCCTTGTTCTTGGTGGCGATGACCAGCCGCGGAATCACGCCTCCACCGCCCGCCGCTGCAGGTCCTGTAGCTCGGCGATGCCCACCGCGGCCAGGTCGAGGAGACCGTTGAGGTCGTCCCGGGTGAAGGGCGCCCTCTCGGCGGTCCCCTGCACCTCGACCAGGAGGCCCCGTCCGGTCATGACCACGTTCATGTCGACCTCGGCGCGCACGTCCTTCTCGTAGTCCAGGTCGAGCCAGGCGACGCCGTCGACGATCCCAACCGACACCGCCGCGATCTCGTCGATTATCGGGTTGTGGTCGAGGAGGCCGTTGGCGACGCCGTCCTGGAGGGCCTGGTGCATGGCCACCCAGGCACCGGTGACCGCCGCGGTCCTGGTGCCGCCGTCGGCCTGGAGAACGTCGCAATCCACCCGCACCACCAGTTCGCCAAGGGCCTTCATGTCGACGCCCGCCCGGAGCGCCCTGCCGATGAGACGGGAGATCTCCTTGGCGCGGCCGCCGGAGACATGGTCCCGGCGCACGCGCTCTCTGCCGGAGCCGGGGAGCATCGCGTACTCCGCGGTGACCCACCCCTCCCCCGTCTCGGCCATCCACTTCGGGACCGCCGTGTCCAGCGAGGCCGTGCACAACACCTTGGTGTTGCCCATCGAGATCAGGACCGAGCCCGGCGTGGCGTCGGTGAACCCCAGTTCCATGCTCACCGGGCGGAGTTGATCGGGAGAGCGATCGGTCATGCCGGAAACGGTACCGGCGTCAGACGTCGAAGCCGACTCCGGGCACCGCCAGCCCCACCGGGCGATCGAAACGCTGTTCGGCCTCGTGGACCGACAGGGCCGCATCGAGATAAGGCGGGATGTGGGTGAGCACCAGCTTGTCGGCTCCCACCTCACGGGCGATCTCGCCGGCTTCCGCCGCGCTGAGGTGCATCGGATAGCTGGGGTCCTTGTTCGACTCCTGGTAGCTGGCCTCGGAGAGCATCAGGTCCACATCCCGAGCGGCCTCCCGCCAGTCCCCCGCGGCCCCGGTGTCCCCCGTGTAGAAGAACGACCGCCCCCCGGCCTCCCATCTCGAGCCGACGCAGGGGACCGAGTGGTACATGTCGGCGAAGCGGACACCGATGTCGCCGATGCTCACCTCATCTCCGCCCGTCACTGGCTGGAGCCGGAAGGTGCTGGCGAACACGTCCTCCTGGCCGTGGTCGACGAACGAGGCGACGCGCTCGATCACGGATGCCGGGGCGTAGACGGGAACGTCACTACGGGGGTTGGGCCGGTAGGACCAGGCGTGGAAGATGGTGAGCAGGTCGGAGCAGTGATCGGCGTGCTGATGGGAGATCACCACCGCGTCGATCATGTCGGGATCGATCGGGAGGCTCATGAAGGTCCCGGGCCCGGCATCGCAGAGGACCCTGGTGTTGCGGTGTTCGATCAGGTATCCGGCACAGGGACGACCGGGAGCGGGGAACGTCCCGGAGGACCCGACGATGTGCAACTTCACTTCCGGATCCCCCTCTGGCCGCTCCAACCGGCGGCGCCTCGGCTGTAGGCGACCATCACGGGCCGACACGATACCCTCGATCGAGTGAGCAAAGACGAGTCGTTCGCCACCAGGGCACTGCGCGGCCTGGCCCGCCGCTGCGCCAGGTGTGGAGGGCCGGCGTTCGAGTCGTGGTTCCGCATGGCGAAGACCTGTCCTCGGTGCGGCGTCGAGTTCGAGCGCGAGGAGGGCTACTGGGTCGGCGCCATGATCATGAACACGACCGTCACGTTCCTCCTCTTCGGCGTGGCGTTCATCGGCCTCATCGTCGCCACGTGGCCGGACGTCCAATGGGGTGCGGTGATGGCGACGTCGATCGGGATCTGCGGCCTGGTCCCGCTCCTCTTCTACCCGATCTCGAAGAGCCTCTGGTTCGGCCTGGAGACCTCCTGGCACCCGCTGGAGGATGACGAACTGGAGGCGGCCCGGGCGCGTGTGGGCTAGAGCCGCTTGGCGATCTCGTCGAGCATCACCTCGGTGGCCCCGCCCCCGATCGAGTTGATGCGGACGTCGCGATACATGCGCTCCACCGGCGTCTCCCGCATGTAGCCCATGCCACCGTGGAACTGGACACAGTCGTAGAGGACCCGGTTGGAGAGCTCCCCGACCAGTGCCTTGCACTCGGACACCTCGCGCACCGCGTCCTCACCCTGGTCCATCAGCCATGCGGTCCGATAGACGAGCTCGCGGGCGGCGTCGACCTCGGCCTGGCGCATCGCCAGCCGCTGGCGAATCGCCTGCTTCTCCCAGAGCGGGGCGCCGAAGGCCTCCCGCTCCTTGACGTAGCCGACGGTCAGGTCGATGGCCTCCTGGCACTCCCCGAGAGCCGCTCCCATCAGGACGAGCCGCTCGTTCTGGAAATTGGTCATCACGTAGTAGAAGCCCCGGTTGAGCTCGCCGATCCGGTTGGCGTCGGGCACCCACACGTCGTCGAGCACCAGCTCGGCGGTGTTGGAGGCGTGCCATCCCATCTTCACCAAGGCCCGGGTGGCGGTGAACCCCTCCGTACCTTTCTCCACGGCGAAAATCGACATCCCGCGTGAGGCCTTGGCGTCGGGGTCGGTGCGGGCGGCGACGAACACCAGGTCGGCGATCCCGCCGTTGGTTATGAACATCTTGGTGCCGTTGATCCGCCAGCCGTCGCCGTCCCGACGGGCGGTGGTGCGGATCGACGCCACGTCCGAGCCGGCATCGGGCTCGGTGACACCTATGGCGGAGAGAGTCTCACCCGTGATCATCCCCGGCAGCCAGCGGGCCTTCTGCTCCTCGGAGCCGAACCGGGTCAGATAGGGCATGGCGAGATCGGTGTGGACCAGGACCGTGATGGTGGTCCCACCCGAAGTGCACCGGCCGAGCTGCTCGGCGAACACCACGGAGGCGATATGTCCGAGACCCACCCCACCATGCTCCTCCGGGACGCGCAGGCCGAAGAACCCGAGCTTGCCCATCTGCTCGAGGACCGATCGCGGCACCTCGCCGGCGCGCTCCCAATCGTCGACGTGGGGGACGATCTCCTTTTCGACGAACTCGGCGACCGCCTGGCGGATCGCCGCCAGATCGTCGTCGATGTAGATGGATTTCACGCCGCCAAGTCTGGCGCGTCCACGTGGTTGCGGCTACTCAGCGAGGACCGAGGATGTCGCCGAGGTCGGGGCCGTCGTCGTCGCCTCCCCCGGTGAACATGTCGAACAGGCCGCCGAGATCCGGCATCGCCTGCTTCCCGGCCTCCTTCTCGCCGCCGAGGATCCCTCCCAACAGGTCCCCGAGACCGCCACCGGCAGCTCCGGTCCCGCGGCCGAGGAGCCCACCGAGCAGGTCGCCCAGACCGCCTCCGCCTCCACTGCCCGACGTGGCCGCATCCGTCTTGTTCCTCAATCTGCCGGCGAGCCACGACATCACGAGCGGGGCGAGGATCGGGAGGAGCTTGGAGAACAGCCCCGCCTCCGCCTTCCCGGTGGCTCCGAGGCGCTGCTCCACCGCCGACCGGTTGTCCCCGAACAGGTGGCCGAGGATCTTCTCCCCGTCGGAGAAGTCCACGAGCGCAAGCGGGTTGCCCTGATCGAGCAGATCCGGGTCGTGATCCTCCAGCGCTGCCGCGGTGAGGGCCTCTGCCTTTCCCGACTGGACCTCCAGGTCGAGACCACTCAACAAGGCAGGCAATGCCCGTCGCGCCGCATCCATCGCGGTGTCCGGGTCGGTCCCCAGCCGATCGGCCAATTCGTCGGCGGGTAGTCGGCTCAGGATCTCGTCGACCATCGAGCTCATTCGGGGCCTCCTCGGGCTAGGGGCCCTGGAACCTACTCGGTGAGGGACGCACGGTCAGGACGGAAGCTCGGGCATCCAGCGCTCACCGGTCGCGGGACTTTCACCTGGGAGAACCGGATCGACGCCGTTGTCATCGCGACCTCCTGGCTCTGGGGCTGCGAAGAGCTAATCACGGGTCGTCGCGGCCGCGAGCATGGCCCGCCCGGCGCGGCTCTGGTATGCCAGCCCGTGGGTGGCGCAGAACTCCTGCGCGACCCTGGCGATGATGAGACCGTCGAGACCGTGCTCGATGCCCATCCCGTCGAGCAGCCAGATGAGGTCCTCGGTGGCGACGTTGCCCATCGCCCCCGGCGCGTAGGGGCAGCCCCCAAGACCACCTGCGGACGAGTCCATCTTGTCGATGCCGTGCTCCAACGCCGAGACCGTGTTGGCCACGGCCTGTCCGTAGGTGTCGTGGAAGTGGACACCGACCCTCTCCACGGGAACCCGGTCGAGAACCTCGGCGAGCAGCCTCTCCACGTGGTACGGGGTGGCCTTGCCGATGGTCTCTCCGAGGTAGACGTCCTCGACGCCCCACTCGAGGAGCGTCTCGGCGAGGTGGGCCACCCAGTCCGGGTCCTGCTCCCCCTCGAACGGGCAGTGGGTGGCGGTGGAGACGTAGCCGCGGAACGTGACGTCCCCGGGCGCCTCGAGCAGGATGCTGCGGATGCGGTGCATCGATTCGTCGACGCTGGCGTTGAGGTTCCGCTGACAGAACGTCTCCGACGCGGCGGTGAGGACGCCGAAGTACCTCAGCCCGGCGGCGAGCCCGGCTTCCAGTCCCTTCATATTCGGGACGAGACCACCGAGCCGGACGCCCGGGGCGGTCACCCTGGCCACCACCTCTGAGCCATCGGCCATCTGGGGGACCCATTTCGGGCTGACGAAGGACACCGCATCGAAGGTCTTGACCCCGGCGGCGGCGAGGTCGTCGATCAGCTTCGCCTTGGCCTCGGTGGGTATGAACGCACCCAACGACTGCAGGCCGTCACGGGGCGACGATTCGGTGATGTGGACCTTGGCCGGGAAGCTCACGCCCTGACGGTAACTCAGGCGACGTGCGCATCTGGTGGCAGATGGATGCCGCGCGCCCCGACCTACCATCGGCGGGGATGACCGACGCCAGCCTGATCCTCGTCTCCTGCGGGTCCGAGGACGAGGCCCGGACGATCTCGCGCGGTCTGGTCGAACGTGGCCTGGCAGCGGGCGTGCAGCGGTTCCCCATCACCAGCGTCTACACCTGGAAGGGCCAGATCATGGAGGAAGGTGAGTGGCTCCTGGTGATCAAGACCCGCTCCGACCGCTACCCGGAAGTCGAGGCCTACGTCCTGGAGCACCACTCGTATGAGGTTCCGCAGGTGATCAGGATCCCGGTCGTCGAAGGGCACGGCCCCTATCTCGACTGGATCGATCAGAACACCGTCTGACCGGTCAGGCTCGAGCGGCCTCGCGGGCCAGGGCGCACACCACGGCAGCGGCAGCCGACCATGCCTGCGGTCGGCATGCCGACGGATACGGAATCGGCGTCGCGCCCAAGGAATCTCCCGAGTACAGCTCTGGCATCCGGTAGCCGAAGCCCTCTGCCGCCGCCAGCAACTGGTCGACCAGTCGCGCCGCGTGGTCATGTAGCCCGCACCGCATCATGCCGTGGATGGCGATGGCGGTGTCGTGGGCCCAGACACTCCCGCCGTGGTAGCTCAATGGCCAGAACCCGGCGGCGCCGTCCGACAGTGTCCGGACTCCGAATCCGGTGGCCATGGACGGGCCCAGCAGCAGGTCGGCGCACTGCCGCTCCTCCTCCGGGGTGAGGATCCCCGTGCCCAGAAGGTGGCCGATGTTGCTCGTCAGGCTGTCCACCGGGTCGCCGTGCGCGTCGACCGCCACGGCCGGGTAACGGCCTTCCTCGGTGGTGACCCAGTAGCGCTCCCGGAATCGGTCGCCCAGGTCGCGAGCCCATGCCCTGAGCCCATCCGGGCCGTCCTCGCCCAACGCCTCGAGCAGGTCGGCGCCGCGCATCGCCGCCTCGTAGGCGTACCCCTGCACCTCGCACAAGGCGATGGGGCCCTCGGCGAGACGCCCGTCACGCCATTGGATGGAGTCGCCCGAGTCCTTCCAGCCCTGGTTCTTGAGACCATGACCGGACTCGTCCACATAATCGACGAAGCCGTGGCCGCTGGAGTCGCCGCGCTCGGTGATCCAGGTCAACGCGGAGCGGAGTGCCGGCAAGAGCTCCCGCACGTCGCTCTCGGGCATGCCGGCGTCGTGGGCATCCGCAAGAAGACAGACCCAGAGGGGGGTGGCGTCGACCGATCCGTAGTAAAGGGCCGGGAACCAGGTGTTCTCCCCCACGATCCTGACGGTGTCGCTGCGCAGTTCGTGGGGCATCTTCCCGGAAGCCTGGGCCGACTCGGGATCGGTGACCTTCCCCTGGAGGCGCGCCAGGATGCGAAGGGTGGACCGTGCGAGCTCGACGTTCAACGGCAGGAGGAGCCGCGCCGCCCAGATCGAGTCCCGCCCGAACAGAGTGAGGAACCAGGGCGCGCCGGCGGCGAAGAACACATCGTTGGGATTGTCGGGCAGGACGAGCCGGAGGGCATCGAGGTCACGGCGAGCCTGCTCGAGCCAGCGCTGGAGACGCGGCTCGTCGGTCTCGGGGACCCGGACGCGAGGGGCATCGGAACGGGGAGCCGCCACGACGAGCGTGGGATCGGTGATCTCGGCCGACCAGTGCAGGGTGGTCTCTGACCGCGGCGGGACCTGGACGGACCAGCTCAGGAGGACGTCGCGGCCGTCGACGGCGACCTCCGCTCCCGCGGCCTCGAGCCGAATGTGCCTGGTCCCGTCGGTGAGGGTCTCACCCTCTTGCTTCCACTCCGCCGCGATGGCGACCCCACCCTTTACCTCCTGCATCGGAGCGAACTCGGGGGTGAGCCGCACCGAGAGCCGGGTGGTCAGCTCGGCCTGGCGATGCGACTGCACGACGAGTTTCTCGGTGAAGGTCCCCGGTGCCACCGAGCGCTCTCTCAGCACCCGAACGGTTGGGTCGGGCAACTGGCCGCCCAAGGCGCGCAGCAGACCGACGAAGGTGACCCGGTCCGCACCTTCGGGCACGCAGGCGATGCCATCGATGGGACAGTCGGCGACCTCGAGCGAGACACGCCGGAGGAGGCGGGTGTCGCCGTGATACACGCCGTGGATCGGCTCGGAGCCGATGTCGCCGTCGGCATCGGACCACGCCTGAGTGGGGGCGCAAATCGTGACGACGGCCTCGTGCAGCAATGGCTGACGAGCCGTCATTCCTTCACGGCACCCTCGGTGACACTCATGATTTGACGCTGGAAGGCGAAGAAGAGCAGAGCCACGGGAATGGTCATTATCAGCGCGGCCGCGAGCTTCAACGGGTATTGGGTGCCCTGACCGAGCTGACCGCTGGCGAGCTGGGCCACACCCTTGGTCAGGGTGACGAGATCCGGGTCCGATGCCGACACGATGAAGTGGCTCAGCTCGTTCCACGAGCCCTGGAACGAGAGGATGATGATGGTGATCAGCGCCGGTCGCGCCATGGGGAGCACCACCGACCAGAACGTCCGGAACGCGCCCGCCCCGTCGATCCGCGCCTGCTCCTCCACCGACACCGGGATGGACTCGAAGAAGTTCTTCATGATGAACACACCTGCGGCATCCACCAACAGCGGGAGGGTCATCCCGAAGAACGTGTTGTAGATGCCGAACTGGCGGATCACCAGGAATTTCGGGATGAGCAGCACCACCGCCGGGACGGCCATGACCGCGATCAGCAAGGCGAAGACGACCCCACGCCCACGGAAATGGAGGCGGGAGAGGGCGTAGCCGGCGAGCGAGTCGAAGAACACCCGGCCGGCGGTGACGATGAGCGTCACGATGATGCTGTTGCGGGCCCACAGGGGGAAGTCGGAGAAGACGAAGAGCCGCTCATAGGCGGCGGTGGTGAACGTACGCGGGATGAGGGAGATGGCGTTGGAAGCCGCCTCCGCTTCGGTCTTGAAAGACGTCGCCACCTGGACGAGGAACGGGTAGATGTAGACCAGGGAGAGGGCCACGAGCAGGGCATAGAGTGCGACCTGCCTCCAGAGCCTGGCTCCCACCATCTCACGCGCCATGGCCGGGGCTTTGGGAGTCTGCAGGGCGACTCGTGGTGTCGTGGCCGTCATGGAGTCCCCGCTTTGGCCTCGGCCAGACGTCCCTTCGGCTTGGGTGTCCGCTCCCGGAGCACCCACCGCTGGAAACCGGTGAAGACCAGGATGATCACGAACAGGATGAAGGCCATGGCGGCACCCTGACCCCAGCCCTGTTGTACGAAGGCGCGCTGATAGGAGAGGAACGCCGGGGTCAGAGTCGTCTTGCCGGGATCGCCGGCCGTCCCCGCATAGATCTGGTCGAAGACCTGCCACGTGCCGATCAGCCCCAGGGTCAGAACGGTGAAGAGCGTCGGTCGGAGGAGCGGGAAGGTCACCTTCCAGAACCTCTGCCAGGAGGTGGCCCCGTCGATCATGGCCGCCTCCTGGACGTCGTGACCGACGTTCTGGAGACCGGCGAGGAAGAGGAGCATGAAGGTCCCGCTCGTGGTGAACACCGCCATCAGGATGTAGGCGGTCATCGCCATCGAGGGACCTGCGAGCCAGTCCCAGAAGGAGACGCCGAGGAACGCTCGCGAGGTGAGGAATTCAGGTCCCGTTTCGACTCCAAGGTTCCCCAGGAGCCCATGAACGATGCCGGAGGGGTCGTTGAACCAATTGGGGCCATGGATGCCGACCCAGGAGAGCACCTGGTTGACCACACCGCTCCCGGTGAAGAGGAACAGCCAGAGGACGGTGATGGCGACGGAACTGGTCACCGACGGGAAGTAGAAGGCGGTGCGGAAGAAGCCCCGGCCCCGGAGCACGGCGTTGTTGACCAGGACCGCCAGCAACAGCGACAAGGCCGTCTGCAAGGGGACCACGAGGATCACGTACCAGAAGTTGTTCCGGATCGCGGTCCCGAAGTCCCTGGTGGGCAGGCCTCCGTCGAGCAGGATTGCCGTGTAGTTGTCGAGACCGACGAAGTTCACCCGACCCGACAGGGGGCTGCCGCGCCCGCCCCAATCGGAGAAGCTCACCCACAGCGCCATCAGCACCGGGATGAAGAGGAAGAGGCCGACGATGACCACCACCGGGGTGGTGAACAGCCATCCGGCCGCGGCTTCGCCGCGCCGGATCCCGGAGGACCCGGCGCGACGAGCCAGGAAGCCCGTCCTGTCACTCATGGGTCAGACGGGCCCCAGTTCTACTCCGTGAGGATGGCCTCGAGGTTGGCCTGAACCGTGTCGAGGAGTGCCTTCGGATCTCCGTCCTTCAACGACCCGAGCTGGGAGTTGAAATCGCCGATCACACTGCCGATCTCAGCCACCACCGGCTGCCACTGGGCGTACTCGGCACCGGCCAGGAAGGCCGCCATCTCGGGGTTGGCCTCACGCCAGGCATCGGCGGCGGACTTGACGGCCGGCATCGGGCCGAACGCCTCGGCGAACGCCAGCATCTGGTCGGCCGTGGTCAGGTACTCGACCAGGTCCAGGGCGGCCTGCTGGTTCGGGCTGTCCGTGGCCATGCCCCAGCAGTTGGTGTACTGCAGGGTGCCCTTGCCACTGGGGCCGGCGGGCAGCTCGACCACCGTGTATTCGATGTCCGGGTGGTCGTTCTGCATGAAGCCGTTCATCCAGTTGCCCTCGATCACCATCGCCGCCACCTGCTTGCCGAAGGCGTCGCCGCCCCAGCCGGCGTCGATGTCGGCGGCGTAGGCGAAGGTGCCGTCGTTGAGGTGCTCCTTCACGTACTCGAGCGCGGTGACGTTGGCGTCGCTGTTGGCGACGGCCACACCGTCCTCGACGAGAGCGCCACCGGCCTGAGCCATGAAGACACCGATGCGCTGCCACTCGGCGCCGAATGCGAGACCGACGCGGCCATCCGTGGTGAGCTTGGCGGCGACATCGGCCAGCTCATCCCACGTGGTCGGGTAGTCGTCCTCGGTCAGGCCGGCATCGGACCACATGGCGTCGTTGATGACCAGCGCCAGGGTCGAGAAGTCCTTCGGTGCGCAATAGAACTCACCGTCGACGGTGAAGTTGTCGACCAGCGCCTCGTAGAAGTCGTCCTTGTTCTCGAGGAGGTCGCCGTAGGCCTTCACCGAACCGTTCGCGGCGTATCCGACGAGCGCGTCGGGCGACAGGTAGAACAGGTCCGGCGGCTCGCCCGAGGCGAAGCCCTGCGACAATTCCTGGTTGAGGTCACTGGCCACCTGCACCGTGGCCTCGACCCCGGACTGCTCCGACCAGGCAGCGACTGCCTCCTGGACGGCATTGGTCTCGGCATCACCGGACGATCCGATGAGGATGGTCAACGGGTCGTCCGATGACGTGAGGTCACCGTCACCTCCATCCCCGTTGCCATCACCTGAACCAGAACCGCATGCTGCGAGGACGAGGGCGCTCACGAGTAGGAGCGCCAATACCTCGAAGCGGCGGCGTGTCTGCCGTTTCATGTACTGGCTCCTTCTGCTATTGCCGTGCAATCGCTTGGCGCAGTGGTGAACCGCTGGGTCCCCCGGGATGGGCGAGAAGGCCCGAACCAGCGGAGAGTCGAATCAGCATTTGAACGATCAAATGCCATGGCGGGCGGAGAGTATGCTGAAAGGTTGGGGTGCGTCAAGTGAAGTCGAGAGGTTTCTCCCGTCCGAAGAGGGCGCCGACAATCCAGGACGTTGCACGAGAGGCGGGTGTGTCCCGTCAGACGGTTTCGAACGTGCTCAACCGCCCCGAGATCGTGCGTCCGGAGACTCGCGCCCGGGTCGACGAGGTCATCTCCCGTCTGGGGTATCGACGTCACGCCGCGGCACGTAGGCTGCGGACGCTGCGCTCGTCCACCATCGGGATCCACCTCGACCCCTACTCCGGTGGCATCTCGGGCACGGTCCTCGACCGTTTCGTTCACGCCCTCACGGAGCGCGCCAGCGACCGTGGCATGAGGATGCTGGTCTACGCCGCCGAATCGCCCGACGAGGAGATCCAGCGGCTGAGCGAGCTCATCGAAGGCGGAGAGGTGGACGCGGTGGTGATCAGCGGCACGTTCCACGGAGACCCACGCACACGTTGGCTGCGGGACAAGGGAGTGCCGTTCGTCTCCTTCGGCCGCCCGTGGGGCGAGGACGACGTCGGTGACCCGGCGCATCTGTGGGTCGACGTCGACGGGGCATCAGGCACCCGTGACGCCACGATCCACGCATTGAGGCACGGCCCGCGCGTCGGATTCCTCGGCTGGCCCGAGGGTTCGGGCACCGGTGACGACCGCGCCTCCGGCTGGCATCAGGTGATCACGGCCCACGGTGACACGGGCAGCCCCCGAGTGGTGGCCTATGAAGAAGTCCACGCGGCGCGGAGGGCTGCCGAGCCGGTGATCGAGGAAGTGGATGCCATGGTGTGTGCCAGCGACACCCTGGCGTTCGGCGCCTACCTCGCCGCTTTGGCCGTGGGTCGGAGGGATCTCCCCATCTACGGGTTCGACAACACACCAGTGGCCGAGGCGCTCGGCTTCTCCAGCGTCGAGCAGCGACCTGAGGAGGTGGCCAAGGGTGTGCTCGAGTTGCTCATGGGGCCGGAGGGCTCGGAGGTCTCTCCCCGTCGCCCCTCCCCCGGCTTCGCCCACGTCCTGGTGCAACCGAAGCTGGTCGTCCGCCAGCGCTGATTCACTCTCGGGCACGGTCGGACGCGTTGGTCGGCTTCGCGGCGGCCGTTCATCGCCGCGAGAGCCGATGGTGGAGGTGCGGGGAGTCGAACCCCGGTCCGCTGAGCCTTCGGCGAAGGCATCTCCGAGCGCAGTCGTCAGCGAGCTTCGGATACGAGAACTCTGACGACGAGTTTTCTCGCACCTAGTCGGAGTCGTCTTTTCCACCCGGTCCCGACGCCCCGGGTGAAGCATCCCGCATTGCGACGCCCTGGCCCGACCCGGCGGGAGCGGATCGGCAGGACGGGCTGCTAATTAGGCAGCCAGTGCGAAGTTGTCTTCGGCACTTGTTTGTTGTTCCGGTTTGTTGACAGGGCCCCGGAGACCCCGGCTCGCTTCCAACGCCTCAACACTCAACGTCGAAACCGTTTCACCCCCATGGGGTACCGCCCAGTGTATCGGCGGTCTGGCCGTCCGGACCGGAGGATTTCTCTGTGGCGCTCCGGGAGCTGTGCGAGTGGGAACCACCCCCTACCCCCGCCTTCGGCGGCGGTACCTTCCCCCACTCCCT
>DASVBU010000009.1:55000-57266 GCA_036375695.1 Acidimicrobiia bacterium | reverse complement strand
CTCACGACGTTCTGAACCCAGCTCGCGTGCCGCTTTAACGGGCGAACAGCCCGACCCTTGGGACCTGCTCCGGCCCCAGGATGCGACGAGCCGACATCGAGGTGCCAAACACCCCCGTCGATATGGACTCTTGGGGGGTATAAGCCTGTTATCCCCGGAGTACCTTTTAGCCGTTGAACCATGGCACACCCACGTGTAACCATGGGTTCACTAATCCCGACTTTCGTCCCTGCTCGACTTGTAGGTCTCGCAGTCAAGCTCCCTTGTGCATTTACACTCGCCGTCTGATTGCCGACCAGACTGAGGGAACCTTTGGGCGCCTCCGTTACGCTTTAGGAGGCCACCGCCCCAGTGAAACTGCCTGCCAGACACTGTCCCCAATCCGGATAACGGATCCGGGTTAGATGTCCGTCACGTGAAGGGTGGTATTTCAAGGGTGACTCCACGAAAGCTGGCGCCTCCGCTTCTCAGTCTCCCACCTATCCTGCACATCACGCGCCAGACACCAATGTCAAGCTACAGTGAAGGTTCCGGGGTCTTTCCGTCCTGCCGCAGGTAGTGAGCATCTTTACTCACACTGCAATTTCGCCGAGTCTCTGGTTGAGACAGTACCCAAGTCGTTACGCCATTCGTGCAGGTCGGAACTTACCCGACAAGGAATTTCGCTCGAGAGCTCCTCATATCGCTATGAGGCTCGGACCATATCTTCACGTCCACCGTCGAGAGGACGTGGCTGGCGTATGGCCTCTGAGGATTCCAGGTAACGAGATCGCTGCTTGCGATTCATCCGCTCGGTGATCTCGGCGATCTCCCTCAGCCCTTCGGGGCTCAGGTGGAGACCTGCCTCCATCATGCGGATCACACGGACGAAACGCTCGAAATCGAGTCGCTTCGCCGTGATCAGCGGGTGTTCTTCGAAGAACGGGATGATCCGATCGCCTAGATCGGACCGACGTTTCACCGAATACCGCGCCAGGGCGTGGTGGTGATCGTCACTACGGCTGTTCCTGATGATCGTGCCGCACCCGAAGAACTCCACCAGGAGTTCCAGGGCGGGCATCGATGGTGAAGCCTGGGTGACCGAGAACTCGTGCTGGACCTGCCAGCCGAGTCGACACCCGGCGTTCCTCACCACCGAGATCGAGAAACAGCCCTCGCCGTCGACGAAGCCGACGACCCACTGCTCGAAACCTGGCCTTTCCTGCTGATCGACCGCACCGGACGGGTTGTCACCGTTCATGTCTCGACCCTACGAAAGGGCTGTGACAGGAACTGGTACCGCCGGATACACGGTGTTTCCAGCATATAGCCAGCTGCACTCCCTGCCGTCGCCGGCAGGAGGGGCAGTGCTCTCGCACGACTGAGAGCGTCTACCTTAGGACCGTTATAGTTACGGCCGCCGTTTACTGGGGCTTAGTTTCAGAGCTTCGCCGAAGCTAACCCATCCACTTAACCTTCCAGCACCGGGCAGGCGTCACAGGGTATACGTCGTCTTGCGACTTAGCACCCTGCTGTGTTTTTGGTAAACAGTCGCTTGGGTCTGGTATCTGCGGCCCCCTCAAGCTGCGGACGCGAAGTCCATGACTTTACCGGGGCGCTCCTTCTCCCGAAGTTACGGAGCCATTTTGCCGAATTCCTTAACCAGAGTTAACTCGCTCGCCTTGGTATTCTCTACCTGTCCACCTGTGTCGGTTTGGGGTACGGGCACTGCACGTGCTCGCTAGAAGTTTTTCTCGGAGGCATGGCTTCAGCGGCTTCGCCTAAATCGGCTCGGCATCACGCCTCGGCTTTGTGAGGTCCGGATTTGCCTGGACCTCGCCCACACGCTTACCCCGGGAACAACCATCGCCCGGGTCCGCTTAGCCTTCCCCGTCACTCCATCGCTGGCCTAGTACTGACTGGGTCGGTAGGCCCCGAAGGGCTTTCCTTAGCAAGTCAGATTCGGCCTGGGCGCCCGTGCAGTGGTACGGGAATATCAACCCGTTGTCCATCGACTACGCCTCTCGGCCTCGCCTTAGGTCCCGACTAACCCTGGGCGGACGAGCCTTCCCCAGGAACCCTTGGACATTCGGCGGAAGAGATTCTCACTCTCCATTCGCTACTCATGCCGGCATTCGCACTCGTGTGGCCTCCACGGCTGGCTTCCGCCGCCGCTTCGCCGGCAACACGACGCTCCCCTACCGACCCAGCTTGCGCTGAGTCCCGCAGCTTCGGCGGTGTGCTTGAGCCCCGTTACATCTTCCGCGCGGAATCACTCGACCAGTGA
>DASVBU010000009.1:0-52500 GCA_036375695.1 Acidimicrobiia bacterium | reverse complement strand
GAGGTACCGTCATTTTCTTCCCTCCTGAAAGGGGTTTACAACCCGAAGGCCTTCTTCCCCCACGCGGCGTTGCTGCGTCAGGCTTTCGCCCATTGCGCAAAATTCCCTGCTGCTGCCTCCCGTAGGAGTCTGGGCCGTGTCTCAGTCCCAGTGTGGCTGATCGTCCTCTCAGACCAGCTACCCGTCGATGCCTTGGTGGGCCGTTACCCCACCAACAAGCTGATAGGCCGCGAGCCCATCCCTCAGCGCCTGAGCTTTCCTCAGAGGTCCATGCAGATCTCCGAGGGTATCCGGTATTAATCCAGGTTTCCCTGGGCTATCCCGGTCTGAGGGGTAGGTTGCTCACGTGTTACTCACCCGTTCGCCGCTCCGTCATACCGGTGGGTTACCCCTCCGGTATGCGTCGCTCGACTTGCATGCATTAGGCACGCCGCCAGCGTTCATCCTGAGCCAGGATCAAACTCTCCATCGAACACTCGACGCGCCAAAGCGCGATTCGTGTCAGTGAAGGGTTTGTGCTCTTTTGGGTCCAAGGCCTCGAAAGGCCTCAGAGCTTTGATTGCACACCGTGACGACACCATCGGGCGTGAGACCCGTTGGGCGCGTCACATGAACAGTCACTCCCATCCCCTGCCTTCAACAGCGGATTGGAGCACTGCTGGCTTTTGGCACATTGTTCAGTTGTCAAGGAGCCTCACAGACTCCGCGTCTGACTGTCTGGTGTCAGTCGGGTCGGCGATTCTATCGCGACCCCGGTACAGACGACAACCCGGCGCGTCCGACCCGGTGGATCGGGCGTACCGGCTTCGGATGGCCGGACCACTCCGGCCTGCGGGCAGAACTGTAGCCCGCACCAGTTTCTATGCAAGTCAATCCGAGAGACGGACGAACCGCCGTTTCCCGGCGCGGAGCGTCATCCCCGTCAACGCCGTCCGAGGTGCCTCGTATTCCCTGAGCATCTCACCGTCGAGAGTCACTGCGCCCTGGTCGATCAGCCGCCGCGCCTCGGCGCCGGATATCCCGAACACGTCGCGCAACAACGATGGGACACTCACCGGGTCCTCGTCCGGCACCCGGACGATCGGGATCTCCTCTGGCGTCCCGCCTTTCCTGAACACCTCGTCGAACTCCCGCTCCGCCGCCTCTGCCGCCTCGGCGCCGTGGTACAGCGTCACGATCTCCCGGGCGAGCCGGCGTTTCGCCTCGGCCGGATGCAGGTCACCAGATGCCAGCGCCGCCTCGATCCCCTCCACCTCTTCGGGCTCGAGGTCCGCGGCGAGACGGAACCACTGCCCCATCAGCTCGTCCGGGATGCTCATCGTCTTCCCGAACATCTCCCGCGGCTCCTCCTCGACCCCGATGTAGTTGCCGAGGGACTGGGACATCTTCTGGACGCCGTCGGTGCCCACGAGGAGGGGCACGGTGAGCGCCACCTGGGGGCTCTGCCCGAAACGCTCCTGCACCGTCCGCCCCACCATCAGGTTCCACAACTGATCGGAGCCACCCAGCTCGATGTCGGCCTCCACGGCCACGGAGTCGTAGCCCTGGAGGAGCGGGTACAGGAACTCCATCACCGAGATCGGCGCCCCCGACTCGTACCGCTTGGCGAAGTCGGCGCGCTCCAGCATCTGGGCGACCGTGGCGGAGCTGGTCAACTCGAGCATCCCCTCCATGTCCAGGGCCTCGAGCCACTCCGAGTTCCGACGGATCTCCAGGTTCTCGTCCGAGAGCACGTGCCGGAACTGGCCGAGCACGGCCTCGGAGTAGCGGTTCACCTCCTCCGCCGAGAGACGCTTCCTGGTGGCGTCCCTCTCCGACGGGTCGCCCACCCGGGCCGTGAAGTCGCCGATGATGAGCACGGCCGTGTGACCGAGGTCCTGGAACTGGCGCAGCTTGCGCAGGACCACCGCCCAACCCAGCGTCACCGCGGGTGCGGTCGGATCCACGCCCAGCTTGACCCGCAGGGGGCGCCCTTCCGCAAGCTTGCGCTCCAGGTCCTGACGCGGCACCACCTGGTCGGCGTATCTCAGGATTCGGTCGAGATCCGTGGCCATGGGGATGCCAGGGTAAACCTTCAGGCGTTGGCGCTGATCGCGGAAACGAAGCGCCAGGGCAGGTCACGTGCCTTGGTGATCCCGATCCGCGGTGTGGAGACGATGACCTCCGGCTGCTCCCCAGGCTCGAGCCAGAGCGGCGGCTCGCCATCGAGCAGGTAGGTGCCGTCGTGGTCCGCCAGGATCCCCAGCGCCTGGCACACCTTCCCGGGCCCATCGGCGAGGTCCGGTCGGCCGCCACGGCGTCGCCGGGCGACGTGCTCGCCCTCCACGACCTGACCGCCGCGGATCAATATCCCCCACCCGACACCTTCCGGGCCGGCCGACGTGTTGGCACACTGATGGATGCCATAGGAGCGATACACGTAGAGCGTTCCGGGCCTCTGGAACATGGAGCGGTTGCGGGCAGTCATCCCCCGGTAGGCGTGCGACGCCGGGTCCTCCGAGCCCTTGTACGCCTCGACCTCTGTGATGCGGATCCTCACCAGCTCACCGCCGATGGCGGACACCAGGAGGGAGCCGAGGAGTTGAGGAGCGGCCTCCTCCGGTGGCCCGATGAGGATGTCCTCGAGCTCGGTCGTCCTCATGCGCCCCGCAGATCGGCGCCGATCCCGGCCCCCGCCTCGATCATGGCCCGGCGAATCGGGGCCACTTCGTCGTTGGTGAGCGTCCTGTCGCGGGCACGGAGCCGATACCGGATGGCGATCGCCCTCTCCCCGTCCGGTCCGCGGAACTCGTCGAAGACCCACGACGACTCGAGCAGCTCGCCGGCCGCCGCATTCGTCACCCGCAGCAGATCCACCGCCAGGGTGTCATCGGACACCCGGAACGAGAGATCGAAGTCGACGTGCGGGTATACCGAGGGCGTGAAGCCGGCGACGTTCGGCACCTCCGCCAGCAATGGCTCATAGTCGAGCTCGGCGATGCCGACCCGACCGGGGATCTCGAACGCCCGTGCCGCCTCCGGGTGGAGCTCACCGACGTGTCCGATCGCCTCCCCCGCCACCTCGACGGCGGCGGTGCGACCGGGATGGAATCCGGGCGCCGAGCCGGGCACGAGACGCATCTCGATGCCGATCGTCTCGGCGAGTCTTCGCCAGACGGCGAGAGAGACACGTCCGTCGGACTCCACGGATGGCCTCCCGTCGACGCTCATGCCGAACGGGCCGTGCAGCACCCAGGCGAGACGCATCGGCTGTGACGGGAGCCGAGGGTCTTCATCGTCGGGATCGACGAGGAAGACGCGGCCGGTCTCGAAGAGATGGACTCCGGTCGCGCCGTAGGACAGATTGCGTCGAAGGGCGTTGAGCAGCCCGGGAAGCATCGTCGGCCGCAGCTTGGACTCCTCCTCCCGGAGGGGGTTCTTCACCGTGAGCAGGCCGAGGCCTTCGATTCCCAGCTTCTCCAGGTCGGGTTCTCCAACGAACGGGAGACTCAGCGCCTGGGAGAGGCCGGCACCGGCAAGGGTCTCGGTGATGCGACGCATGCGACGCTGCCTCGCAGTGAGACCTCCGGCGGGGCCGGTGGGGATGCGTGCCTCGAACCTGTCGTACCCGTGGATCCGTGCCACCTCTTCGACCAGGTCGGCAGGCCGGGTGAGGTCGGGCCGGAAGGTGGGCACCACAACCCTCATCGGATCACCGCGATCCACCTTCATCTCGAGACGCTCGAGGATGTCCGCCACATGGTCGGCAGCGAGACCCGGGCCCAGGAGCCGGTCGACGTCGGCCATCTTCAACTCGACGACGGCGGGCTGCCAGGGCGCGGCGATCTCGTCCACTGCGCCCTCCAGGACCTCGCCGCCCGACAGTTGCGCCACCAGGGCCGAGGCCCGGCGGTTGGCGCGGTCGGCGAGCTCCGGGTCCACTCCCCTCTCGAACCGCAGTGAGGCTTCGGAGCGGAGCCCATGGCGTCGGGACATGTACATGATGGTGGGCGGATCCCAGGACGCCGCCTCCATGATCACCCGGGTGGTCTCATCCCCGACCTCGCTGCGCTCGCCACCCATGGTGCCCGACATGGAGGTGGGGCCGTCCTGGTCGTAGATGATGAGATCGTCGGGGAGCAGACGCCTCTCCTCGCCGTCGAGGGTGACCAGCGTCTCACCTTCGGAGGCGCGCCTCACCGCGAGCTCATTGCCGGAGATGCTGTCGGCATCGAAGGCGTGCAGCGGGTGCCCCAGCTCCAGCATCACGTAGTTGGTGACGTCCACCACATTGGAGATCGGGCGCATCCCGGCCTTGGCCAGACGGTGTCGCATCCACATGGGCGAGCGCCCGACGGTGACACCGCGGATCTCCCGCGCCACGAATCGTCGGCACCCGGTCGGGTCCTCGATCACCACCCGCAGCTCGGTGTCGCCCGGAACGGTGACCAGGTCATCGGGCGGTGTGCGGTATTCGATGTCGTAGTAGGCGGCGAGGTCTCGGGCCAGACCCACCATGGACATGGCGTCGGGGCGGTTGGGGCCGATGGCGAGGTCGAAGACGACGTCGGGCAGCTCGACCAGCTCGGCGAAGGGCCGGCCCGGCTCCTCTTCACCGTCGAGGACCAGGATCCCGGCGTGGTCCTCCCCCAGCCCGAGCTCGCGCTCCGAGCAGATCATGCCGTGGGAGGTGACTCCCCTGATGGTTCGCTCGCCGATCTCGAAGTCACCCGGGAGGACTGCGCCGGGCACCGCCACCGGCACGTACACACCCGCGTCGAAGTTCCAGGCACCACAGACGATCTGGGTCGGGCCGGCACCGATGTCGACCTGGCACACCCGAATGCGGTCGGCGTCCGGGTGCGGGGCGACCTCGAGCACCTTTCCCACGAAGACACCCGTCCAGTCGGCTTCCAGCGCCTCCACGCCCTCGACCTCGAGGCCTATCGAGGTGAACACGCCGGCCAGCTCCGCCGCGTCCGTCGTGGGGAGGTCGATGTGCTCCTGGAGCCAGCGCAGTGAAACCTTCATCGGAATTGCCTCAGGAAGCGGATGTCGTTCTCGATGAAGTTCTTGATCGAGTCGAGACCGTGCCGGACCATGGCGAGCCGCTCCACACCGACGCCGAAGGCGAAGCCGGACAAGACCTCGGGGTCGTACCCGGCGGCGACGAGGACGTTGGGGTCGACCATGCCGCAGCCGAGCATCTCCAGCCATCCCCCTCCCCCGCAGACACGGCAGGACGGATCGGAGCCGCCGCAGATGAAGCACGAGACGTCGAGCTCGGCGCTCGGCTCGGTGAAGGGGAAGAACGACGGACGGAGCCGGACCTCCGTTCGGGAACCGAAGAACTCGCGGGCGAAGTGGGCGAGGGTGCCCCTGAGGTCGCCGAGGGTCAGACCCTCGTCGACCGCCAGCCCTTCGATCTGGTGGAAGACCGGGAGATGGGTTGCGTCGACCGTGTCGGTCCGGTAGGTGCGGCCCGGGGCGACGATGTACACCGGAGGCTGGTGGGACTCCATGTAGCGGGCCTGGACGGGCGACGTCTGGGTGCGGAGCAGGACCTCGTCATCCGGGGCTCCCCACTCCAGGTACATGGTGTCGGACTCGAGACGGGCCGGGTGCGTCTTGGGTGTGTTCAGGGCGTCGAAGTTGTAA
Organism: Acidimicrobiia bacterium; assembly: GCA_036375695.1. Classification (GTDB taxonomy): domain Bacteria; phylum Actinomycetota; class Acidimicrobiia; order Spongiisociales; family ZC4RG35; genus ZC4RG35. Next base: position 46,863 of record DASVBU010000009.1, on the reverse strand, counting down.
TAGGCCAGTTCGGCCTCGGGGCCCTCGGCCACCCGGTAGCCCAACCCGACGAAGATGTCCACCACCTCGTCGATCACCTGGTGGATGAGATGACGGGTGCCCGCAGGCAGCCGGACCGACTCCAGGGTGACGTCGAAGGAGTCCTCTGCGAGCCTGGCCGCGTCCTCCAGGGCCTGCAGTTCCCGTCGCTTGGCGTGGATGAGACTCTCGATCTCGACGGTGACCTCATTGAGACGGGCACCTACCTTGGGCCGATCCTCGGCGGCGAGCGTGGCCATGGCGCGGCGAACCTGGCCGAGGGGTGAGTCCTTTCCGAGCAAGGCCGACTCGACCCGGTCGATCTCGTCGACGGTCGAGGCCTCCGCCACCATCGGTCCGGCCGATCGGAGCGCTTCGTCGAGTGTGGCCAGCGGGTCCATCAGAGGCTGCGAGGTTAGAGGCTCCCGGATCGGTTCCTGGTCAGCTGGTAGACCACGATCCCGGCGGCGACACCGACGTTGAGGCTCTCGGTGCCTCCCGGCATCGGCACCGTGACCCGGCGATCCGCAACGGCCACCACCTCCTCGGGGAGACCTGACGCCTCCTCGCCCACCAACACTGCCCAGTTACCCTTCCCCAGGGAGGCAGGGTCGTCACCACCGGAGACGACGGTCGCCACGGTGGTCCAGCCATCGAGGTCCGACACACCCGCGATCCGTGCCACCGGGACACGGAATTGGCCGCCCGCACCGGCCCGCAGCGACTTGGGCGACCAGGGGTCGGCGCTGCCCGGTGTCCAGGCGAAACCCCAGCCGAAGGCGGCCGCCGTCCGGATCAGCGATCCGAGGTTCCCGGGCTCACCGACCCCGTGGGCGACCAGGAGATCTCGCGACCGGTCGAGAACCGGCTCCCTGGGTGCGATGACCGCGACCGGGCCGCGGGGTGTCTCCGTGCCGGCGAGTCGGCCCATGGCCGCCTGGTCGACGATGATCACCTCGACACCGGCCTCCCGGGCGAGACGCACGGTCTCCTGGTCGTCGGCCGATGCGAACAGGCGCTCGGGCACCACACCGGTGTTCAGCGCCTCCTCGAGCAGGTTCGGCCCCTCGATGAGGGTGCGCCCGGTGTCCCGGCGGTGCCGCGACCGGTGGAGGCGGGCGGCGGCGACGACGGCCGGGTTACGCGCCCCGCGGGGCGCACCCCGGCCCGTCATCACGCTTTCTTCGCCGCCTGGACGAGCTGGGCGAAGGCCTCCGGGTCGCTCACCGCCATCTCGGCGAGCATCTTCCGGTCGACCTCGATCTCGGCCGCCTTGAGACCGGCGATCAGTTGGCTGTAGGTGGTCCCGTTCTGACGGGCCGCAGCGTTGATGCGAGCGATCCACAGCCTGCGGAACTCTCCCTTGCGAGCCCTGCGGTCGCGGTAGGAGTCCTGCAGGGCGTGCATCACCTGCTCGTTGGCGGTGCGGAAGCGCCGGCTGCGGGAGCCCTTGAACCCCTTGGCCTGGTCGAGGACCTTCTTGTGCGACTTCTTGGCGTTGACGGCTCTCTTGACGCGCGCCATGGCTCAGATCCCCAACTGCTTCTTGATGACCTTGGCGTCGCCCGGGGCCATCTCCACCTCACCCTTGCGGCGGCGGAAGGTGGGCTTGCCCTTGGCCAGCTTGTAGTGACCGGCGCCCGACTGGCGGCGCATGAGCTTCCCGCTCCCGGTCACCTTGACCCGCTTCTTGGCGCCGCTGTGCGTCTTCATCTTGGGCACGGCGTCCTCCTATTCCTCTGTCTGACCGACGGCGGGCTCGTCCTCGGCCGGCTCGTCGTCGGGCAGTCCTTCGTCGGCGCGCTGCCTCTCCTCGACCGCGGCGGCCCTGGGCCGACGCAGCGGAGCCAGCACCATCGTCATCGCACTGCCCTCCAGCTTCGGAGCCTGCTCGACCACGCCGTGGTCGGCCAGCTCGGCTGCGAGGCGATCCAGCAGCTCCTTGCCGAAGGCGGGTCTCTCGTTCTCACGACCCCGGAAACGGACGGTGACCTTGACCTTGTCGTTGTCGTCGAGGAAGGACGCTGCCTTCCTCTTCGTGATGTCGAAGTCGTGATCGCCGATCCGCACCTTCATCCGGAGCTCCTTGATGCTGGTGCGAGACTGCTTCTTGCGAGCCTCTCTCTGCTTGACGGACTGCTCGTACTTGTAACGCCCGTAGTCCATCAGACGGCACACGGGTGGCTTGGCGTTGGGTGCCACCTCGACGAGATCGAGATCCAGTTGCTCGGCGAGCCACAGGGCTTCATGGAGCTTCTTCACCCCGATCTGCTGTCCGTCGGGTGCGACCACCAGGACCTCCTTGGCCCTGATGGCGTTGTTCACTCGCAATTCGCTGATGCTGTTGCCTCCTCTTGGTCAATGAAAAAGGCAGCGGGCGGATGCCCTGCTGCCGGCAAAGCCGTCATCGCGGACGACTCGTACACTCGGACCACGGCGCGCCCTGGAGCGGCCGGGTGGGGAAGCAGGCGCTTCCGCTCTTGCCATCTGTTGTCGTGGCGACAGGTTACCAGGGACGGCCGCCTTTCCCTCAACCGCCAAGCCCCGCGATGGCGTTGGCGGTGGAAACGGCGGCGTCGACCGCCTCCCTTCCCTTGTTGTCGGGCCCGGGCCCCGATCTCTCCCTCGCCTGGGAGACATCGTGGACGGCCAGGACGGCGTGCGCCACGGGTATGCCCGTGGCGAGGGCGACCCGGGTCAGGCCCGCAGAGCACTCTCGGACCACGATCTCGTAGTGGTCGGTCTCGCCTCTGATCACGGCCCCGATGGCGACGATGGCGTCGCAGCCGTCCCGGGCGAGGGCCAATGCCGCCACGGGCAGCTCCAGCGAGCCGGGGACATGCATGACGGTGACATCCTCGACTTCCAGCTCCTTGGCGCGCTCCAGTGCCCCTTGGAGGAGCCGGTCGGTGATCGCCCTGTTCCAGTTGGCGACGACTATCCCGAGGTGGAGGCCACCACCGTCGAGGGCGCCTTCGATCTCCCGTGTCACTCTGTCGTGTCCAGGGTGTGACCCAGCTTGAGCCGCTTCGCCTCGAGATAGCCCCGGTTCTCCTCGGTGGGCGGGGTGGTGAGCGGCACCTGCTCCAGGATGGAGAGGCCGTAGCCCTCGATGCCGGCCCGCTTCTTCGGGTTGTTGGTCATCAGCCTCATCGAACGGACACCGAGGTCATAGAGGATCTGGGCTCCAACGCCGTAGTCACGGGCGTCTATGGGCAGGCCGAGATGGACGTTGGCGTCGACAGTGTCCAGACCCTCGTCGTCCTGCACCTGGTAGGCGGCGAGCTTGTGCAGCAGGCCGATGCCGCGTCCCTCGTGGCCCCTGATGTAGAGGATCACCCCCCGCCCCTCCTCGGCCACCCGCTTCATCGCGGCGTCGAGCTGCCGACCGCAGTCGCAGCGACGGCTCCCGAACACGTCGCCGGTGAGGCATTCCGAGTGGACCCGCGTGAGGACACCCTGTCCGTCCCCGAGGTCGCCCATCACCAGGGCCAGATGCTGGCGCTCGTCGACCAGCGACCGGTAGCCGACCGCCCGGAACTCTCCGTGCTCGGTCGGGAGCCGGGCCTCGATGACGCGCTCCACGAGACGCTCGGTGCGCCGGCGGTAGGCGATGAGGTCGGCGATGGTCCCGATGAGGAGGTCGTGCTCCTTGGCGAAGCGCTCGAGGTCCGGGAGCTTGGCGACGGTTCCGTCGTCGTTCATCACCTCGGCGAGGACGCCGGCGGGGTACCGGCCCGCGAGCCGGGCCAGGTCGACGGCTGCCTCGGTGTGCCCCGCCCTCTTGAGCACCCCACCCGGCTCGTACCGCAGGGGGTACATGTGGCCGGGCCGCGCCAGGTCCTCCGGCCGCGAGCTCGGGTCGAGCACCACCTCGACCGTGCGGGCGCGGTCGGCGGCGCTGATCCCGGTGGTGGTGCCCTTGGCGGCATCGATCGACACCGTGAAGGCGGTGCGCCGGACATCGGTGTTGTTGGCCACCATCATCGGGACCTCGAGTTCGTCGAGCCGCTCCCCGATGATCGAGAGGCAGATGATCCCGCTGGTGTGGCGGAGCATGAAGCCGAGCTTGTCGGGGGTGGCGGCGTCGGCAGCGACGATGAGGTCGCCCTCGTTCTCCCGATCCTCGTCGTCGACCATTATCACCATGTCACCCCGGGAGAAGGCGGCGATGATGTCCTCGATCGGCGAGATACTCATCGGCGGTTCTCCAGGATCCGCTCCACGTACTTGGCGATCACATCGGTCTCCAGGTTGACTCGATCGCCGGTGGCCAGCCCGCCGAGGGTGGTCACACCCAGGCTGTGCGGGATCAGCGCGACCGAGAAGGTGTCATCCTCGACGGAGGCGACCGTGAGGCTGACCCCGTCGACGGCGATCGAACCCTTCTCTGCGATGTGAGGCATCAACCCTCTCGGCGGAGCGATCGTCAGGGTGACCCGCCCGTGATCGTCCCTCATGGAGACCACGGTGCCCACCCCATCGACGTGACCCTGGACGATGTGTCCGTCGAACCGGCCGGCGGAAGGCATCGCCAACTCCAGATTGACGAGGTCGCCGACCTCCAGGGATCCGAGAGTGGTGCGATCCAGGGTCTCGGGCACGACGTCGAAACGTGTGCCCTCGCCACCGTGCTCGACGACGGTGAGACACACCCCCGCCACCGACACCGATGCTCCGATCGGGACGTCCACGAGCAGCGGCGACGACACGACCAGCCGGCCGTCAGCCAGAGCCGCCACCTTGCCGGTGGCCTCAACGATCCCCGTGAACATCTCTCACCACGAAATCGATTCGGATATCGCCATCAAGGCTACGCACATCCTCCACCGACACAATGTCGGCGGTGTCGATGGCCCCGAACACTCCCTCCAGCGGAGGAATTCCCCGCCCACCACCGACCATGGCCCCGACATACGCCACCCCCCGTTTGATGACACCGGCCCGCCACCACTCCCCGGCCAGCGTGGGGCCACCCTCGAGCATGACGTCGAGGAACCCCCGTTCTGCCAGGGCCCGGCAGACCGCGACGGGATCGGGTCGCCCGTCGCCCTCCACGACCACCATCTCGCCGGCCGGGATGTCCCGATCGGACGTCGCCATCACCACGGGCGATCGCTCCCAGATCCGGGCAGCTCCTGGAGGATCCGTCCGCCCGAGCACCACCACCGGGACCGGCTGCGGTCCGGAGTATCCAGGGAGGCGGACATCGAGCCGCGGATCGTCGGCGGCCAGTGTCCCCGCCCCGACCACCACGGCATCCATCCGTGCCCTCAGCTCGTGGGCATCCCGGCGCGCGGCTTCACGGGTGATCCATTGCGACGACCCGTCGGCGGCCGCCACCTGGCCGTCGAGTGTCATGGCGTACTTCCAGGTGACGAGCGGGAGCCCGGTGCGGCGGTGCTGGAAATAGGCAGGGTCGACTGCCTCGGCTTCGACGGCCAGGACGCCGCTCTCGACGTCGACCCCGGCGTCCCTGAGGAGTCGGAAGCCCTTCCCCGAGGTCCTGGGGTCGGGATCCTCGACCGCGGCGACGACCCGGCGGACACCTGCGGCAATCAGGGCGTCGACACAGGGTGGGGTCCTGCCATGGTGGGCGCAGGGCTCGAGGGTCACGTACACCGTGCCGCCGCGTGCCCGCTCCCCCGCCTCCTCCAGGGCCACGACCTCGGCGTGCGCCGTGCCCCGACCCTGATGGAACCCCTCGCCCACCACCTCTCCGGATGCATCGACCACGACGGCGCCGACCCGCGGGTTGGGGTGGGTCCTGGCGCGGCCGGCCAGTTCCAAAGCCCGCGCCATGTGGCGCGTGTCGCTCACTTCAGCTGGAGCGGCGGTCGATCCGGTAGGTGGAGCCCGGTTGCTTCTTGGCGAATTCCTTCATCTCCACCGCGATCGCCGACGCCTCCCATTGCGAGGTGATCTCACGCACGTCGGTGGACGCTACACCGAGCGACAGCGATACCACGGGGAAGGCGTAGCGCTCGCCACGGCGGTCGATGACCTCGATGTAGCCGCGCAGGGCGTCGGCGGTGTCGTAGAGGTCGAGGATGCCGTCGTCGAAGCGCTCGGTGACCTCCTTGCAGAAGGCCTCCGCCATGTCGGGCGGGATGATGGCGACGAAGTCGTCGCCGCCGATGTGCCCGATGAACGCCGACTCGCCGAGGTCGAGGACCTGGGCCGCCTCGGTGAAACAACGGGCGCAGAAACGGATCACCTCGTCGCCGCGCATGAACCCGTAGTGGTCGTTGAAGGCCTTGAAGTTGTCCAGGTCCCCATGGACGAGGGCAAAGGGCGCCCTGTCCCGGATACGGGCCTCGATCTCGGCCGTGATCTTGAAGTTGCCGGGAAGACCGGTGAGCGGCGAGAGGTCGCGGGCCGCCTGGGTCCGCCGCAGCACCGCCCGAACCCGGGCGGCGAGCTCGGTGATGTCGAACGGCTTGGTGATGTAGTCGTCGGCGCCCAGCTCCAGACCCCGCACCCGGTCCTCGGGGAGGCCCCGTGCGGTGAGCAGGATTATGGGTATGTTCGCCGTGGTCGCCTGGCTGCGGAGCCGGTGGAGGGCGGTGAGCCCGTCCATCCGGGGCATCATGATGTCCAGGACGATGGCGTTGGGAGGATTGGCGGTGGCCTTCTGAAGGGCATCCTCCCCGTCCACCGCGGTCTCCACCTCGAACCCGTCGAGCTCGAAGTTGATCTTGACCACGGTGAGAATGTCCGAATCGTCGTCTGCGACCAGGACACGTTCACTCATTCGGCTGCCCTTCTCATTGCGGCCACTGCACTCGCTGGGTCATCCGCCCCGAAGATGGCCGAACCGGCCACCACCACGGTCGCGCCGGCATCCAATACGGCACGGACGTTGGACGGGGTGATGCCACCGTCGACTTGAATATCGGCCGGTAATCCCCTCGCCTCAACCCATTCTCTCGCTTCGGCGATCTTCTTCAGCACCGAATCGATGAACTGCTGGCCACCGAAGCCCGGCTCGACACTCATGATCAGGATCACATCGCAGAGCTCGGCGTAGGGCGCGACTGCCGCGAACGGCGTCACCGGGTTGACCACCAGGCCGAAGCCGAGACCGGCATCCCTGGCAGCCTTGGCCGCGGATTCCGGGTCGGGCACGGCCTCGATGTGCATGGTGACCAGGTCGGCACCTGCCTCCGCCAGCGGTTCGACCAGGTCGATCGGGTTGGTCACCATGAGATGACAGTCGAAGAAGAGGCCGCTCACCTTGCGCAGCGATGCGACGACCGGCATGCCGAAGGAGAGGTTGGGCACGAAGTGGCCATCCATGACGTCGAGATGGAGCCAGTCCACCAGTTCCTCGACACGCCCCACCTCTTCCTCGAGACGTGCGAAGTCGGCGGCCAGCAGGGAGGGTGCGAGCTTCACACCCGGATTCTATGACCTCAGCCGACGGCGCCACGCTCCCGGCGTCGGCCCCGCGCCCATGCGTCTCCGGCCATCGGGCGCCCACCGGGCGGCTGGATCTTCACCAGAGCCACCCCCTTGCCGCCCACGGCGACGACCGGGAATCCGTCACGCAGCTCCCAGACACCCGTTTGGGGAGGGTCACCGTCGATACGGGCGGCCAGGACCTTGTGTGCCTCCCCGTCGATGACCAGCACCGCTCCCGGGTCGGGCGCCAGGCCCCGGACACGGGCCAGGAACTCTGCGGCATCGTCGATCCCGGCGAGCGGTCTGTCCTCGGCCGTCAGCTTCTCCGCGTACGTGACACCTTCGTCGGTCTGGGGCACGGGGACGATCTCGCCGGAGAGGTAGCCGGGAATCACCGATACGAGAAGCCGTGCCCCGAGATGGGCGAGTCGTTCGGTGAGTCTCCCGGCGTCCTCGGAGGGATGGATGTCCACCAGTTGGGCGGTGAGCACCGGGCCGGTGTCCAGCCCTTCGTCGAGGCGGATGATCGTGACGCCGGTCATCGTGTCGCCGGCCATCAGCGCCCGGGCCACGGGAGCCGCTCCCCTCCAGCGAGGGAGCAGCGAGAAGTGGACGTTGAGGATCCCGTGCTCGGGCACCTCGAGGACCTCCCTGCGCAGGATCCTCCCGTAGGCGACTACGACTCCCAGGTCGAAGGGCCCCTTGGACCTGACGACCTGCAGCAGGTCGGGCGCCTTGGCCGGCTGCGCCACCTCGATCCCGAGACGCTCCGCCTCCAGCTTCACCGGTGGCGGCTGCGGACGCGCCGATCTTCCCTTGGGCCGGTCCGGCTGGGTCACGACCAGCCTCACGTCGTGTCTCGCTGCCAGCTCGTGGAGTGTGGGTACCGCCTCCTCCGGTGTGCCGAAGAAGACGACCGACGTCATCTCAGACCCAGGTTCTCGTCGCGCAGCTCGCGGAGCACCGCCTTGCGAACCCGCTTCGGGAGCTCGTCGATGAGAAGACCACCCTCCAGGTGGGCGATCTCGTGCTGCAGGACCCGCCCGAGAAGGCCGTCCCCGGCGTACTCCACTTCCTCGCCGTCCAGGTCCAACGCTCGGACACGGGCGAAGGCGGGCCGGGTTATCTCCCAATATCTGTTGGGGACGGAGAGGCAGCCCTCGTCGTAGACGAACTCGCCGGAGGTCTCCAGGATCTCTGGGTTGATCATCACCCGGGCTCCCTCGCCGTCGTGGGCGTCGAACACTGCGATCCGGCGCGACACCCCGACCTGGTTGGCGGCGAGCCCGACACCGGGGGCGGCGTACATGGTCTCGATCATGTCCTTGACCAGCACCCTCACCGCGTCATCGATCTCGTCGACCGGTTTGGTCTTCATACGGAGAACCGGGTCTCCAAACGTGCGTATGGGGAGAATGGCCATGGGGCGGTCGGGAGGGTAATTGTTTGGTACGTGGTACCTGGTACTTGGCAACCGAAGCCCGGGTGGTCGCGCTCCAAGTACCCGGTACCTGTTTCCCTTCCGCAGGGCGGGAATCAGAGGTCTATGGGATCTGCATCGATGCGGACCGTGGCTCCCCTCTCCCGCCAGGCCGCGGCCAGGTCCCGTAGACGCGGCCTGATCCGGTCGAGTCGGCCCGCAACCAGCCAGCGGAGCCCATCCTCCAACTCTGCCGGTCCGTAGACGTCGACCCCATCGAGTGAGGAGATCTCGTCGGGGATTCTCGGGTCGATCTGCCCCCTCACCTCGATCGCCACCATCTCCCGAGCCGGCGGCATCCCCTGGACTGCTCGGTCGGCCAGCACCTTCTCCAGAAAGGGGACCGGGTCGCCCCGTCGCAGCGCCGTGGCCAGCGGGGAGTCGGGCTGGCTCGTCTGGGCCATGAGACGGCCACCGGGGAGGACCGAATTGCCGAGACGGGCCAGAACCCGGATCGCCTCCTCATCCCCCCGGTACCCGGCCGCTCCGGGCATGAGATCGATGCTCACCGCCACCGCCACACGCACCGGTTCGAGCGCGGCGAGATCGCGTTCCGTGCCCACGGCGGCGATGACCCCACCGGGGTGCGCGGCGGCTGCTCCCTTGCCGAGACGCCTGTTGACCTCGTCGACGACGCCCTCCACGAGTCTGCGGCTGGTGAGGACGAATGCCCGGCCGGCTTCGTCCCGACCGAGACGCCGCAGCGTGGCGATCACCCGATCGGACAGCAACCCGGCGCCAGGTGGCTCGCCGCTGCGGTCGACGATCTCCACGGGAGCCCACGCCCGCCGGCTCGCCCTGACCACCGTCGCCCCGGCCGCCAGGGTCTCGACGCTCGGGGTGGGCCCGAAGAAGACCACGTTGAACCCCTCGGCACGGGACCGCGTCCGGACCATCTCCCTGACATGGATAGTCGGTGTCTGCTTGTCCTTCATCGCCCGGCGCCCCTCCTCCAGCACCACCACCAGACCGAGCCGGCCCATCCGCCAGCAGGCGAGGCGTGGTGGTCCGACGACGACGGAACCCGGTCGCTGCGCCGCCATCCAGGCGTCGGTGATCTCGCGGTCACCTTCGACAGGGACCGCGACCACGCGATCGGCGAACAGCGGGCGGGCGTGGGAAGCCACTTGGTCGACCTCGGCGGCCGTGGCGGTGACCACGGCGACATTGTGCCCGGCCGCCAGCACGGGTCCCAGAGACGGCAGCCACGCCAGACGTCGCCACGGTCCCACCATGGCGACTGCGGGATGTCTCTTGTCCTGCGCCGAGGCCCGCGCCACGGCGAGGATCGGATGGGTGGGATCGGCTTCCGGCACCTGATGCACCGGGGGGGCCGGGATCCGGCCCGGTAGATTCGGTGGCGTCGCCTTGGCCAGCACGACTGCCATCGGCGCCACGTAGTGCACCGATGCCCAGTTCAGCGATCGCAGCAGCATCTCGTCGAAGACCGGAGCCTCTCCCGAGACCCCGGCGATGTCCTTGAGACGCTCCGATGGCCTCTGCCCCACCTCGACGACCCAGCCACGGACCCGCCTGCCGGACAGCGGGACCCGGACCTGGGACCCGACCTCGACCTGGAGGTGGTCGGGAACGCGGTACCAGAACCCGGCGTCGACCGAGAAGGTCGGGACGTTCGGCACGACCCGTGCGGCCGTCGTGGTCAGAGACCGGCCTCCGACCTGATCGCGTCCGCCAGGTCGGTGCGCTCCCACGAGAAGCCCGGGCGGCCGAAGTGCCCGTATGCGGCGGTGGGGGTGTAGATCGGTGCCCGGAGGTCGAGCCTCTCGATGATCCCGAGCGGGGTGAAGTCGAACAGGTCCTTGTCCGAGAGAATGGCGTGGATCTTCTCCGGTGCGACCTTCTCGGTCCCGAACGCGTCGAAGTGGATCGAGAAGGGGTCGCTCATCCCGATGGCGTACGCCAGTTGGATCTCGAACTTGTCGGCGAGACCGGCGGCCACGATGTTCTTGGCGGCGTGCCTGGCGGCGTAGGCGGCCGACCGGTCGACCTTGGTCGGGTCTTTGCCGGAGAAGGCGCCGCCCCCGTGCCGGGCGTAGCCCCCATACGTGTCGACGATGATCTTGCGACCCGTCAGACCGGTGTCGGCGACTGGCCCGCCTTCGACGAAGTTGCCGGTCGGGTTGAAGAAGAACTCGAACCCGTCGACCCGCAGGCCCTCGGGGACCACCTCGTTGACGACCAGCTCGAGGATGTCGCGGCGCATCGCGTCCCGCTCCATGCCGGGCTTGTGATGTGACGACACCAGCACACGATCCACCGCCACGGGCTCGCCCTGCTCATACCGGACCATGACCTGGGTCTTGCCATCGGGAAGGAGGTAGTCGAGCTTGCCGGTGCGGCGCACTTCGGCGAGACGCTCCGCCATCCGGTGGGCGAGGAAGATCGGTATGGGCATCAGTTCGTCGGTCTCCCGCACGGCGAAACCGAACATGATCCCCTGGTCGCCGGCTCCCTTGTTGTCCACCCCCATGGCGATGTCGGGGCTCTGTGGGTCGATCCGGCTCATCACCGTGACCGTGTCGGCGGAGAACCGCGGGTCGAAGTCGTAACCGATCCGCCTGATGGTGTCCCTGACCACCGACTCGATGTCGAAGGAGCCGCTCAGGGTCATCTCACCGGCGACGACCGCCAGCTCCGTGGTGACCAGGACCTCGCACGCCACTCGGGCGAACTCGTCGGCGGTGAGCGCGGCGTCCAGCACTGCGTCGGAGATGGCGTCGGCGACCTTGTCGGGATGGCCTTCGGTGACGGACTCGGACGTGAAGTAGGTGGTCATCGACCCAGCGAGGTTACTGCCGGGCACCGACGTCGGCGACGATGCGATCGAGGAGACGCGCCGCCACTTCGATCTTGGGCATCTGCGGCCACTCCTCGACCTCACCGGCGGCGTCGATCAAGGTGACCTCGTTGGTGTCGGACCCGAATCCGGAGCCGGGTTTGGTGACGTCGTTGTACACCATGAGGTCGACGCCCTTCTTCTTGGCCTTCTCGATGGCCCGTTCCACGGACCCGGTCTCGGCGGCGAAGCCCACCACATACGGTCGGGTCTTGCGGGCGACCACCGACGCCAGGATGTCGGGGTTCCTCACGAGCGCCACCGAGTCGAGGCCGTTCTCCCGGGACAGCTTCTCCGAGGCGGGCTCGGCCGGCCGGAAGTCCGCCACCGCGGCGGTCATCACCGCCACGTCGGGGCTCACGGCCTCGACGGCCTCCAGCATCTCCATGGCCGTCTCAACACGGATCACCTTGATCGCCGGATGCGCCTCCAGGCTGCTCGTCGTCACCAGGGTCACCTGGTGTCCCCGTCTCGCCGCCTCGTCGGCGATGGCGTGACCCATCTTCCCGGTGGATCGGTTGCCCAGGTAACGGACGGGATCGAGTGGCTCGCGCGTCCCGCCCGCGGTGACCAGGATCTCCAGCGGCTCCTCCGGTGCTCCCATGAGACGCTGCAACTCGTCGACGATCGTGTCGGGCTCGGCCACCCGGCCGACACCGCTGTCCCCGCCCGCCAACGGGCCGACCTCGGGGCCGACGAAGTGGTAACCGAACGAGCGAAGCTTCTCGATGTTCTCCCGGGTGGCCGGGTGTTCCCACATCTCGGTGTGCATGGCGGGAGCGAAGAGCACCGGCTTGGTCGTGGCCAGCAGCAAGGCGCTGACCAGGTCGTCGGAGATCCCGTGGGCCACCTTGCCCATGGTGGCGGCCGTGGCCGGGGCGACCACCACGACGTCAGCCCAACGGGCCAGCTCGGTGTGTGGCGAGACGCGGCCCTGCCCGAAGAGGTCCGTGACGGGTCGTTTCCCGGTGATTGCGGCGAAGGTCTGGGCGCCGATGAACTTCTGCGCCGCGTCGGACATGACGACCTCCACCTCGGCGCCGGCTTCGATGAGGCGTCGGGAGAGATAGGCGGACTTGTAGGCCGCTACTCCCCCGGTGACGGCAAGCACCACCCGCTTGCCGGTCAGCATCGGGTTATCCCTCGGATCTCTCGACCGTCACCTTGCCTTCGGCGATCTCCTCCATGGCGATGGTGAGCGGCTTGCGGGACAGGGAGTGGACCTGGGGCGGAACGTACTCGCCATACCCACCGCCCAGCTGGTGGAAGTAGCTGTTTATCTGTCGCGCCCGCCGGGCCGCCACCACCACCGAGGCGAAACGGTTCCCGATACGGTCGACGACTTCTTCGATCTTCATTGGCTCTCGTCTCCTCGAAGGCCAGGTTACCCGGCCCCACCATCCTTGACCATATCGCGCTCCCGGAGGTGGTCCATGATGCGGTTCACCACCTGCTCGGGGGTCAGGTCCGAAGTGTCCACGATCAGGTCGTAGTGGCCGGGATCGAGGTAGTCGATCCCGTAGTAGGTGATGTATCTCTCCCGCTCCGATTCCGTGCGCTCGGCGATCGCCCGCACGGTCGCATCCAGGTCCACGTTCTCCTTCTCCGTCGACCGGCCGGCCCCGTAGACCCGAGCCGCGGCCACCTCGGGCCGCACGTCGAGGAACACCTTCACGGAGTACGGGATGAAGTGCCACCCGAGTCGAGCGTCCATGACGAAGCTCCGCCCGGACCCGGCGAGACGGGCGGTGCGAGCGTCGATCTCGAAATCGATCGACTCGTCCTCCTCGGCGACCCGTGACAATTCGAGGATGGTCATGCCGCGTTCGGCAGCCATCTCACGCATGAAGTCACCGGCCGACACGTGGTCGACGTCGAGTACCTCGGCCAGTGCCTTCGCCACCACGCTCTTCCCCGAGCCCGGCCGGCCCGAGATGGCGACGACCAGCTCAGGAGAACTCGGCGAGGAGCGCCTCCTTCTGCCTCTCTCCCAGGCCGCGAATGCGCCGGTTGTCGGCGATGTCCAGGCTCTCCATGAGCCGCTTCGCCTTGATCTTCCCGGTCCCCGGCATGGAGGCGATCAACGACTCCACCTTGAGACCGGCGATGAGGTCGTCGGACTCGGCGCGTGCGAACAACTCGGAGAGCTTGAGCGAGCCCGTCTTCAAGAGCTCCTTGACCTCGGCGCGGACGCGTCTCGCCTCCGCGGCCTTCTCCAGCGCCATGCGACGCTGCTCATCAGTCAATTTCGGCGGCTGTGCCATATCTGTCTCCCGATCTGGACGCTGCCCGCGGCGCGTGACCATAGCTCGCAGGTCCCCGTTCCCGGCGGATCCGGTTCAGGATTCCTGTGGAGCCGACGCCGGGCGGAAGACGGCATCGAACACGGTGCGGTCCTGCACGCGGCGATAGGTGAGGTCGCCCCCCATGCTCCGCATCAGGTTCCGGGAGATCCACAACCCGAGACCGGTCGAACCCGGCTTGGGCTCACCCCGCTTGGTGCGGTGATACGGGGTGAAGAGAGCCGGGAGGTCGTCACGATGCACGCCGGGGCCGTCGTCGCTGACGAGGAGGGAGACGGCTTCCTTTCCGGGCGCGACGACGACCCTGACGTCCGGACCGCCATATCGCTGGGCGTTGGCGAGCAGGTTCCGGATCACCTGCGGGGCTCGGACAGGATCGGCGTGCACCCAGATCGGCCGATCCGCTCCCTCCACCTTGACCGGGAGACCCATCTGCTCGAAGGTGCCGACCACGTTCCGCACCAGTTCCGAGAGGTCGGTGCGAGACGGGCTCGTCTCGTTGATGCCACGCTCCGCCCGGCTGACGATGAGGAGGTCCTCGATCACGGCGCCCGCCTCGAGAGCCTCGCGATGCGCCATCAGGAGCAGTTCCCCGGCCTCGTCGCCGTCCAGGTCGTCTTCGGCGAGCAACCCGGTGACTCCGATGACCCCGGTGAGCCGGTTGCGCAACTCGTGGCTGGCGATCCCGAGCGTCACGGCCCGGGCCATCTCCAGATCGGAGAGCTGGTTGTTGAAGGCGCCGATGACCGTGACGATCATCGCCGTGATGAAGCCGATCCCGAGGATCGGCCCGATCATCGTGTCCATCCCCCACCCGTAGGCGATCCCGATCGTGGTCAACGTGTAGGCGGCGTTCGTGGCCAGGGCGACCCATCGAGCCGTCCCCTGAGCGAAGAGCATGATGAGGAGAGAGAACCCGACCATGTTGAGCACGACGGGGCTGTACTCGGTCCAACCCTTGCTCTGGATCAACAACGCGGTGTGGGTCACCAACAGGTCGACGAAGAGCGCCTGGACGACGGGCTCCATACGCCAGAGCGCCAGGCCCACCGAGTGGACCAGGGTGACCGCTCCCGCGACCGCGATCAGCCAGGTGCGGCCGAACTCACCGGTGGTGAACCGGATGACCAAGGGAACCAGGAGCAGTCCCACCCCCCAGAACCAGCGCGCTCGGAGATAGAGCGGCCCGATGCGGTGCGCGAACAAGGAGTTGGAGGCGGAGGATTTCATCTCCGACTAGATCGGAAGATCCGGCGGCAGGGCCTCAGGGTCTATCGACCCGTTTTGGCGAGCCCGGCCCCGATGGCCTCGGCGGCCGACACCGGGTCGGCCGCCGCGGTGATGGGCCTCCCGACCACCAGCCAGTTGGCACCGGCCGCGATGGCCTCTGCCGGCGTGGCGACACGCTTCTGGTCGTCACCGGCCGGTCCGGCCGGGCGGACGCCAGGGGTGACCACGGTCGCATCGGGCGCGCCCCGACGCGCCGCCTCGATCTCTGCAGGAGAGCACACCACCCCTTCGGCGCCGACTTCCGCCGCCAGGATCGCCATCGCCGTCACCTGTTCGGGCAGCCTCCGGGTGACTCCCAGTTCGGTGAGGTCGTCCTGGTCGAGGCTGGTCAGCACCGTGACCACCAGGATCCCCGCGAACCCACCGCTCCCCTCTCCCAGGGCCTCGGTGGCAACGCGCACCATCTCCCTGCCCCCGGGGTGGACCGTGACCCATCTGGCCCCGTGACGCCCCAGCGCCCGGGCCGCACCGGCCACGGTGTTCGGGATGTCGTGGAGCTTGGCGTCGGCGAAGACGGGCATCCCGATTTCCGCGACTTCGGCCACCGCTCGAGGGCCCTCGGACATCATCAGCTCCAGACCCACCTTGAAGCCCCCGACATGGGGCGCCACCCGGCGGGCCAGGTCGAGGGCGTCGGAGAGCGAGGGAAGGTCGAGCGCCACCAGGACCGGGCTCACCATCGCCGCACCGATCCGATCAGGTCTGCGGCGCGGCCCACGCCGAGGTGTTCCAGCTCCTTCTCCGTCTCCGCGAGGATCCTGCTTCCCGCCCTGGGGTCTTCGAGGAGGACCGTGCCCATCGCGACCGCGCTCGCCCCCGCGACGAGGTACTCGACCACGTCCCTGCCGGTGGTGACCCCGCCGCAACCCACGATCGGGACCCCGGGCATCTCCTGCGACACCTCGTAGACCGCTCGCAGCGCCACCGGCTTCAACCCGGGACCGCTGTATCCGCCGACACCACCTGTGATCACGGGCCGCCGGGTCTCGGGGTCGAGGGCGAACCCGTAGACCGTGTTGGTGAGAACGAGGAAGTCGGCGCCGGCGTCGACGCAGGCCCGGGCGACACCGACCAGGTCGGGGGTGTTGGGCGACAGCTTGGCGCCCACGGGAAGGTCGACGGCATGGTCCACGGCGTCGATCACGCCGGCACTCCGGTCGGCGTCGAACGAGAACATGAGGCCGTCCTCGAGGTTGGGGCACGACAGGTTGACCTCGACCGCAGCCACCCCGGCCGCCATCAGGCCCTTGGCGACGGTGGCGAATCCGGCAGGGTCGCCGCCCACGGCCGACCCCCACACCGGCACGCCGGTCGACCGCAGCCGTCGCTCGTTCTCCTCGACCCATCTATCGATGCCCGGGTTCTGTATCCCGATGCCGTTGAGCATCCCGGTGCGCAACGGGGCAACCCTGGGTGCGGGACGACCGAGCCATGGCTCCGGCGACACCGACTTGGCGACCGCCGCCCCGAAGACCGAGGTGTCGGCCACCTGGGCCCACTCCCACACGGCGCCCACCGTGCCGGACGCGGCCACCAGTGGCGTGCGCAGCTCGAGCGGACCGAGCTCGATCGTCAGACGGGCCGATGCCATTCCTGCAGACTCCTCGGGCGAAGTATCGCTCCCCGCCCTGCCCTCAGGCTGCGTGCCGCGGCCAGGGCTCCGGGGATGGTGGTGATGCAGGGAACGGAGTGGGCCCGCGCCGCCCGTCGGATCTCCGAGCCGTCGGACCGGGACCGCCGGCCCCGCGGCGTGTTGACCACGAGCTGTATGTCGCCCCGCTGGATCCTGGTGCCGATGTCCTCCGGGCCCTCGCCGATCTTTCGCACCGGCTCGGCCGGGATGGCGTGATGGGCAAGGAATCGCGCGGTGCCTTCCGTGGCGACGAGATCGAAGCCGAGCATGAGGAAAGCCTGGGCCACCGCCAGCCCCAAGGGCTTGTCTCGATCGGCGAAGGAGAGGAACACCCGCCCCCTGTCGGGCAGGGTGTGACCGGCGGCGAGCAACGCCTTGCCAAAGGCCGCCCCCACGTCGACACCGATGCCCATGACCTCCCCGGTCGATTTCATCTCGGGGCCGAGGACGGAGTCCTCTCCCGGGAAGCGGTTCCAGGGAAGAACCGCCTCCTTGACGGCGACGAAGCCTTGCTCCTCCATCTCCGGGATCATCCCCTCGCGGCGCAGGGTCTCGAGATCGGCGCCCATCATCACCCGTGACGCGATCGCGGCCAGCGGTATGCCCCGGGCCTTGGAGATGAACGGCACCGTCCGGCTTGCGCGGGGATTGGCCTCGAGGACGAAGACCTCGTTGCCTTTCACCGCGAACTGGATGTTGATCAGGCCCCGGACCTCGAGGGCGGCGGCGAGCTCACCCGTGATCCGTGTCATCTCCTTGATGATCTCGTCCGAGATCGTCGGCGGCGGCGTGACGCAGGCGGAATCACCCGAGTGCACGCCCGCCTCCTCGACGTGTTCCATGATCCCGCCCAGGAGCAACTCCTTCCCGTCGTAGACGGCGTCGACGTCGATCTCGATCGCCGACTCCAGGAACCGGTCGATGAGGATCGGGTTCGAGGTGACCACGGGGTCGGCCTCGCCGTAGATCTCGTGGACGTACTCGGACAGGTCCTCGAGCCCGTATATGACCCGCATCCGGCGCCCGCCGAGGACGAAGGACGGCCGCACCACCACGGGCAGGCCGATCCGGTCGACCACCTGCTCCGCCTCTGCGGCGGAGTGGGCGACGCCCGACGGCGGCTGCAGGACCCCGAGGCTGCGGCAGATCTCGGCGAATTGCTCGCGATCCTCGGCGAGGGCGATCGACCCCGGTGTGGTGCCCGCGATCGGGACACCGGCCCTGGCCAGCGGTTCGGCGAGATTGAGCGGGGTCTGCCCGCCCAACTGGACGATGACGGCGTCCGGCTTCTCGGCGTCGATCACGGCAAGGACGTCTTCCACCGTGAGCGGCTCGAAGTAGAGACGGTCCGAGGTGTCGTAATCGGTGGAGACGGTCTCCGGGTTGCAGTTGACCATCACGGTCTCGTAGCCGGCGTTCTTCAGGGAGTAGGAGGCGTGGACGCAGCAGTAGTCGAACTCGATGCCCTGACCGATGCGGTTGGGCCCCGAACCGAGGACGACCACCCGCGGCTTGGTTGCCGGTGGCACCTCGTCTTCGTCCTCGTAGGTGCCGTACATGTACGGGGTGTGCGCCTCGAACTCGGCGGCGCAGGTGTCCACCGTCTTGAAGGTGGTCCGTATCCCCTCGGCCAGGCGCCGGGCCCGGACCTCCTCGGGCGTGGTCCTCCAGAGGTAGGCGAGCTGGCGGTCGGAGTACCCGGCCCGTTTCGCCTCGCGCAGGGCATCGGTGCTCCGATCGTCTTCGAGTCGCTTGCGGAGGTCGACCAGCCAGCCGATCTCCTCGACGAACCAGGGGTCGATCCGGCTCAGCCCGGCGACGCGCTCCACGTTCCAGCCCCGGCGCAGAGCCTCTCCCACCGCCATGATCCGCTCGGGCCGGGGCACTGCGACCAGATCCTCGAGGACTTCGTCGGAGACGGCGAGGAGGCCGGCCTCGGCGTTGTCGGCGTTGAGCCCATCACGACCGTTCTCCAGGCTCCGCAGGGCCTTCTGCATGGCCTCAGGGAAGGTGCGTCCGATGGACATGACCTCACCGACACTCCGCATCGTCGTGGTCAGCTCCGTGGACACCGAGGGGAACTTGGCGAAGTCGAACCGCGGCACCTTGACCACCACGTAGTCCAGAGCGGGCTCGAACGACGCCGGTGTGGCGCCGGTGATGTCGTTGGCGATCTCGTCGAGCGTGAACCCCACCGCCAACAGGGCTGCGATCTTGGCGATCGGGAAGCCCGTAGCCTTGGAAGCCAGGGCCGAGGACCGGGAGACGCGCGGGTTCATCTCGATGACCAGCCGGCGGCCACTCTCGGGGTCGACGGCGAACTGCACGTTGGACCCCCCGGTGGCGACGCCGATGGCCTCCAGCACCCGGATGCCGTCGTCTCGCATCTCCTGGTACTCCCGGTCGGAGAGGGTCTGGATCGGAGCCACCGTGATCGAGTCGCCGGTGTGGACACCCATGGGGTCGAGGTTCTCTATCGAGCAGACCACGACTGCGTTGCCGAGCCGGTCCCTCATCACCTCGAGCTCGAACTCCTTCCAGCCGAGCACCGACTCCTCGACGAGGATCTCCCGGATGGGTGATGCCGACAGGCCGTGGGCCGCCACCCTCTCGAACTCGTCGGCGTCGTCGGCAATCCCCGTGCCACCTCCGCCGAGGATGAACGAAGGACGCACCATCACGGGGAAGCCGATGTCGGCGGCGATCTTCCGCGCCTCCTCCAGGGAGCGGGCGTAGCCGGCACGTGGCACCTCGAGCCCGATCGACTCCATGGTCTCCTTGAACCGACCGCGGTCCTCGGCGCGGTCGATGGCTTCGAGGCCGGCGCCGATCATCTCCACCCCGTATCGGTCGAGGACGCCGTTCCTCGCCAGCTCGGTGGCGACGTTGAGAGCGGTCTGGCCGCCGAGGGTGGGTAGCAGCGCATCCGGCCGCTCCCGGGCGATGATCTCACCGACCACGTCGGCGGTGACCGGTTCCAGGTAGGTGGCGTCGGCGAACTCCGGGTCGGTCATGATCGTGGCCGGGTTGGAGTTGACCAGGATCACCCGGTATCCGTGCTGGCGCAGCACCTTGGCCGCCTGCGTCCCGGAGTAGTCGAACTCGCAGGCCTGGCCGATGACGATTGGACCCGACCCGATCAGGAGGATGGAGCGGATGTCGGTGCGGCCCGGCATCAGGCGCTCTCCTCGATGAGCCGGGCGAAGCGGTCGAACAGCGGCCGGGCGTCGCTCGGCCCCGGCGCCGACTCGGGGTGGTATTGCACCGAGAACGCGGGGATGTCGGTGAGCTCCATCCCCTCCAGCGTCCCGTCGTTGAGGTTCTGATGCGTGGGACGGACGGCCCCGAAGGGCGTCTGGGCGACCTCGGGGAGGAGACGAGAGTCCACCAACCCCTCACGCGGTGGCGGCTCGGATTCCAAGAGTGACCAGAGATCGACCGCGAAGCCGTGGTTCTGGGCGGTGATCTCGACCAGCCCGTCGTCGAGACGCCGCACCGGGTGGTTGCCACCGTGGTGGCCGAACGGGAGCTTGTAGGTGCGGGCGCCCAGGGCGAGACCCAGCACCTGGTGCCCGAGGCAGATCCCGAACACCGGCACCTTGCCCAGAACGCCGCGCAGGGCATCGGTGGCGGCCACCAGGGGCTCCGGGTCACCGGGCCCGTTGGAGACGAAAACACCGTCGGGTCGATGGGCGAGGATCTCCTCGGCGTTGGCCCACGCCGGGACAACATCGACGTCGTATCCCCGCCTGGTCAGGTTGCCGAGGATGTCCCGTTTCAGGCCCAGGTCGACGGCGACGACGGTGCCCCTGGAAGGCCCGTGAGCCTCGACCCGATAGGGCTCCGGCGTCGTCACCCTGGTGGCCAGGTCGAGCCCCTCCATCCGGGGTGCCTCGGCCGCCCTGCGTCTCAGTTCCGCCTCTTCGACGTCACTCCCCATGGCCACGGGCATCGCGCCCCGGTCCCGGATGTGCCTGGTGAGACGTCGCGTGTCGACCTCGGCCACCGCCACCACACCGTGGCTGCGCAGGTAGTCCTCCAGCGATCCCTGGGAGCGCCAGTTCGAGTGACGGCGGGCCATGGCCCGCATCACGAAGCCACTGACCGCAGGCCTCGCCGACTGGGCGTCGAGCTCGGTGACGCCGTAGTTCCCGATGTGGGAAGCCGTCATGACCACGACCTGCCCGGCGTACGAGGGATCGGTGAGGATCTCCTGGTAGCCGGTCATGGCGGTGTTGAAGACCGCCTCACCGGTGGTCACACCGTCGGCGCCCACGGAGACGCCGCGGAAGACCTCGCCGTCGGCCGTGACCAGGAGGGCGGCCTTGCTCATGCCGCCTCCTCGTGCACGATCCGGCCCTCGTACATGGTGAGGACGACCTTGCCCCGCAACTCGCGGCCTCGGTACGGGCTGTTCACCGACCGGGACCGGAACGACTCCGGTCTCCAGACGATGTCGGGACGGAACACCACCAGGTTGGCCGGTGAGCCGGGCTCGACGGGGCGGCCGTGACGCTCCAGGCCCGCGATGCGCGCCGGCCGGACGCTGAGAGCGCCGAAGAGCAGATCCGGGTCGGCGGACACACCCCAGACGACGGGTGCCGCCGTCTCCAGGCCGATCACACCACGGACGCTCCTGGCGAAGTCGGTCCCCTTCTCCTCTGGCAGGTGCGGAGCGTGATCGGTGGCGACCACGTCGATCTCACCGCTGATCAGCGCCCGACGCAAGGCCTCCCGGTCGGCCGGGTCGCGGAGCGGCGGGTACATCTTCAGATTGGGATCGAGACCCTCGAGATGCGCGACGTCGAAGTCGAGATGATGCGGTGTCACCTCCACGGTCACATCCACTCCCCTATCCCGGGCGTCGGCAACCAACTCCAGCGTCCTGGCGGCGGACACGTGCTGGATGTGGTAGGCGGCCCCCGTTCGCGCGGCCAACTCCAGGTCCCTGGCGACGGCGTCGACCTCGGCGTCCGCCGGGATACCGGCCACCCCGAGGCGGCGCGACAGCTCTCCTTCGTGCATGTGCCCACCCGCGGAAAGCACAGGGTCCTCGGCGTGCTGCGATATCACCGCACCCGGGAGCCGCGCCGCGCGGCTCATGAGCTCGTACACCACGGCTTCGTCGGCCACCCAGTCGCCATCGTCGGTGAAGATCCTGACCCCCGAGGCGTGAAGCGCCTCGAGGTCCACCGCCACCTTCCCCTCGCGACCCGAGGTCAACGCCGCGGCAGGGGCGATCAGGACCACCCCCCGGTCCCGGGCGCGGCGGCGCATGTCCTCGACTGCGTCGACCGTATCCGTGGGCGGGATGGTGTTGGGCATGGCCACGACCGCCGTGAACCCGCCCGCGGCGGCGGCCTTCGTGCCGGTGGCGATGTCCTCCTTCCAGGTCTGGCCCGGATCGCGGAGATGGGTGTGCAGGTCGACGAGCCCGGGGCCCACGATCATCCCGGTGACGTCTCTCGTCGCATCGACGCGACCGGGAGCCGCACCGATACCGACCACCGTGTCCCCCTCGATCCAGACGTCGCCCCGCTCCAGTCCTCTCGGGCCCCAGACCTCACCGTTGACCAGCCCGATCACCAGTCCACTCCCCCGACGGCCTCCAGTGCGGCCATGCGCACCGGCACGCCATTCGCCACCTGCTCCAGGATGAGCGATCGGGGCCCGTCGGCGACTTCGATCGCGATCTCCACCCCCCGGTTCATCGGGCCGGGATGCATGACGACCGCATCGGGCTTCATCCGTGCGGAGCGGGTCAGGTCCAACTGGAACCTGTCCTCATAGTCGTCGCCGACCTCGGCTCCCCTCTCCTTCTGGACCCGGAGTAGATAGACCACGTCGACCCCGGCGACGACCTCGTCGAGGTCCTCCACCTTCGGGTGATCGCTCTCGGCCGGGAGCATCTCCTTCGGGCCCACCAGCACCACCTCGGCCCCGAGCAGGGTCAGCGCGGCCGTCAGGCTCCCTGCCACACGGCTGTGGACGATGTCACCGACCACTGCCACACGGAGACCCTCGATCGAGCCGAAACGACCCTCCAGGGTGAGGCAGTCCGCCAGGGCCTGGGTCGGATGGTGGCCGGTGCCGTCGCCGGCGTTGACCACAGGCCGGCCGGTCCAGGCATGGACGAGGCCGGGCGTGCGGACCTCGGGGTGCCGCACGACGAGGATCTCGGCGCCGATGGCGGACACCGTGAGCACCGTGTCCCGGAGGGACTCGCCCTTGGCGAGCGAGGAGCGTTCGGGGTCGAAGACCGACACCAGGGCGCCCAGGTGCCTGGCGGCGAGGTCGAAGGACATCCTGGTGCGCGTGGACGGCTCGAAGAAGAGGAGGCCGACGACCCGTCCATCGAGTGTCGGCGACGGCCGCTCCCCTGCTCGCAGGGTGCCGGCATGTATGCGGGCGCGGTCGAGCAGGCGGCGGATCCCGCCCGCGCCGAGGGACTCGACGTCGAGGAGGGCCTTCACGTCTGCTCCTTCTCGATCCACACGCCGTCGTCACCATCCACCTCGGCGACCCGGACGCGGACCCGCTCGCTGCGGGCGGTGGGCAGGTTCTTCCCCACGTAGTCGGCGCGGATGGGCAACTCGCGATGTCCGCGGTCGACGAGGACGGCGAGTTCGATGGATGCGGCCCGCCCTGTGTCGGAGATGGCGTCCATGGCGGCCCGGATCGTCCGTCCGGTGTAGAGGACGTCGTCGACCACCACGACGTTGCGACCGGTGATCGGGGCATCGCCGATGATGGCTGGCTGGTGAGTCGGTCCGTGGTCGCGATCGTCCCGGTAGGACGTCACGTCGATCTCGGCGACCGGGACCATCTCGCCCTCGATCTCCTCGATCACCCCGGCGAGGCCGCGGGCCAGATGGGCGCCACGGGTGCGAACACCGAGGAGGACGAGGTCGTCGGCGCCGCGGTGACGCTCCAGGATCTCGTGAGCGATGCGCCGGATGACGCGCTTGCAGTCGTCGGCATCGAGGACCCGGGTCGATGCCCGGGCCGGGGCTGTGCCCATCGTTCTCCTTCCCGGCCTCGCTGGACCGTCCTTAAAGGTTCGGAGCAAGGATAGCGGCCGTGCCGATCAGCCGCGAACGGTCCGCGCCAGGGAGGAGAGGACGCCGTTGACGAATGCTGCCGAACGCTCCGTGGAGTAGGTGGAGGCGAGCCGCACCGCCTCGGCCACTATCACTGCGGTCGGCACCGACTGATCGCTCTCGAGCTCGTGGAGCGCGATGCGGAGGACGTTGCGGTCGATGACCGGCATCCGGGACACCGTCCAGTGCTGGGAGACCGCTTCGATGCGGTGGTCGAGCTCCTCCAGACGCTCCAGCACCCCGGACGCGATCGCCCCGGCGCGGCCATCGGGCATCTCCGGGTCGCCGCGGGTCTCGAGGGCGTACAGGTACTCGAGGGCGAGGTCCCTGGGCTCCACCCATGCCTGGACGCCGAGGGCTTCGGCGACCTTGACCGCCACGGCGCCGGTGACGACGTCGTCGGGGTCCGAAGGCTCGCCCAGGTCGTCGAGGGCGGCAGCCACTTCGGCGATGCCCCGATCCAGGGTCTCGGCCAGCTCGGAGACCGTGAGCGACCCCGGCAGGGTGACGGTCATACCCGGGTCAGGTAGTCCCCGGTGCGGGTGTCCACCTTGATGCGGTCGCCCTGCTCCACGAACAACGGAACCTGCACCTCCAACCCCGTTTGGACCCTGACGGTCTTGGTCGCGCCCTGGCGGGTGTCGCCCTTGACGGCGGGCTCGGCGTAGGTCACCTCCATCTCCACGGCCGCGGGCAACTCCACGCCGATGGCGGTGCCCTGGTGGGAGGCCATCGTCACGGTCATGCCGTCGACGAGGTAGTTGGCCGTGTCGCCGACGTCCTGTGGGGACAGGACCACCTGGGAGTAGTCCTCGAGGCTCATGAAGTGGAACCCGAGGTCGTCTGAGTAGAGGTACTGGTAGTCGGAGCGCTCGATCCTCGCCTGGGTCACGTCCTCGTCGGCCCGGAAGGTGCGATCGAGGACCTGGCCGGTGTCCAGCTTCTTCAACTTCATTCGCACGAACGCCCGCCCCTTGCCCGGCTTGACGTGCTGGTACTCGACGATGGTGAAGAGCCCGTCCTCGAGCTCCAATGCCATACCCGGGCGTACGTCGTTGGTGCTGATCATTCCCCTTGCTTCCCTGTTTCGGACGGCGGCACGCTACCTGCCTCAGATGCCTATTGCCGCCAGCCCCTGCTCGACGTGCTCGGTCTCGACGGGGACCACGACAGGCCTCCCGATCTCCTCGAGGAGAACCATGCGCAGGGAATCACCGTCGCGCTTCTTGTCCAGCCGGACCAGGTCGAAGACGCGCTGACGGTCGATCCCCTCCACCGCCACGGGGAGCCCGAGACCGATCAGGGTGTCGATCAGCCTCTCGGTGCCATCGAAGCCGTACAGCTTCTCGGAGACTGCTGCCGCGGCCACCATCCCCAGGCTGACGGCCTCACCGTGGGTCAGGGTGGAGGCGTATTCGAGGGCGTGGCCGATGGTGTGCCCGAAGTTCAGGTGCTGGCGTACCCCCTGGTCCCGCGGGTCCTCCTCCACCAGACGGGCCTTGACCGTCACGGCCCGCGTCACCACCTCGTCGATCGGGGCCGACAGCCGGTGGAGGGAGAGCAGATCCGCCAATTCGGGGTCCCCGACCATCCCGACCTTGAGTGCCTCTGCCATGCCTTCCCGGAGGAGACCCTGGGGCAGCCCGGCCAGGGTCTCGATGTCGATCAGGACCCGCGTCGGCGGCCAGAAGACCCCCACCAGGTTCTTGCCGGAGACGTTGACACCGGTCTTCCCGCCGATGGCGGCGTCTATTGCCGCGAGGAACGTGGTGGGGATGTGGACCACCTCGATGCCCCGCATCCAGGTCCCGGCGACGAATCCGGCCAGGTCGGTGACGGACCCGCCACCCACGCCCACCACCGTGTCGTGGGTGGACACGCCCTGGTCGGCCATCGCCTGATAGACGGATGCCGCCACCTCGAGGGTCTTCGCCTCGTCCCGGTCCGGGAGGCCGATCACCTCGGCGGCGAGCCCTGACTCCCGGAGCATGCGGGCCACGTCGAGCGCGTGGCCGGTGGCTGCCGGCTGGGTCAGCACGACGGCCCTCCGCCGCTGTTCCCGGGGCGTGAGCAGCGGCTCCGGCAGGCCCCGGTCGACGAAGATCTCGGTCTCGCCACAACGGATCATGGTCTCACCAGTCTGACTATCTCATCCGCAACGGAGGTGACATCCAGTTCGTCGGTGGCGATCCGATGCGTGGCCACCATCTCGTAGAAGGGAGCTCGGTCATCGATGACCCGCTTCATCCGCTCACTCACGTCGGCGGCCCCCAGCAACGGTCGGCCGACACCGTCGATCCGGGACGCGATGGTCTCGGGGCTGGCGGTGAGCCAGATCACCAGTCCCTGCATGACCTTGCGGTTCTCCTCGGAGAGCACCGCTCCCCCACCCGTGGCCACCAAACCTCCGCGCTCGGCGGCCCGGGCCAGAGCGTCGGCTTCGAGCTCCCGGAAGCCCTCCTCCCCCCGGACCCTCCAGATCGCCGAGATCGACGAGCCCGCCGCCTCCTCGACCATCTCGTCGGTGTCGGCGAACGGCACGCCGAGGCGCTCGGCGGCGAGACGGCCGGCACTCGTCTTGCCCACACCCATGACACCGACGAGCCAGACGACGCTCATGACCCGATGCGGGCGCGGTAGCGGTCGACCGAGTCGACCAGCTCTCCGATCGTGTCCCCACCGAACTTCCGCTGGATCTCGGATGCGAGCACTAACGCCACCATCTGCTCGGCCACCACGCCCGCGGCGGGTACCGCGCAGACATCGGACCGTTCCCTGACCGCCTGCGCCGGCTCGCCGGTGGTCATGTCGACGGTCTGCAGCGGCTGCATCAGGGTGGACAGAGGCTTCATGTGTGCCCGTACCAGGATCACCTCGCCGTTGGACATCCCTCCTTCGATGCCGCCGGCGCGGTTGGTGAGCCGGGAACGATCCGGGGCGATCTCGTCGTGGGCGGCCGAGCCGGGCCCTGCGGCGACGTGGGAGCCCGATCCGATCTCGACGCCCTTTATCCCGGGTATGGACATGACCGCGCCGGCCAGGAGCCCGTCGAGACGACGGTCGTAGTGAACGTGGGAGCCGATGCCCACCGGAACACCATGGGCCGCCACCTCGATGACACCGCCCAGTGTGTCCTTGGCCTCGATGGCGGCGTCGATGGCGGCGATCATCCGTGTCGAAGCCTCGGCATCGGGGCAGCGCACCTCACTGGCCTCTATCGCCTCGCGGTCCGCCGGCGGTGGAAGGTCGACACGCACGTCCCCGATCGCCACGACCTGGCTGAGCACGTCGACACCGACCTCGGCGAGGAGCTTGCGGGCCAGCACCCCGGCGATGGTCCGGGCGGCCGTCTCCCGGGCCGAGGCCCGTTCCAGGACGTCGCGGGCGTCGTCGGTGTCGTACTTGAGCATGCCCGGGAGGTCGGCGTGGCCGGGACGGGGCCTGGTGACCTTCTTCCCGGTGGGCTCGCCCTCGACGGCCATGATCTGCGACCAGTTCTCCCACTCGGTGTTGCGGACGACCACTGCCACCGGCGACCCGAGTGTCCTGCCATGTCTGATCCCGCCCAGGATCTCCAATTCGTCCTGCTCCACCATCATGCGGCCGCCCCGGCCGTAGCCGCGGCGTCGCCGGGCCAGCTCCGCGGCGAAGTCTCCGGCACCGACCGGTATCCCCTTGGGGAGGCCTTCCACGATCGTGACGAGGCCAGGGCCATGGGACTCGCCCGCGGTGAGGAACCTGATCATCGAGCGTGATGCTAAGCGGGAAGCGGGATGGCACCGCCGAGAGCCAGGGCGATGGCGGTCCATGCCCCGATGACCATGGGCGGGCCATACGGGAGCTCGGCGTCCTTCCCCTTGCCCGCGAGGAGGATCGCCACACCGAGGAGGCCGCCCACGAAGGCGGTGATGAGGACGGCCCAACCCAGCGTCCCCCACGACTGGAACGCGGTGAACAGCCCGAGAACGGGCGAGAGCTTGACGTCACCGGCACCGAAGCCCTTGCCACCCGCGATGACCCACATGAGGCTGGTCCCGGCGAAATAGGCGCCTGCGCCGAGCAGGCCCCGCAGCAATGGCCCACCTTCTCCTGTCGCCAACGCCACCGCGGCCAGCGCCAGGGCCAGGATCAGGGTCCCCGGGAAATTGAGCCGGTCGACGATCCGGAACTCCTCCAGGTCGGTGACCGTGAGCGCGGCGGTCAGGACGAAGAAGCCGAGATAGACCAGGAAGTGCGGCGTGAAGCCGAGGCCGCGGTAGGCCACCACTGCCATGAGCGCGAGTGCCAGAGCCAGGACGATCTCACGCCCGACCCGCCGACCGCAGTGTGGGCAGGTGATCCGCTGCCAGCCCCGCACCTGGCGGCACCGGGGGCAGGTACCGGCGAACGGCCGAAGGGGATCCTCACGGAGGCCCTGGACGGCCAGGTCGTGAGCGAGAGCCCCGAGGGCGATGCCAAAGACGGCGACGAGGACGATGGTCACAGCCCCGGCAAGCTAGCGGGGGCTCAGTCGTCGTTGGAGATATCGCGCATCACGCCGAGACGGCGCCGACGCAGGAGGCCGTAGCCCTCCTCCTGACGCTGCTGTTGCTGCGACTCATCCCCGCCCATCCCGGAGAACACCTTCTCCAGGAACGCCTCGGTGTCCTCGGCCACCTGCTCCTCTTCCTCGGTCTCGGGCTCGGGCTCCACCCACCAGGAGGCGTTGGGATCGACCTCGGCGCCGGATTCGGTGGCCACGCCGGCCTCGACCGCGGGCTCCTCGACCTCGGTGGTCTCGTTGGAGGCCTCCACCATCGTCTCCTCGGTCTCGGCCACGGATGCGGTGAGCGGCTCCTCGGCGAACACGGTCTCCGTCTCGGGCTCGGTGGTCTCGATCTCGCTCGTCTCGGCGCCGGCGAAGACCTCCGGGCCGTCCTCGGGCTCGACACCCGCCCACGGGGTCGGGGCCGGAGTCGTCTCGACCGCGGTCTCGGTGCGGGTCATGCCGCCGTTTTCCAGACGAAGGAGGCTCTCGCCGATCAGACCGGCAGCGACACGGGCCGCCCAGAAATCGGTGGTGCCCAGCTCCCGGGCGAGATCCCGCACCGATGAACCGGAGCCGATCTCGCTGATGAGACGCCACGAGTCACGGTCGATGGTGACCCGATCCCGCTCGCCCAGGTCTCGCTGCAGGCGGACGAGAGCATCCATGTCGCTGACGATGCGACCGATCTCCGCCCACTCGTCATAACGCCGGCGGGCGTCGGCGAGGAGCTCCTCGAGCCCGAACGGCGCCGGTGCGGCGATGGTCGGGGCCCGGTCCTCGTAAACCTGGAAGGTGCGCCCGTGGACGCTGAGCTGATGGATGGTCTCGACAGCCATCTCCCGGAGCAGCGCGGCCATCGGTTCGCCTTCGGGCGTCTCGGAACGGCGGATGTGGGAGGCGAGCGCCTCGTCGTCGAGAGTCGTGGCCAGCGTGATCCCGCCGTGGTCGAAGAAGACACGACCGTCGACGCCATCGCCCCGCACGTCGACCATGCCCCGCTGGTTGGCCCGGCTGAGCAAACGCAGGACCTCGTCCAGGGGTACGAACCCGAGATTCCCTGATAGCGACACGACTGCTCCTTGGATAAGCCTCGTCGAGACAGATCGGCCCTTTTTGCGGCGACCTTTAAGCATTTCTCGCCACCTCGATGAGACGATCCAAGTCTACGGCGACCCCTGTCCACCACCTGAAGGAGGCCGCGCCCTGGATGGCCAGGAACTCGATGCCGTCCACATGGCCGAGGCCGGCCGCGCGAGCCGCCACCACGGCGGGTGTCGGGGCCGATCCGTAGGGCAGATCGACCAGGAACGACGCCTCTGCCAGGACGCTCTCCGGCAGCTCCTCCCCGGCCATGCCCAGCGGGGTGGCATTGACCACGACGGCCCCCGGGAGACCTTCACCCCAGGGCACGGCTGCCCCCACCACTGTCGCCCGACCCGGAGCCCGGGCCGAGACATGGACACCGTCGCGCGACCAAGCCGCCACGGCGGCCCGTGCACTGCCGCCGGCGCCGAGAACGAGGAGTGGCGCCCCTTCCGGGGCCCTGCCGAACACCTGCCGGAAGGCGACGACGTCGGTGGAGTGGCCTTCCAGGCGCCCGTCGTTCATGCGAAGCGTGTTCACGGAAGCCGACCGCTCCGCCTCCGCGGTCAGCATCTCGGCGGCCTCGAATGCCTCGCCTTTGAGGGGCATGGTGACATTGACCCCGTCGAGCGCACCCGTGCGCAAGTCCTTCGCCACGATGTCGAAGCCGAATCGGGGAACCCGAAGGGCGACGTACTCGCCGTCGAGACCGGCCAACCTCAGGGCCTCACGATGGATCGCCGGGGAGCGGGAATGGGACACGGGGTCCCCGACCACGGCGAACCGGAGCGGCATGTGCTCGTTGTAACAGCTACGGGATGACGCCGTCCCGACGAGCCTGTTCCACGTTGCGGTTGTGCTCCTCGAGCGTCTCGGCGAAGGCGTGGCTGCCGTCGGGGGCCTTGAGGACGTAGAAGAGGAACGGCGTGTCGGCCGGCGCGGCCGCCGCCTCCAGCGACGCCCGGCTCGGCGCCGAGATCGGGGTGGGCGGCAGGCCGTCGTTCCGGTAGGTGTTGTACGGCGACGCCACCTCCCGATCGAAGCGGGAGGCGTCCCTGGTGCCCAGGGCGTAGAGGACGGTGGCGTCGATGTCGAGACGCATCGGCAGCGCCAGACGGTTGTGGATGACACTGGAGACGATCGGCCGCTCCTCGGGCACACGGACCTCGCTCTCGATCAACGAGGCCACGATGATCCCCTCGTACCTGGTGTGCCCCTTCGCCTCCCACGCGGTCCAGTCGATGGAGTTGACCCTCTGCTCCATGGTGGAGGCGAGCCGCTGCAGGATGTCGGCCGGCTCGGCCGTCCGCGTGAACTCGTAGGTGTCCGGGAACAGCAGCCCTTCCCAGTCGGACAGGGCAGGCTCCTCGGGTATCTCGCGCAGGGAGGTGGTCACATCGCCGCCCAGGAGGGCGTCGGCGAAGTCCTGGAACGTGTAACCGGATCGCTCGGCCAGGACGGTCAGGATCTCCTCGACACGGAGACCCTCGATCACCGTGATCCGGTATACCGAGGCCACCGGCCCCGACACGAGCGCGGCGACGACCTCGGCCGGGTCCATGAGCGTGGTGAACTCGTAGGTGCCCGCCTTCAGGCTCTGGGCCGCGTCGACGTTGCGCACCGCGAGCTCGAACTCGAGCGCCGATCGGACCACGCCGTTGGCGACCAGGATCGCCCCGATGTCCTGGCCCGAGGAGCCCGCCGGTATCTCCACGGTGACCGGTTGCCCGGGCTCCACGTCGACCGGGCCTTCGGGGCCCTCGTCGTTCCCGAGGGCCGCCCCGATGGTGCGCCCCAGGTAAGAAGCTCCGCCCACGACGACGAAGCCGGCGAGGACGATGATGCCGAACACCAGGGCGCCGCGCACGACGCGGGTCCATATCGGGGAATCGGGGGATGGCTCGAGAGTCATTGGTGGTCTTCTACGTCGCCCTGGGGCGGGAAGTTCCCATCCAGGTAGCTCTGCAGGATGATCGCAGCGGCGACCTTGTCCACTGTGGCACGTCTCTGCCTTCTTTTCATACCCGACTCGAGGAGCGCCGACTCCGCCATGCGGGAAGTGAACCGCTCGTCGACGTAGACCACCTCGACACCCAGGCCCTCCAGCTGCTCCCCGAGCGCACGGGCGCCGGCGGTGGATGCGGACTCGCCGCCACCGAGTGGCCGCGGCAGGCCGACCACCACGGTCTCCACCTCGTACTCGCCGATCAGCTCGGTGATGCGGTCGCGGAAGCGATCCGGGGCAACCACCTCCAGCGGGCGCGCGGTGAGCCCCAAGGAGTCCGAGATTGCCAACCCGATGCGGGTGTCGCCGTAGTCGACACCGATGACACGGCTCACAGCGCGCTCAGCTGCCGTCCCGCCTCCTCACGGATGGCATCCAACGCGGCGTCCAGCTTGGAGCCTTCAGGACCGCCTGCCTGCGCAAGTTCCGGGTCGCGGGATCCACCGCCGCCAAGGGCCGAGGCGCCGGCCCCGAGGAGCTCGCCCGCGGACACTCCCCTGGCCACCAGTTCCTCGCTGACCACGCCCACCAGCGCTCCCTTCCCCGAGAAGGTCGAGCCGACGACGACGACACCCGGCCCGCCGAGACGGTCCCGGACCCCCAGGGCGAGTTGGCGGAGACCATTGGGGTCCAGCTCGCCGGCTGCCCCCACGACCAGATGCGCATCCCCGACCTTGACCGCCTGATGGGACAGCTCCTCGGCGAGGGAACCCCGCCGCTGGCCCTTGATCGCGTCGAGCTCGGCCTCGAGCCCGCTCATCTTCTCCAGCAGCGCCTCGAGACGCTGCGGGACGTCCATCGGAGTCGGCGCCTTGAGCAGTCCGCCCGCCTGGTCCAGCGTCCTCCGCACCTCGGCGAGATGCTGGTAGGCGGCCATCCCGGTGAGAGCCTCCACCCTGCGCATGTTCGACCCGATGGAGCCCTCGCTGATCAGCACCAGTGGGCCGACCTGGCCCGACGTGTGGGTATGGGTTCCGCCGCAGAACTCCGTGGAGAAGTCCCCGACCTTGACCACCCTGACGATCTCGCCGTACTTGTCACCGAAGAACGCCAGGGCGCCCATCGCCTGGGCCTCCTCCTTCGAGGTGACCACGGTGGTCACCTGATGGTTGGCGACGAGCCGCTCGTTGACCTCCAGCTCCACCTGGGAGAGCTCCTGGGGGGCCACCTGGGCGTAGTGGGAGAAGTCGAAACGGAGCCGACCGGCCTCCACCAGGGAGCCGGCCTGGGTGGCGTGGTCTCCGAGCACGTCCCGGAGGGCCCAATGGAGCACGTGCGTGCCCGTGTGGCTCTTCCGGATCGCCTCCCGGCGAGGGCTGTCGATGGTGGCCACGGCGTCCTGTCCGGGCGCGATGTAGCCCTTGACCACCGTGCCCCGGTGGCCGTGGAGGCCCTGGACGGCGTGCTTGGTGTCGCCGACGTGGACCGTGCCGGTCTCGGTCTCGATGACACCCGTGTCCCCGACCTGACCGCCGGATTCGCCGTAGAAGACGGTGCGGTCGAGGAAGACCTCCACCATCCGCCCTTCCTCGGCGCGCTCGATTGGCTCGCCGTCGGCGAGGATGGAGAGGATCCGGCCGCGGGTTCGCTCTTCCTCGTACCCGCGGAAGTCGGTGAGCCCGTAGGTCTCGAGGATCTCGCGGTACACCATCTCCGCCGCCGCGGTGTCGCCGCCCTTCCACGCGGCGCGGGCCCGCTCCCGCTGGATCGCCATCTCCCTCTCGAAGCCCTCCAGATCGACCTCGATTCCCCGCTCGGCGGCGATCTCGCTGGTCAGCTCGATCGGGAAGCCGTACGTGTCGTGGAGACGGAAGGCGGTGACGCCGCTCAGGACCTTGGACGACTCCAGTTCGGTGTCGAGCAGTTGATGACCGGACTCGAGGGTGCGGCGGAATCGCTCCTCCTCCCGCGTGGCCACGTCGAGGATGTGGTCTGCCTTCTGCACGAGACCCGGGTAGTCGTCACCCATGACCTCGATGGTCGCCTCGACCAGGGCCGGCACGACGAGGTTCTTGCTCCCGTGCTGCCAGGCGTGCCGGACCGCCCGGCGCAGGACCCGCCGCAGGATGTGGCCGCGGCCGTCGTTGGAGGGGACGACACCGTCGCCGATGAGGAACGTGACCGTCCTCCCGTGGTCGGCGAGGATGCGGAGGGCGATGTCGCCCCGCTCCGACTCGCCGAACCGCAGACCCGTCTCCCGCTCCCCGGCGGCGAGGACGTGGCGTGTGGTGTCGATGTCGAAGACGGAATCCACTTCCTGGAGGACGGCGGCGATGCGGTCCAGGCCCATTCCGGTGTCGATGTTCTTCGCCGGGAGGTCCCCGACCACGTGATATGGCTCGTCCTGGAGGTTCTGCATGAAGACGAGGTTCCAGATCTCGACGTAGCGCTCCTCACCGCCGCCGATCGGGCCACCCTCCTCACCGAACTCGGAGCCCTTGTCCCAGAAGATCTCGGAGCAGGGACCGCAGGGCCCGGGGACACCCATCTGCCAGAAGTTGTCCTTGCCCCCGCGCTGCACACGCTCGGCCGGGACCCCGACCGAGTCGACCCAGATCTCGGCGGCCTCCTCGTCGGTCTCGTAGACCGTGTACCACATCCGCTCCGGGTCGAGACCGAGGACCTCGGTGCAGTACTCGTAGGCCCAGGGGATCGCCTTGTCCTTGAAGTAGTCCCCGAAGCTGAAGTTGCCCAGCATCTCGAAGAAGGAGAGGTGGCGCTGCGTGGTGCCGATGATGTCGATGTCGATGGTGCGGACACACTTCTGCACCGTGACCGCCCTGGGCCATGGCGGCGTCTCCTGGCCGAGGAAATAGGGCTTGAACTGGACCATCCCGGCGTTCGTGAGCAGGAGCGTCGGATCGGCCGGGATCAGCGACGAAGAGGGCCGGTGCTCGTGGCCACGCTCCACGAAGAAGTCGACGAAAGACCGCCGGATCCGGCTGCTGCTCCAGTTGCTCATCGGTCGCCCGAGGTTAACTGGCGGCCTGTCGAATCCCGCCCCTCAATCCTCCAGGCGCGCCAGGGCCTCCGGGCCGAGGGCGATGCCCAGCTCGTCGAGTTGCTCCTTGGCCACCCGCGTGGGCGCACCGGTCATGGGGTCGACACCGGTCTGGGTCTTGGGGAACGGGATGACGTCCCTGATCGACGCCTCGTTCTGGAGCACCATGACCAGCCGGTCGATCCCGAAGGCGAAACCGCCATGGGGTGGTGTCCCGTACTCCAGCGCTTCGAGGAACCACCCGAATCGGCGCTCCGCGGTCTCGGAGTCGATCCCGAGGATCTCGAAGACCTCCCGCTGCACCGCCGGGTCGTGGATCCTGATCGACCCGCTCCCCAGCTCGACACCGTTGACGACCACGTCATAGGCCTTGGCGGTCGCCTCCGTCGGGTTGGAGCGCATCGCCTCCAGCGAGACCGGGGAGGTGAACGGGTGGTGGGAGAAGGTGATCGAGCCGTCGTCCTCCTCCTCGAACATGGGGAAGTCGATCACCCAGAGGAAAGCCAGGTCGTCGTGATTCGCCGGTCGCCCCAGCTCGAGACGGAGCGCGCCGAGTGTCTCGACGGAGGTCTTCCACCGGTCGGCGACGAT
Organism: Acidimicrobiia bacterium; assembly: GCA_036375695.1. Lineage (GTDB taxonomy): Bacteria > Actinomycetota > Acidimicrobiia > Spongiisociales > ZC4RG35 > ZC4RG35. The sequence continues at coordinate 11,570 of DASVBU010000009.1, read as the reverse complement.
GAGGAGCACGTCCCCCGGCTTGGCCCCGAGGCGATCCCGGATCAGGGTCGTCTCGTCTTCCGAGAGGAACTTGGCGACGGGTGACCGCAACGACCCGCCTTCCTCGACCACCATCCACACCAGCCCCTTGGCGCCGGCGCCCTTGGCCTTCTCGGTGAGCTCGTCGGCCCGCGCCCGCGACCATTCCACGGCCCCGGCATTGATGCCCCGCACGGTCCCACCCGACTCGATGGCCCCGGCGAACACCCCGAATCCGGAGCCGGCCACGATGTCGGACAGGTCCACGATCTCCATGCCGAAGCGGATGTCGGGCTTGTCCGAGCCGTACCGGTCCAGCGCCTCCCGCCACGTGAGACGTGGCAACGGGAGCTCCAGGTCGACTCCCCGGAGCTCGCGGACCACGGCGGCGAGCACCTCCTCGATGGTCGAGAGGACGTCGTCCCGCTCCCAGAACGACCCCTCCAGGTCGAGCTGGGTGAACTCGATCTGGCGATCGGCGCGAAAGTCCTCGTCCCGATAGCACCGGGCGATCTGGAAGTACCGCTCCACCCCGGCCACCATCAGCAGCTGCTTGAAGAGCTGGGGCGACTGCGGGAGGGCGTAGAACTCGCCCTTGCGCAGCCGGCTCGGCACCAGCATGTCCCGGGCTCCCTCAGGTGTGGAGTTGACCAGTGTCGGGGTCTCCACCTCGAGGAAGCCGAGATCGTCGAGTGTGCGCCGGATCGCCGCCGTCGCCCGGGAGCGGGCGCGGAGGTTGTCGGCCATCTTCGGCCGTCGCAGGTCGAGATACCTGTAGCGGAGACGCACCAGCTCCTCCACCTCGGCCCGGTCGTCGATCATGAAAGGGAGGACCCGCGCCGGCGCCAGCACCTCGATCGTGGTGACCCCGACCTCGACGGTCCCCGTCGCCAGGTTGGGGTTCTCCGTGCCCTCCGGCCGGGGGCGGACCAGGCCCGTGACCCGGACGCAGTACTCCATCTTCAACTCCTCGGCGACCGGGTGCTCGGCCGGGTCGGCGACCACTTGCACCAGCCCCGAGGCGTCGCGGAGGTCGAAGAAGGTGATCCCTCCGTGGTCGCGACGACGTTGTACCCACCCGGCCAGGGTGACCTCCTCACCGACGATCTCGGGTGTGACCTCGGCGGCCCGGTGGGTGCGGATCATCCCCGGCCCTCGATCCAGGCAGGTACCTCGTCGAGGGTGAGGGTCGCCCGGTCGCCCTCCGTCTGGGCGTCGATCGAGCCGTCCTCCTTGAGCACGAGGATCACCGGCGCCTCGAGCCTGCGGGCGGTGCGGAACTGCGCCTTCACCGATCTCCCCTCCCCGTCGAAGTCGACGTGGAGCCCGAGCCGTCGCAGCTGCGACGCGGCGACCAGGGCATCCTCCGGGCCCCGCTCCGAGACCATGTAGGCGTCGAGCCCTCCGACCGTCTCCTCTCCGCCGCTGGCGATGACGATTCGGTCCAGACCCAGGGCGAACCCCACCGCGGGGGTGGTTGGCCCCCCGATCAGCTCGGCGAGACCGTCGTACCGGCCGCCACCGCCCAGGGCGTTCTGGGCCGCGTCCAGGCCGAGCCCCAGGTACTCGAACGCGGTGCGCGAGTAGTAGTCGAGCCCGCGCACCAGATAGGGGTCTTCCGTGTAGGGGATCCCCACCTGGTCGAGCAGGGTCTTGACCTCCTCGTAGTGCTCACGACAGGCGTCGCAGAGATGATCGGTGACCAGCGGAGCGTCGGTCAGCTTGTCGCGATCCACCTTGGAGTCGAGCACCCTGAGCGGGTTGGCGTCGATGAGCCTCCGGCTGTCTTCGCTGAGCACGTCGCGTCGCTGCTCCAGGTACTCGCGGAGGCGGGAGACGTAGCCCGGCCGGCACTCGGAATCGCCGATGGTGTTGACATGGAGCTCCATCTCCCGGGCGCCCACGCTCTCCAGGAATCGATAACCGAGCTCGATCACCTCGACGTCGGCCACGGGTGACTCGACCGCGAGGTACTCGACACCCAGCTGCCAGAACTGCCGGTACCTCCCCTTCTGCGGCCTCTCGTAGCGGAAGAAGGGGCCCGAGTAGGCGCCCTTCCAGGCGCCGGTCGCCCCCGAGTCCAGATAGGCGCGGACCACGCCCGCCGTCCCCTCGGGACGTAGGGTCAACGATCGGCCGCCCTTGTCGGTGAAGGTGTACATCTGCTTGGTCACCACCTCGGTGGTGCCGCCGACCCCCCGCTCGAAGAGCTCGGTCGCCTCGAAGATCGGCGTGGCCACCAGCGGGTAGCCGAACCTGGCCGTCCACTCGTCCCAGAGCCGCAGGGCGCGTCGCCACGCGTGGGAACGCGGTGGCATCAGGTCCGCAGTGCCCTTGGGGGGTTGGAAGCTCATGGCCGCCGCAGGTTACCGCCGGCCCGTATCCGGGGATCCCAGCCCGACGAGGAACGGGTTCTGTCGTCGCTCGATCCCGATCGTGGTCTCGGGCCCGTGCCCGGGCAGGACTCTCGTCTCGTCGTCCAGGACCATCACCCGATCCCGCATCGACGTCATCAGGGCTTCGTAGGAGCCGCCCGGCAGGTCGGTGCGCCCGATGCTTCCGGCGAACAACTGGTCGCCGGAGAAGAGGACCCCTTCCTCGGGCACGTGGAAGCAACAGTGCCCCGGGGTGTGCCCCGGCGTGTGCATCACTTCCACCTTCGTCCCCGCCAGCTCCAGCACCTGGCGGTCGGCGAGACGCCGAAACTCGGCAGGCGGGTCGTAGTCGCCGGGAGGCACCGTCCCGAAGACCCGGCGGAGCTGCGTGACGGGGTCCAGGGTGAGGAAGTCGTCGTCGGGATGAACCCAGGCGGCCGCACCGGTGCGTCGGCACATCGCCCTCGACCCGCCGACGTGGTCGACGTGACCGTGGGTGAGGAGGACGGCTCCCACGGTGAGACCCAGGTCGTCGACGAAAGCGCCCACCTCATCTGCCGCCTCGGGCGGCGCATCGACGACGAATGCCGCACCTCCCTGCTCGGCGGCGAAGACCCACGAGTTGGTGGCCGTCACCCAGGCGGGGATCTGGCGGATGATCATGACGCCGACGGGTCGTTGGCGAGACGGAACGCGGCGTAGACCCCGTCGACACCCCTGATGTCGGCGAGGAGACGTCCGAGCTGGCTCGGGTCGGAGAGCTCCACTTCGTACTTGAGCACCGCCACCCTGTCGGAGTTGGTGGCCGTGGACGAGGCGGTGATGTTGGCGCCCGTGTCGGAGATCACCTGGGTGACGTCGCGGAGCAGGCGTGTCCGGTCCAGGGCCTCGACCTGGATCCAGACCACAAAGGCCTCCATCGAGTCCGCGGGCCACGACACCTCGATGGCCCGCTCCTTGCGGCCGGACAGGGAGACGACGTTGGTGCAGTCCGCCCGGTGCACCGACACCCCGCGGCCCACGGTGACGTAGCCGACGATGGGGTCGCCGGGGACCGGCGAGCAGCATCGGGCCAGCGAGACCAGCATGTCGTCCTGGCCCTCGACGACCACCCGAGCCGCGGACGTGTCGCGGCGACGGCGTGGCGGACGGAAGAGATCGTCCCCGGTGTCAGGGGCGAGCCGACGCTGGAGACGGATGGCCACGCTGTCCAGGGAGAGGTTCCCCTCGCCCAGGGCGACGGTCATCGCCTCGATGTCCTTGTGCCCCAGTTCGACCGCGATCGCCTCCACGATCTCGTCACGCTCCGCGGTGGTCAGATCGGGCGCCTCCCGCTTGAACAGTGTCTGCAGGGCCTCCTTGCCCTCCGAGAGCGCCTGGTCGCGCCGCTCCTTCTGGAACCACTGCTTGATCTTCGATCTGGCCTTGGAGGTGCGGACGAAGGTGAGCCAGTCCCGGCTGGGCCCGGCGTCGGGCGACTTCGAGGTGAGGATCTCGACGATGTCGCCGGACTCGAGACGGGTGGACAAGGGGACCAGCCGGCCATTGACCCGTGCCCCGACGCAGCGATGCCCGACCTCGGTGTGGACGCTGTAGGCGAAATCGACGCAGGTGGCGCCCCGCGGCAGCTCTTTGACGTCGCCCCCGGGCGTCAGGATGAAGACCTCGTCCTGGTAGAGGTCGAGCTTGAGGTTGGCGAGGAACTCCTCGGGGTCGTCGTCCAGCGACTCGACCTCGATGTTGGGCACCCCGGCGAAGTCCCCCTCCTTGTACCGCCAGTGGGCGGCGATGCCCCGCTCGGCCCGCTGATGCATCTCCTCGGTGCGAATCTGGACCTCGAGCGGCTTCCCATCCGGCCCGATCACCGTCGTGTGCAACGACTGGTAGAGGTTGATCTTGGGCATGGCGATGTAGTCCTTGAAGCGCCCCGTCACCGGCACCCAGTTGCTGTGGATCAAACCGAGGGCGGCGTAGCAGTCGCGAGTGGTCTTGGTGACGATGCGGATCCCGATGAGGTCGTGGATGTCCTCGAACGGGCGGTTCTGCTCCATCATCTTCCGGTAGATGGAGTACTGGTGCTTGGGTCGTCCCGTGACGATGGCCTCGATGCCGGCGTCGGCGAGCATCGCCTTCACCTCGGCCACCATCTTCTCCAGGAATGCCTCCCGTTCCGGCGCCGCCTCGGCGAGGCGGGCGGTGATCTCGGCGTTCGGGCCCGGGTAGAGGATGGCGAAGCAACGGTCCTCGAACTCGTGCTTGATCTCCTGGACACCGAGACGGTGGGCCAGCGGCGCGTAGACGTCGAGTGTCTCGCGGGCGACCCGGACCTGCTTCTCGTCCCGCAGGGCGTGGACGGTGCGCAGGTTGTGGAGACGGTCGAACAGCTTGATGATCAGGACGCGGACGTCCTGGGCCATCGCCACGACCATCTTGCGGATCGTGGCTGCCTGCGCCTGCTCCCGATTGCTGAACCTGACCCGGTCGAGCTTGGTGACACCGTCGATGAGCCGGGCGATCTCCTCCCCGAACCGGGCCTCGAGATGGTCCATGGTGAGGTCGGTGTCCTCGACCGTGTCGTGGAGCAGGGCGGCGGCCAGGGTCGGGGCGTCGAGCCCGTAATCGGCCAGCATCTCGGCCACCGCGATGGGATGGGTGATGTAAGGGTCGCCGGTCTTGCGCAGTTGTCCCTCGTGGGCCGAGGCTGCGGTCTCGTACGCCCGTACGAGCAGATCCACGTCCCCGTCGGGGTGGTGCTCCAGGAAGGAGTCGACCAGACGGGCGATCGCCGGGGGGACCCGGATCTCAGTCGTATCTGACGAGGGCATGGATGGGCACTCCGTCGAGCATCGCGTTCCCCTGGAGGAAGACCAGCTCGATGAACACGGAGAACCCCACCACCTTGGCGCCGATTCCCTCGAGCAGCTTGACCGCGGCCGCGGCGGTGCCGCCGGTGGCGATCACGTCGTCCACCAGCAGGACCCGCTCGCCCGGCTCGATGGCGTCGACGTGGACTTCCAGGGAGTCGGTGCCGTATTCGAGGGCGTAGTCCTGGCGGATCGTCTCATAGGGAAGCTTCCCCGGCTTCCGGATGGGCACGAATCCCGCCCCCAGCTCCAACGCCACCGGGGCGGCGAGGGTGAACCCCCGTGCCTCGATACCTGCCACCTGGGACACCCCGGCGTCACGGAAGGGATCCGCCATGGCCTTGACCAGCATGGAGAAGCCGTCTGGGTCGGCCAGCACCGGCGTGATGTCCTTGAACACCACTCCGGGCTGCGGAAAGTCGGGGATGTCCCTGATCAGGGACCGCAGGTCTTCCACGAGGAAAGTCTACGTCCGCTCAGGCCTCGTCAGACCCCACGCGGGAGCCGATGGCCCTCCTGGCCACCCTGATCCGGCCCTGCTCGACCTCGAGAACGACGCTGTCGTTGTCCATCGAGACGACCCTGCCGTGGATGCCGCCGATGGTCCTCACCTCGTGCCCGATCTGCAGCGTCGACACCAGTTCCTGCTGGGCCTTCACCCGCTTCCGCTGCGGGCGAACGATGAGGAAGTAGAAGACCACGCCCATGAGCAGCAGGAAGACGATGGACGAGTAGGGACTGGTCGCAGGCGTCTCCTGCGCGAATACCGAAAGATTCACGTTTCCTCCGCTAGATGACGTTGCGAGGTTAGGCGGGCGTCATCGGGTACTGCGAGCGCGCCCGGCGCGCCTTCACCTGCTCGGCGAAGGCCGCAAACCGCCCCTGGCCGATCGCCTCGGACGCCGCCTCCATGAGACGGGTCAGGTACCAGAGGTTGTGGATGGTGAGCAGCCGGTAGCCGGTGAGTTCCCTGGTGCCGATGAGGTGCCTCAGGTAGGCCCGCGAGTGGGTGGCGCACGTGGGGCACTTGCAGCCGTCCTCGAGCGGGCCGGGGTCGCGGGCGAACTCCGCCCGCTTCAGGTTGTATTCGCCGTCGGCAGCCAGCACCCGCCCGTGGCGGGCGACTCTCGTGGGGATGACACAGTCGAACATGTCCGCCCCTCTGGCGATGGCGTCGAGCAGGCCCTCGGGGTCGCCGAGGCCCATGACGTACCGGGGTCTGTCATCGGGCAGATGGGCAGACACCACCTCCAGGGCGGCATTTCGCTCCTCGGCGGTCTCTCCCACTGCGAGGCCACCGATGCCAAAGCCCGGAAAGCCCAATTCGGCCGTGGCCTGGGCGCTCTCGGCGCGTAGCTCGAGGTCGGCACCACCCTGGACGATCCCGAACAACACCTGGTCGGGGCGCGTGTGCGTCGCCAGGCAGCGCTCCGCCCACATGAGGGTGCGGCGCATCTCCCGCTCAACCACTTCCCTGGGTGCCGGAAGCCCCACACACACGTCCAACGCCATGGCGATGTCGGCGCCGATGTCCATCTGGATCCGGATGGAGTCCTCGGGGGTGAGATGGACCCGGGACCCGTCGTAGACCGAGCGGAACGTGGCGCCCTCGTCGTCGATCTTGGGGTCGAGGGAGAACACCTGGAAGCCACCCGAGTCGGTCAGAACCCCTCGGTCCCACCCCATGAACGCGTGGATCCCGCCCAAATCCCTGACCAGGTCGGCGCCGGGCCGGAGCATGAGGTGATAGGTGTTGGCGAGGATGACACCGGCCCCGATCGCCTCGAGATCGTCGGCGTCGACCGTCTTCACCGTCGCCCTGGTGCCCACCGGCATGAACATCGGCGTGCGAAAGCGGCCATGGGGCGTCTCCAGCCAGCCGGTCCGGGCCCCGCCATCGGTGGCCGTCGCGGTCCAGGTCACGGGGGTCATGGCGCCCAAGGCTACGACTCCATCCGCTCCGCCAGCATGGCGTCGCCGAAGGAGAGGAAGCGATAGCCGCGCTCCAGGGCCGTCTCATAGACCTGCTTCCAGCGCGGGCCCATGAACGCGGCCACCAGCACCAGCAGGGTCGATCCGGGCAGGTGGAAGTTGGTGAGCAGGAGATCGACCACCGTGATCGGGCTGCCCGGTTTGAGGAAGAGGCCGGTGTGCCCGGATCCGGAGGTGACGCCGCCCCGGCCGTCGGCCCGGGACTCGAGGGTGCGGACGACGGTGGTGCCTATGGCCACCACCCGGCCACCCCGTTCCCGCGTCCCTTCGATTGCGGCTGCCGTCTCCTCGGGCACACCGCACCACTCGGTGTGCATGACATGGTCGTCGACCTCCTCCACAGTCATGGGTCGGAAGGTGTCCAGCGAGACGTGGAGATCGACGGTGGCGATCTCCACCCCCCTCGACCGCAGCCCCTCCACAACCTCCGGGGTGAAATGGAGACCGGCGGTGGGAGCGGCCGCGGAACCAGGCGTGGTGGCGAACATGGTCTGGTAACGGGAGGGGTCGTCGAGCTCGCCCTTGAAGTACGGTGGCAGGGGCACACGACCGACGCGCTCCAGCAGAGCCTCGTCGTCAGGCGCATCGAGGTGGACCACGATGCGACCCTCCCCCAGTGCTTCGACCACCTCGGCGGCGCCTCCGGGGAGATCGACCACGACCCCCGGCCGGAGCCGGCGAGCCGGTCGGGCCAGCGCCTCCCAGGTGCCGTCTTCACGTTTGTCCAGGAACAACAACTCGATCCGGCCACCGGTCCCGCGGCGGATGCCCTCCACCCGGGCGTGCCGCACCCTGGTCTCGTTGACCACCACCAAGTCACCCCGCCGGAGGAGATCCGGGAGCTCGAGGAAGGTGTGGTCGGTCATGTCGCGTGTGTCGAGGAGACGGGAAGAGTGACGCGGCTCGGCCGGGGCTTGCGCGATGGCGGACTCGGGAAGGTCGTAAGCGAACTCGGAGACCCGCATGTGGACGGGGAGGCTAGGAGGTGGTCAGAGCAACGTGCCCTGGGCGGTATCGGGCCGGTCGACACCCAGGTGCGCGTAGGCCCGCTCGGTGGCCACCCTCCCCCGGGGCGTCCGTTTCAGCAACCCGGACTGGAGCAGGAAGGGCTCATAGGCGTCCTCTACCGTCTCCGGCTCCTCTCCGACCGCGATCGCCAGGGTGGACAGGCCCACCGGGCCACCACCGAACCGCTCCACGACGGCCTCCAGGATCGCCCGGTCCACCTTGTCCAGCCCGAGATCATCCACCTCGTAGACGATCAGGGCCTCGGCGGCGACCTCGGTGTCGATGACCCCGGCAGCACGGGCAATGGCGTAGTCACGCACCCGCGCCAGTAGACGGTTGGCGATGCGAGGGGTGCTCCGGCTCCGTCGGGAGATGAGATCGGCGGCGTCGGGTGAGATCTCGATGTCGAGGATCCCTGCCGAACGCCTCACGATCCGGGCCAGCTCGTCCGGTTCGTAGTAGTCGAGCTTCTCGTCGATGCCGAAACGGTCGCGCAGCGGCGCCGTCACCTTGCCCTTGCGGGTGGTGGCGCCGACGAGCGTGAATCGGGGGAGGTCGATGCGGATCGACTGAGCCGTGGGGCCCTTGCCGAGCACGATGTCGAGGACGAAGTCCTCCATGGCCGGGTAGAGCACCTCTTCGACGGCCCTCGGCAGCCGGTGGATCTCGTCGATGAAGAACACGTCCCGGTTGTCGAGGTTGGACAGGATGGCGGCCAGGTCACCGGGCCGCTCCAGCGCCGGACCGGACGTGACGCGGAACTGGACCCCCATCTCGGCAGCGATGATCGCCGCCAGGGTGGTCTTGCCCAGCCCCGGTGGCCCGGAGAGGAGGATGTGGTCGAGGGCTCGCCCCTCCTTGACGGCGGCCTCGAGCGATATGCGGAGACGGTTCTTCACCTTCTCCTGGCCGACGAACTCGTCGAGCCGCTTCGGCCGCAGGCTGGACTCGACCGCGTCTTCGACCGTCGGGTTGAGGAGGCTGTCCTCACGCACGGGTCATCGCCTCCCCAGGCTCTGCAATGCGGTGCGGAGCTGGTCGGAGAGCGGCATGTCGGGGTCGACCTCGGAGATCACCTCGTTGATCTCGGCGGTGGTGTAACCGAGGTTCTCCAATGCCTGCCTGACGTCGGCGAGACCACCGCCGGGGACGGTCTCCAGGGGACGGCCGGCGAGCTTGGGCGCCAGCTCGAGGACGATCTTCTGGGCGCCGCGCTTGCCCACACCCGGAGCGACGGTGAGGGTGTCGGGATCGTTGGAGACGATGGCGCGGGTCAGCTCGTTCGCGCTGAGAGCACCGAGGAGCGCCATGGCGACCCGCGGGCCGACACCACTGGCGGTGTTGAGGATGCGGAACATGTCGCGGTCGTTCTCGTCGGCGAAACCGTAGAGGCTGATCTCGTCCTCCCGGACATGGGTGTGGGTGTGGACCACGATCTCTTCGCCGACACCGGGCATGGAGGCGATGTCCCGTGGCGTCATCTGCACCTCGTAGCCGACGCCTCCGACCTCGATGCACAGGGTGGTGTCCCGCACCGAGACCAGGATGCCACGCAGCCTCCCGATCACCGCACCGCTCCCATGGGCACGGTGCGGAGATGGCACAAGGCGATGGCGAGTGCGTCGGCGGCGTCAGGTGGTGACGGCGGCGTGGCCAGCTTCAGGAGCCGGGCCACCATCGCCTGGACCTGGGTCTTCCCGGCCGAACCGTCTCCCGTGACCGCCGACTTGACCGCGGTGGGCACGTACTCGGTCACCGGGACGCCGGCACGGGCGGCGACGAGCAGGACCACACCGGAGGCCCGTCCCACCGACATGGCGGTCTGCAGGTTGCGATTGGTGAACAGGGTCTCGACGGCGACGGCATCGGGCTTGGTCTCGTCGAACAGATCCACCAGCCCGTCATGGAGCTCGAGCAGTCTCCTCGGGGTGTCGAGGTCGGGATCGGTGCGTATCACCCCGGCCTGGAGCGCCCGCGGTGGATTCCCACTCTCCACCAGGCCGTATCCGGTCACCGACAAACCTGGGTCGATCCCGAGCACGAACATGTGTTCTGGACAGTAGCCGTCGGAACCGACGAGGAACAGCCTTTCGGCTATCGGTCGAGGTCGAGTCGCAGCAGCTTGGCTGTTGGGGGCCGATCACCGACTATCGCGTAGACAGCTTTCCCGTCAGGCGTGATCTCGCCCCGGTGCGGCAGATCGAGCGCGTAGCAGCTGGCACCGCCCAAGAATCCAAGTCCCGCGCTCAGCTTCCGTCCGGAGTCATACTTCTGGTGTGGCGTATGACGAGGCCTTGGCTCAGCGAATCCGCGGCATCCTGGCCGGCCAGTCGGGGGTCTCCGAAAGGAACATGTTCGGTGGGATCGCCTTCTTCGTCAACGGAAACATGGCCGTGGGCATCGTCGCCGGTGCCGAAGGATCGATGATGTTTCGACGGGATCCAGACCGGGACGACCCGGTCGGCCCCCACATCGGACCGCAGATCATGGGCGGTCGCGTGATGTCCGGTTGGTTGCGCGTGGATGCCGACGGCATCCAGACCGACGAGCAGTTGCGCGAGATGGTCGAGCGCGGCATCAGCTATGCGCTGAAGCTGCCTGCGAAATGAATTGGCTCGATAGGGTGCACGGGAAGTCGGGGATGAGCAGAAGCTAGGGCGCCCGACTCGGTGGTCGGCGGTATCTGATGCGTCCGTGGTCGGGGTGGTGGTAGATCTCGTATCCCCACTGGTGGACCACGACGTGGTGGTGGAACCAACACAACAGGATCAGGTCTTCGAGGTTGGTGCCCCCGCCTTCTGCCCAGGGTCGCAAATGGTGGGCTTGGAGACGATGTCGGGAGTTGCAGCCGTCGGCGGCGCACCGACCCCCGTACTTGTGCAGCAAAGCTTTCACCTGTGATGGGGTGGCCAACCGGTACTTGCGTCCGTACCGCATGTACTCACCGTTCTCGGTGACCGCGAACACCTGGGTGGCGGTGTCACCACACAGGATCGCCTCCAGAGCCCGCCGACCCACCTTGGTCCCTGATTCGAGGACCACGCCTGATTCGGCCCCGGTTTCGGCAGCCTCTCGGGCGGTGACGAACACCGAAACATCCGCCTGGGGGGCTTCGGTACCCATGCACAGATCGAGAAGAGCAGTGGCTTTCCGCCACCCGGCACCCAGATAGCCGTGGTCTCCGGGAAGATCGGGAAGCTGGTCGGCGAGTTCGGTGAGGGTCTTTTCGATGATCTCCCCCGCATAACCATCCACCCCACCCCAGATCCGCCACCACGACTCATCCAGCGACGGCTGCAACACCAAGAACCGG
>DASVBU010000008.1:0-25507 GCA_036375695.1 Acidimicrobiia bacterium | reverse complement strand
GCACCTCGATGTCGGCTCGTCGCATCCTGGGGCCGGAGCAGGTCCCAAGGGTCGGGCTGTTCGCCCGTTAAAGCGGCACGCGAGCTGGGTTCAGAACGTCGTGAGACAGTTCGGTCCCTATCCGCCGCAGGCGCAGGAAGTTTGAAGGGAGCTGCCCCTAGTACGAGAGGACCGGGGTGGACGTACCTCTGGTGTGCGAGTTGTACTGCCAAGTGCACGGCTCGTTGGCTACGTACGGACGGGATAAGCGCTGAAGGCATCTAAGTGCGAAGCCCACCCTGAGATGAGACTTCCCACCCGCGAGGGTTAAGGCCCCTGGTAGAAGACCAGGTTGATAGGCCGGACGTGTAAGCACAGCAATGTGTTCAGCGGACCGGTACTAATAGGCCGAGGGCTTGGATAGAGAATCCTCCGATGACGGATCGTGCTCGCTATGGAGCTCTCGGGTTGCCCGAGGCTCGAAGGTTTGTCCGGTGGCTATAGCGACGGGGAACCACCCGTTCCCATTCCGAACACGGAAGTGAAACCCGTCAGCGCCGATGGTACTTGGGGGGCAACCCCCTGGGAGAGTAGGTCACCGCCGGACATCAAAACTCGGAGGGGCCAGCGTCGTTGGCCCCTCCTTTCTTGACGGAGCAGATCGATGGCGCGCCCATCCGACAAAAGACGTGGACAGGGTGACCGACGGCGACCCGATGGCCGTGGTCGCAGCGACCAGCGCAAACCGGGCTCCAAAGCCCCCCGCCCGCAACGAGGACGCATCACCGCGGTGTCTTCAGGCCAACTCCCGCGATGGGTGCGTGAGGAGATCCTCCGCTCCACCGGCAAGGAGAAGCGCGAGCCGGCCCTCTTCCACCTCGCCAAGGGCATGGAGGCCTTCGCCGACGACCGCTACCGCGCCGCCGTCACCGAGCTGCGCAAGGCCAAGGAGCTGTCACCCCGGGCCGCCACCATCCGCGAGCTCCTCGGGCTCTCCCTCTACCGGTCCGGCCAATGGGAGGAGGCCCTCCGCGAACTGCGCACCTTCCGCCGCATCACCGGCGACCTGATTCACACACCCGTCGAGCTCGACTGTCTCCGCGCCCTCGGCAACCATCAGGGCCTCGCCAATCTCTGGAAGACCCTCCAGGAGGCCGAGTTGCGGCCCGAGACCCAGCACGAGGCCCGCGTGGTCTACGCCTCTTATCTGCTCGACCAGGGCCGGCCACGAGACGCCTGGCCGGTGATCCGACCCGCCCGGCTCGTCGCATCCCCGAGTCAGGCGGAGCTCAGGCGATGGTTCGTCGCCGCCCGTGTCGCGCTCGCCGCCGGCGATCCCGATGCCGCCCGCAAGCTGCTCGCCGCCGTGGAGTCCCACGAGGTCGACTTCGAAGGCGTCGACGAGCTGCGCGCCGAGCTCTCCTGACGACCCCCTGTCCACCGGCTCCAAAACGCGCTTCATTGGGTGGTGTCCGCACTTCCCGGACCGACAGGGAGGGGAGAGGTGAGTCTCGACATCAATCTCGTTGTGCTGCGCGGCCGGCTGGCCGCCGACCCGGAGTGCCGCGTCTTCGACAGCGGCAGCCGCTTGATCCGGTACCTGGTGACCATCAGGAGCGAGCAGCCCAGGAAGCGGGTCGACGTCGTCCCGGTGACGCTGTGGGACCCGCCCGATGACCTCTGGGACCATCCGGGGACGCTGGAGGACGGCTTCTGGGCGGTCGGCTCGGTCCAGCGCCGATACTGGGAAGGGCCCGAGGGACGGCGGAGTCGCATCGAGGTCGTCGCCGAACAGGTCGTGGTGGAGGATGCGGTCGCGTCGGCGCTCGCCGGAGAGGCCGGGGAGCGGGTCTAACGTGATCTCACCCTGACCGACGGCCGAAGTAACCCGCTGCTCCGCCCGGGCTGGCTGGTCGCCCACCTCGTGGTGGCACTGCTGGCCGTGGCGTTCGTGCTCCTCGGCTTCTGGCAGCTCGACCGTCACTCACAGGTGCGAGACGCAAACGACGAGGGCCGACGACGCCTGGCCGGAGAGCCGGTGTCCCTCGAGGAGGCCCTGGACGCGGCAGACGGCGACTACGAATCGATCCGGTACACGCGTGTCGCCGTCACCGGCGTATACGCCCCCGACGACGAGGTCCTGATCCGCTCTCGCGTCCATCCCACCCTGGGTGCCGGCTTCCACGTCGTCACCCCGCTGATCCTCGAGGACGGCTCGGCGGTGCTGGTCAACCGGGGATGGGTTCCCCTCGACATGGACACGCCACCCGTGGCGGAGGCCGCGCCGGAGCCGGGAGAGCTGACCGTCACGGGCTGGGTGGAGCCCACCCAGGTGCGTTCGGCCTTCGGGCCGGCCGACCCCGCCGAGGGCCGGCTGCAACGAATGAACCGCATCGATGTCCCGCGCATCGCCCGCCAGTTGGACTATCCGGTGGCGCCGGTGTACCTGGTGGCCGAAGGAGTGGGGGAGGGGCTGCCCGAGCCGGTGCCGCCGCCCACGTTCGACGACCTGGGCCCGCACCTCTCCTATGCGATCCAGTGGTTCGCCTTCGCCGTGATCGGGTTGGTGGGCTACGGGTTCCTGATGCGGAACCGGCTCCGTCAGACCCGGGCGAGATCCTCGACCACCTCGTAGCCGTCGAGATCGGCCAGTTGCCGTGGGTCGAGCCGGATCTTGGCGTCCCTGCTCCCGGCGCCGACGATCACCCAGTCCGGTTCCATCACCCTGGAGTCGATCCAGACGGGAATCCCTTCCGGCACACCGAAGATCGTCACGCCACCGATCTCCTGACCGGTCAGTTCCCGCGTCAGGTCGGCGGGGGCGAAGCTCGCCTTGCGCACACCGAGGCGACGTCTCACCGTCCCGTTGACATCGAGACGCGTCGTCGCCAGGAGCACACACAGCGCGTAATGGCCTGGCGGCTGGCGGGACGCGACCAGGATGGCGTTCGCCGAGTTCTCCAACGGGATGCCGTAGACCCGGCAGAATTCGGCGGTGTCGGCGTAGACGGGGTCGATTTCCATCGCCTCGTAGGAGATCCCCAGACGCTCCATGTCGGCGACTACTGACGGGTCGATCGGCATGGGCCCAGGATAGAAATCACCCGGTGGCGAGCCGACCGCCTGCCAGACTCGGGCCATGACGACTTCGCAACCCGCCAAGTACGGGGATGTCTGGGGCCCGTATTACGACGAGCTGTTCAACCAGGTCGACGTCAACGCGGTTCAAGTCCTCGAGGAGTTGTCGGGCCCGCAGCGCCGCATGCTCGAGCTCGGTGTCGGGACCGGTCGAATCGCCCTCCCCCTGGTCAAACGTGGCTTACAGGTGGTTGGCATCGACGAGTCGGAGCTCATGGTGGAAAAGCTCAGGCAGAAGGACGGGGGAGACCAGGTCGAGGTCGTGCTGGGGGACTTCGCCGACGTTCCGGTCGACGACACGTTCCCTCTGGTCTTCCTCGGCTTCAACACCCTGTTCTGCCTGCTCACCCAGGACCGCCAGGTGGACTGTTTCCGCAACGTGGCGGCCCACCTCGAGCCCGGGGGCCGCTTCGTGCTCGACTGCTTCGTGCCCGACCTGGAGAGGTTCGACAAGCACGGCACCCGGGTCGGTCTGGGCAGTCTCGGGCCCAACGGCAGCCATGCCTACGAACTGGCGATCCACCACGCCACGACGCAGGTGATCGAGATCCAGAACGTGCGGCGGCTGCCATCGGGGGAAACCGTCGTGCTTCCTTTGACCATCCGCTATGCCTGGCCCACCGAGATGGACTTGATGGCGAAGATGGCGGGCCTGGAGCTCGAGGACCGCTGGGACTGGTACGACCGCCGGCCCTTCACCGACCAGTCACAGGCACACGTCTCCGTGTACCGAAAACCGCTCTAGGCGGCCTCAGTGATCGTGGTCGTGACCGTCATGGTCGTGGTCGTGACCGTGGCCATCGTGGCCAGCCTGCTCCATCTCGGCCGCGATCTGGGCGCGGACGGCATCCATGTCCACCTCACGCACCTTCCCGATGAGATCCTCGAACACGGGTTCGGGGAGGGCGCCCGGCTGGGCATAGAGGATGATCTGGTCCCGGAACACCATCAGGGTGGGGATGGAGCGGATCCCGAACGCCTCGGCGAGCTCGATCTCGGCGTCGGTGTCCACCTTGGCGAAAACGATGTCGTCGTGACGCTCCGAGGCAGACTCGAACACGGGGGCGAACATGCGGCAGGGTCCGCACCATTCGGCCCAGAAGTCGACGAACACGGTGTCGTTGTTCATGATCGTGTCGTCGAAGTTTTCCTTGGTCAGTGCCACGGTGGGCATGTGTCTGTCTCCTGGTAGAAGGGTTGCTACGAGAACCCTACCCGGGGAGCGGCTATTCCACGGGCCCGGTCCCTGATCGAAAGCGCCCATAACCCAGGTTATGTCAAGTTCTGTGATGGAGTCATCCTTGTACCTCCGGGCGGTCCGTCGACCTTGCCGGTGCCTCAGGACCCCTACTGCAGCGGGATGTCGACACAGTCCGGGCCGCGGAGACCGGGTGCGGCCGTGAACTGCCGACCGGGCTCGTACCAGCCGGTGCCCGGCTCGTCGGTGGTCAGATAGGACTCGATGGCATCGGCGATCGCCCTTCCCACCGCCTCCACGTATTCCACCGTGGCGAAGAGCTCCGCTTCCGACGGGTTCGACATGTACCCCACCTCGAGGAGCACGGCGGGCGTCTCGGGGATCCGCAACATCCCGTAGGTGTCCGTCCCGCGCTGGTTGTGCACGGTGATCACGCCGGCGTCGGGCGCCGCCACCCACTGGACCTCGGTGAACCGGCTCAGCGCCCGGGTGACATGGGTGTACAACACGCCACCGAGGCGTCGTGACTCGGCCGAGCCCGTCTGATAGAAGATCTCCGTGCCCGGGACCGGTGAAGGACTCGGGGTCGGTGCGTTGTGGTGGATGGAGACCAGCACCTCCGCTCCCAGGGTGTCGGCGAGATTGGAGCGCATCGGGATCGTCGTGGCGTAGTCCGCCGTCCGGGTGAGGACGGTCGATATCCCTCGGGCCTCGAGCTGCGCCTGGGCCTCGAAGGCGACCCTGAGATTGGCCACCTTCTCCGGGAGCCCGTTGGCGCCCTGTGAGCCGACGTCCCGGTCTCCCCCGTGACCCGGGTCGAGGACCACCTGGGCCCCGAAGATGGGCTCACCGTCGTCGATGAAGGTGAGGTTGCCGCACGGCGAGTAGACCATGTAGCCGTCCGGGAGGATCGTGTCGATCGCCACCGGAACCCCTGTCGGTGTGATCAGGCCGAGGGGGTCGCCTGGCACCGTGGTGGTCGTGGTCGGGATCGTGGTGGTCGTGGCGACGGTCGTCGTGCTGCTGGTCGTCGTCGTGGTGGGGATCGTGGTGGTCGTCGTCTCGGGCGTCCGCCCGATCGGTATCGCGGTGCACGCGGCGAGCGCCACGACACCGAGGGCCGAGAGACGTCGATTCACGATGCTGCGCACGGACCGTATCCTGGTCTTGTGTTCGGACCGTTGAACGGAGTCAGGGTCGCCCTGGTCTCGCTGGCCGCACTGACCGCACTGGTGGCGTTCGCCTTCGGGCAGTTCCTGGTCGGCGCCGTCCTCATGGCAGGCGTCGCCATCCATGGTCTCGGGTGGCTCTACCTCTACCGGCAGCGTTCAACCGGTGACCCTCTCGGCCAGCGATCTGGCGACTGAGCCCGCTTCCTCCCCCAGGTCGGCCTGTGCCCGGAAGGGATCGTCTCCGGCCTCGCCGCGCAGGTCGACATAGATCTTCAGTTTCGGCTCCGTGCCGGACGGACGGGCCAACGCCCTGCCACGCGATCCGAACACCAGTTCGACAAGGTCCTGCTCCCCCAGCCAGAACGGCCGATCCCCGACGCCGACCCGGTAATCGGTGACGGAGGTGACCTCGAAGCCGGCCACCTCGGTCGGTGGGTCGGCCGCCAGAGAGGCCACGGCGGCCCTCAACTCGCTCATCCCGTCCGGTCCTTCCCTGGTGACGGAGACCTGTGTGCTCACCCAGACCCCCAGCTCCTTCCACAGCTCGGCGAGACGGTCCCACAGGGTGGCGCCCCGGCGTCGCAGCGTCTCTGCCAGGTCACAGAGGATCAGGGCCGCCGACATCCCGTCCTTGTCCCTGACCACGGAACCCACCGTGTAGCCCAGGGCTTCCTCGTATCCGAAGACGAATCTCCCCTCCCCTGCCTGTTCGAGATGGAGGCCGGCGTTGACGATCCACTTGAACCCGGTGAGCGTTGACACGTGCCGCGCTCCCCTGGCCTCGGCCAGCGCGGCCATCATCGGGCTGGAGACGATCGAGCTGACCACGATGGGGCGCTCCACACCCCCCGAACCGAGGATGTAGTCGCCGAGGAGGACCCCCAGCTCGTTCCCCGTGAAGGTGCGCCACTCCCCCTCCCTGGGCGCTGCCGCGGCGAGACGGTCGGCGTCGGGGTCGTTGGCGATGACCAGGTCGGCCCCGACCCGGCTGGCGGTGGCGAGGGCGAGGTCGAGCACACCCGGCTCCTCCGGGTTGGGGAAGGTGACCGTGGGGAAGGTCCCGTCCGGGGCGAACTGCTCGGCGACGGGCACCAGGCCCCGGTGCCCGGCGCCGGCCAGCAGGGCCGAGACCGTCTCGCCACCGCAACCGTGCACGGGTGTGTAGACGATGCTGAGGTCGGACTCCACCTGCCAGGGACGCACCGCCGTCACCTCGGCCTGGTATCGGTCGAAGATGTCGTCGGGCGCCATCTCGAACAGCACCGACGACCAGGGCTCCTCGAGACGGGGTACTTCGCCGGCCCGAGGCGCCGCATCGATCCGGGACGCGATCTCCTGATCGACAGGCGGGATTATCTGGGCCGCGTTCTCCCCGTACACCTTGTAGCCGTTGTCCTGTGGCGGATTGTGGGAGGCGGTGATGACGACGGCGGCCGCCGCCCCTGTCACCTTGGCCGTGAACGCAGCCAGTGGCGTGGGCGTCGGCGTCGGGAAGAAGACGACGGGGATCCCTGCCGCCACCAGTACGCCGGCGGTGTCACGGGCGAAGATGGGTGAGGTCGGCCGGGCATCGAAGGCCACCACCACAGGGCGCCCCGCGGTGTCCCCCAGGTACGAGGCGAGACCGGCCGTGGTGCGGATCACCGTCGCCCGGTTCATACGCGTCGGGCCGGGGCCGACCCGGCCCCTGATTCCGGCCGTTCCGAATGTGAGGGGCTCGCCGAACAGCTCCGCCAGGGCTGCTTCGTCCTCGGCCTCGATCAGAGCCTCGACCTCGCTCCGGGTCTCGGGGTCGGGGTCGCCGGCCGCCCATTCGGCGGCCCGTCGGAGGAGGTCGCTCATCTCGCCTGCTGCTGCCAGCGCCAGGCGTCGGCGCACATCGTCGCCAGGTCCCTCTCCGCGCGCCAACCGAGGTCCTCGGCGATGCGGCTGACATCGGCCCAGGACTCCGCCACGTCTCCGGGCCTCCGATCCACGATCTGGTATGGGACCGGCTTGCCCGAGGCCTCCTCGAAGGCCTTCACGACTTCGAGCACCGTGTGCCCCTCGCCCGTCCCCAGGTTGTAGATGTGCACACCAGGGCGGTCTGCCAGCTTCTCCAGGGCGACCACGTGGCCGATGGCCAGATCCTGGACGTGAACGTAGTCACGGATCCCGGTGCCGTCCCGTGTCGGGTAGTCCCCGCCGTAGACGTTGAGCCTGGGCAGCAGACCCGCCGCCACCCGGGCGATGTAGGGCATGAGGTTGTTGGGGACCCCTCGGGGGTCCTCGCCGATGAGCCCGCTGGGATGGGCCCCCACCGGGTTGAAGTAGCGGAGCAGGGCGATGCTCCAGTCCGGCCCGGTGGCATGGAGATCACGGAGGACCTGCTCCATCATGATCTTGGTCCATCCATAGGGATTGGTCGCCGTCCCGATGGGCATGTCCTCCCGCATGGGGAGCTCGTTGGGCTCCCCGTACACGGTGGCGGATGAGCTGAAGACGAAGTTCCTCACCCCGGCGGCGTCGAGGGCGGCGAGGAGGTCGATCGTGCCCCTGACGTTGTTGTCGTAATAGAGCAACGGCTTCTCCACCGACTCGCCGACTGCCTTGAGGGCTGCGAAATGGATGCAAGCGTCGAAGCCGGTCGCCACGAGACCCTCCATGGCGCCCCGGTCGCGGATGTCGATCTGGTGGAATTCGGGCTCACGTCCGCAGATCTCGGCGACCCGCTTCATCACCGAGGGCAGTGCGTTGGAGAGGTTGTCGACCACGACCGGTTCGTGGCCGGCCTCGACCAGGGCGACGACCGTGTGACTGCCGATGAATCCGGCTCCGCCGGTGACCAGGACCCGCATCGGGTCAGAGGTTAGGGGTGGCAGCCGTCAAGCCGCAGGCAGCGACAGGACGAAGGAGGTGAGACCGCCCTCTCGCCGATACACCAGGTCTCCGTCCATCAATCGCGCCAGCTTCCGGGCGACCGTCAGACCCAGACCCACCGACGTCGGGACATCCGGGCCGCTCCCCCTCTGGAATGGGCGGAAGATCCGCTCCACCTCCTCGGTCGAGATGGGCTCGCCGTTGTCGCGAACGGACAGCTCGAGACGGTCCCCGGCGGAGCGCAGCACGACGGAGATCTCCGGGCCACCGTAACGGACGGCGTTGCTCACCAGGTTGCGGATGACCTGACGGGTGCGGCGCGGGTCCGCCTTGGCCATGGTGCGGGTGGTCTCGACGTGCACGGTGATCTCGCGCTCCGCCACCTCGAGGACACGCTCCGTGGCCTTGACCAGGTCGAATTCCTCGATCTCGAAGACGATGGCCTCCGGGTCCTGTCTGTAGGCGACCAGGAGATCTTCGAGGAGCCACGTGGCGTCTTCGGCCTGACGGGCTATGAGCGCGGCCAGATCGCGACGCTCCTCGTCGTTGAACGAGTCGTAGTTGTTCGCCAACTCCTCTCCCAGGCCGAGGACCACCGTCATCGGGCTGCGTAGCTCGTGGGAAACGGTGGCGATGAACTCGTTGCGGGAGCGCTCGGCCGCGACTTTGGCGGTGACGTCTATCAGGGCGCCTTCGTAGTAGATGATCTCGCCCGACTCGTCCCGCACGGCGCGGGCGGTGTCCTGGACCCATACGGTCGAGCCGTCGACGCGCTTCAACTCGACGTCGAACTCGTGCACCACGCCCTCGGCCTCGATCTTCTGGAGCCAGATGTCACGACGGGGCGGATCGACGTACACGGCCTCCACCGGAGACATGCCTCGTTCCATCGCCTCGACCGACCCGAACCCGAGCAACTCGGCCAGCGCCGGGTTGCCTGCGATCAGCTTCCCGTCCGGTGTCGTTCGGTACAACGGAACCGGGATGCGGCGGAAGAAGTCTCCTAGGTCTTGCATGCGTCCTTCCAAGAGGTATCGGAAAAATCCGGCGAAATCTATAACTGGCCCCCTAGGACGAAAGCCCCATCCCCGTCCACGACCCAGGGCCCCGGACCTGGGTCTTCGGCCGTGACGACGATGGGACAGACCGTCCCGTACAACTCCGCTGCCACCAGGGCCCCGATGGCGAGGATCGAGTCGGGCTCCCGGAGCACGATGGCAGCCGGGCCGACACCCTGCCGCAGCAACTCCGCCAGAACCGACGAGCTCGAACTGGAGCCACGCCCGTGGGGCATCACCACCACCCTGCCGGCGACGCTCTCGCCGTACTGGGGGTGCGAGGGCTCGACGATCAGACCTGTGGCCGGGTCGACCCCGCCCCAGAACGACAGGGGCTCGTCGAGCACCAGCGGCTCGGCGACCGCAACGCCAGGGGCGAGGGATCGGCTCACTTCGCCCTCACGACCATCTCCCCCCTCATCGCCGACTCCACGCAGTCGGCGAGCGAGGCCAGGGCCACCGTGACGCCGAGGTTTGCCGGCGCGTAGAAGGCCAGTTTCCCGGAGTTGGTCATCAGGTCGCCCCGAACGTCGCCCATGATCGGAGTGATGTAGGTGCAGGTGTCGGTGACCAACCGGATTCCTGCCGCCTCGATCACCTCCACCACTCCTTCAGCCTCTGCCGTCGCATGCACGTCGCGTGACGTGTTGACGTAGAACGGCACCTTCGTCTTCCTGCCTTCCACCAGCCTCGCCAGCTCCCGGAGCTCCGTGATCGACATGTGCGGCGTGCCCACACTGACCGCGCCCAGCTCACCCGTGGGCCTGCTGAGCTGCCGTCTCGCCTCGTCGAGCCCCTCCACATCGAGGAAGTGGGCCCGAGCATCACGCCCGCCCAGGGCATGCTCCAGGGTAGGCGCCTCCGGTGTCACCCCGACGGCATGGAACATCGCCACTGCTCCCGATGATGCCGCCGCGGCGCCGAGGTTCTTCAGCCGGTCTTCGGTGGCCCGCAAGGGGTCCAGACCCACGATCACCGGCACGTCGACCCCGGCGATCCGTCCCACCGCGTGACCTATGAGGGCATAGGTCACCTCGTCGTCGAGCATCCGGTCTTCGAGACGGAGCTCGACCACGAGGTCACCCAGGCGACCCTCGTCGGTGTGCAAACCCGTGTAGGGAACCCTGCCGGTGAGCGCGGCGCAGATGTCGAGGAAGTCCCCGTATCTGTTGGTCCGCGCCCCGAGGACGGAGTTGGCGAACACGATGGCATTGGACTCGCCCCAGGCGATCTGGTCTCCCAGCCCGGGCCGCCACGCCAGCTGATACGGGGCACACGTCCACGTGGGACGGCATCCCATGGCCACGTAAGCATCCATGAGACGTCGCGCCAGCCGCGCCGTCTCCGGGTCACCCCGGTACAGCTCGGGGTGGATCAGGTCGAGGGACGAGACGTTGAGGGTGGTGGGCACGGCCACCTCTCCCCCGCCGGCGACGAGCCTCTCGGCGAAGTCGAGGCCGGCGACGCCATGGAACAGACAGGCGTCGATGTGGCCGGCGATCACGTCGATGAGGTGCGGCGCATCCTCGGCCCGCCCCACCGCCACCAGGAGCCGCATGGCCAGTTGGACCGCCTCCCCCATCCCACCGGCGAGCATCTCCCGGTCCCGGTCGGACAGATCCATGTTCAGCGACACCTCCCGAATGCCACGCTGGTCGAGATTATGGCGGCAGGGGGGTCGAACCCCCGGCACGGGCCGGGACGAGACCTAATCCCCGAACGGGATCGACATCTGGTCGTCGGGCCGGACGATCCTCGTCAACCCGTTCCACATCAGATGGTCCATGAACACCCACGATCGCCGATGGATCGACGACGGACCCAGGGCCTGCAGGGCAGCTTTGTGCACCGGGCACGGGTAACCCTTGTTGGCCTCGAAGTTGTAGGCCGGGAAGTCGGGTGCCATCTCCTTCATGAGACGGTCACGGGTCACCTTGGCCAGCATCGACGCCGCCGCGATCGACAGCGACTTCTGATCGCCGCGCACGATCCTGGTGGCACCGCCGACGAAGTCCCACTTCCCGTCGAGGAGGACGTGGTCGGGCGCCACACCGAGGCCTTCGAGCGCACGCGACGCGGCGAGACGCTGCGCCACCGACATGCCCAACTCGTCGCATTCGGCGGCCGTGGCGTGGCCCACTGCCCACGCCAGGCACCATGAGGACACCCGCTCGAACAGAGCCTCGCGTTCGATCTCCGTGAGCATCTTGGAGTCGCGGATCTTGTAGACCCGGCGATCCCGGGGGATCACGGCGGCGCCCACGGTGAGAGGCCCGGCCCAAGCTCCCCTGCCCACCTCGTCCACGCCGACGACGATCGACGCGCCGGACTCCCACAGCGCCCGCTCGAAGGAGAGACTCGGCCCCTTCCCCTTCAGGCTGGGGCGAAGGCGGGGAGCGGTGGCGGTCACGGCGCCAGGGTAGACGACGGCTCAGTTGAGGCTGGGGTCCTCCGGGAAGAGACCCACCATCGAGAGGCTGCCGGGCTGGCGCCGCAGCACGTTGCGCCAGAGGCTGTCCGCCTCGGCGAACACGTCGTCGGGCGCTGCATCCACCACGAACCACGCCCCGGATTCCAGCTCCTCCTCCAGTTGGCCCCGAGACCATCCCGAGTAGCCGGAATAGACCCTGACCTTCGGCGTGTCCTCGTCGGGTGCCACAGTCAGGTCGACCATGGCGAGGCCCGGGACACCGGCGTGCGACGCGGTGGCGCTCCGCCCGAGGCCAATGGCGACCTCGGGCTCCACCGGCCCCCCGTAGTGGACGAGACCGGGTGGGACGAGATGGTCCTCCCATGCCGGGAGGTACACCGCTGCCGGCTCGTCGATCACCCGGTTCAGCACCAGGCCGACAGCCCCGTCGTCGTTGTGCTCCAGGAGCAGCACGACGGTCCGCCAGAAGTTCGGGTCCAGGAGTTGGGGCCCGGCGACGAGGAGCTTCCCGGAGAGCGTCACCTTCTCATCGTGCCACACCGGGCGTCGTCTAACCTCGCCGCCGTGACCCTTCCCTCGGTCCTGCTCCACGACCACCTCGACGGTGGTCTGCGTGCCACCACCATTCTCGAGATCGCCGAGAAGACCGGGTACCGCGACCTCCCCGCCGACGACCCCGACGAGCTCGCCCGTTGGTTCGACCAATCCGAGTCCGGGTCGTTGGAGCGCTATCTGGAGTCGTTCCGCCACACGATCGCGGTGATGCAGCACGCCGAGTCGCTGGAGCGCGTGGCCTACGAGGCCGCCGTCGACCTCGCCGCCGACGGTGTCGTCTATGCCGAGATCCGCTTCTGCCCCTGGCTCCACACCACCGGGGGACTCGATCCCGGGACCGTCGTCGAAGCCGTTGCCTCGGGTCTCCGCAACTCCGGAACCGGCCTCGTCTGGGGCATCCTCATCGACGCTCTCCGCCAGCACGACCACTCGATGGAGATGGCGGAGCTGGCGGTGGCCAGCCGGCATCTCGGAGTGGTCGGCTTCGATCTCGCCGGTCCGGAGATCGGGCATCCGCCGCGGGGCCATCTCGCGGCGTGCCGGTTCGTGCGCCAGGCAGGTCTCCGGCTCACCATTCACGCCGGTGAGGCCGCGGGCATCTTCGGGCCGGCGTACATCGCCGAGGCCATGGACGTGTGCGGCGCCGAGCGAATCGGGCACGGCGTCGAGTTGGTACGTGACTGCGTCATCGAGGACGGGGAGATCGTCAAGGTGGGCGAGGTCGCGGCACGGGTCCGCGACCGCCAGATCGCCCTCGAGATGTGCCCCGCCTCGAATCTCGCCACCGGCGCCATCACCCCCGACCAGCACCCGATCGGCGCCCTCCACCGGGCCGGATTCAACGTCACCATCTCCACGGACAACCGGCTGATGAGCTCGACCGCGATGTCCAAGGAGTTCGCCTTCGTCACCGAGCATCACGGTTTTGGGGTCGACGACCTGGCGAGGGTGACCCGGCGGAGTCTCGCCGCGGCGTTCTGCAGTCACGACACGAAGGTCGAGCTCTGGGAGGAGATCATCGCACCCTCGTACCGGGAGGCCGGAGCGGACGTGGAGACCACGTGGGCATGAGAGCGCTGGTCAAGCACCCCGACGGCCCGGGTCTGGTCCTGGAAGACGTCCCGGTTCCCGAGCCCGGGCCGGATGACGTCGTCATCCGGGTCCACACCACCGGCATCTGCGGCACCGACCTCCACATCTACGAATGGGACGAGTGGGCGCAGGCCACCGTGCCCGCCCCGATGACGGTGGGCCACGAGTTCTCGGGCCACATCGCAGCCCTGGGCACCAACGTCAAGGGCTTCGAGGTGGGCGAGCTGGTCGGAGCCGAAGGGCACGTCGTGTGCGGCAAGTGCCGAAACTGCCTCGCCGGCCGCCGCCACCTCTGCAAGGAGCCCAAGGGCCTCGGCGTCAACATCCCGGGCGCCTTCGCCGACTACGTCGTCGTTCCGAAGCAGAACCTGTGGCGGCACATCGAGGGCCTCGACCCGGAGATCGCCGCCCTCTTCGACCCGTTCGGCAACGCCGTCCACACCGCCCTCGAGTTCCCCGTGCTGGGCGAGGACGTCCTGATCACGGGCGCAGGTCCGATCGGTCTCATGGCGACTGCCGTGGTGGTCCATGCCGGGGCGCGCAACGTCGTGGTCACCGACATCAACGAGTACCGGAGGGGGCTCGCCCTGCGGATGGGGGCGACCAGGGCGGTGGATCCGCGCACCGAGGATCTCAAGGGACTTCAGCCCGAGCTGAGGATGACCGAGGGATTCGATGTCGCCCTGGAGATGTCCGGCTCCCCCTCGGCCATGGCCGACATCCTGGCCAACACCATCCATGGTGCCAAGGTCGCCCTGCTCGGCATCCCCTCGGAGGCCTACCCGATCGACTGGTCGACGGTGATCTTCAACATGCTCACTATCAAGGGGATCTACGGGCGGGAGATGTTCGACACGTGGTACAAGATGAATATCCTGGTCCAGTCGGGTCTCGACATATCGCCGGTGATAACGCACCGTTTCGACGCCGAGGAGTACGAGAAGGCGTTCCAGGCCGCACGGGGAGGAGATGCGGCCAAGGTGCTGCTCCGCTGGGACGTCTAGAGCCGCTCGCTCACCCAGGCGATCACCTCCGCCACGATCTCCGGGCCCTCGGGCTCGTTGAAGATCTCATGACGGAGCCCCGGATAGGTGCGCCGCTCGAAGCCGTCCAACGAGCCCAGGGGCTCGGTGGACCTCGCCGGGACGATGGTGTCGTCTTCGCCATGGAGCACCAGTACCGGCACTTCGATGCGCCCGGCTTCCCTCGCCACCTGCTCCATGGCGGCGAACAGAGCAGCTCCCAGCGACGTGGTCGACTTGGTGACGACCAGTGGGTCGGCGAAGTACCTCTCCCCGACCATCGGGTCCCGCGACAGCTGGTCGCCGCGCAGCTGGTTCGGCACTGCGAGCTTCGGGAGAATCCGGGCCAGGACAGGAGCCAGCGTGCGTTGCCAACCCGCTCCGCCGCCCAGCGCGGGCGCCGAGGCGACCACCAGGTCCGGGGACGGCCGATCGGAGGCGGCGTAGCCGAGGACGAGGTTCCCGCCCATGGAATGCCCCAGCAGGACCAACGACCGCCCGCTCTCCCTCATCTCCCTGACATGGGCCTCGATCTGGTCGTGGTACTCGGACCAGTCGTCGATATGGCCGCGGCGGCCACCGGTGACGCCATGCCCGGGCAGGTCGAACGCACGCACCTGGAAGCCGGCCCCGGATAGTTGGGAACCCACCGCCTCGTATCGACCGGAATGCTCGGCGATGCCGTGGACGAGCACGACGTCGGCGAGAGGATCGCCCTCGGCCTCCCAGTCCCGGACCAGTTCCGTGCCGTACCTGGGATGCGGTCTCGGTATGGCGACGCTCAGGGCCATCGATACCGGGTCACGTCATCGGGGAACTGCGACCATGCGAAGCCGCGGTGCGGTGTGAACACCGCCATCCCACCTCCGTCTTCACCGGACCAGGCATCGGCTGTCGGCGAATATGCCGGTCCGTACTTGCGGGCGTACTCGGAGGCCAACGCCGTCCCCGTCTCCAGGTCCAAGGGGCCCGTGGCCCGGGACTCGCCTTCGAGGATCAGGGCCTGCTCCCCGCTCTCCAGATGGAGCACACAGGCCGGGTTGGTCACCAGGTTGCGGGCGTGACGGGTCTGCGGAGACCCGTCGTACCAGAAGCGCTCGTCCCACCACACGCCCCATCGCGGCACGACGTGCGGCGTGCCGTCGGGCCGGGTGGTGGCGAGCCAGTAGTGCAGGGCATCGGCCAACCACCCCATTGCGGTGTCCCACTCGACGTGGCGACCCGAGAACCTGGTCACATAGCCCTCAGGGAAGGTCGGGTTCTCCAGCACCGGCCGGGCCATGCGTCAGTCCTCGTGGAAGGGAGGCTCGGCCTGGCGGGCAGGCACCCAGCGGTCCCTGATCTCCACCTCCAGGCCCTCACCCTCCCCGGGCCCGGGGCTGAGATAGGCCAGCCCGATCCCCATCTCGATCATCGGGCTCATATTGCCACTGGTGACGGTCCCCGTGCTCCCGCCAGCCGACCTGATTCGATAGCCGTGCCGGGGCACGCCGCGGTCCTCGAGCACGAACCCGATGAGCCGTCTCGTCAGGCCCTCTTCGGCCTGGCGCGCCAGGGCCTCCCTGCCGACGAAGTCGTGATCCATGGACACGGCGAAGTCGAGACCGGCTTCCAGGGGCGTCGTAGCCTCGTCGATGTCCTCACCCCACAACGCCAGCCCGGCCTCGAGACGCAGCGTGTCCCTGGCGCCGAGCCCGCATGGGACCACGTCGAGCTCCACCAGAGCCGACACGAAGGCCTGGGCCGCCTGAGGATCGAGACACACCTCGGCGCCCTTCTCACCGGTGTAGCCGGTGCCGGCCATCTCCACCGTCGTGCCCTGGAACTCGCATGTCGCGGTTCGGAATCGTCGGGGTGCCACGCCGAGGATGTGTTCGAGGACCTCCGGGGCAGCCGGGCCCTGGACGGCCACCAGGACGGTGCCCTCCCGCATGTCGATGACCGAGGTGTCCGGCTCGGCGGCGAATGCTGCCATCACCTTCTCGTGGTTGGCCGCGTTGGGCATGACCCGGAAACGCCCCGGCTCGAGCCACCAGACGATGAGGTCGTCGACGATCCCACCGGACTCGTTGAGCATGGTGGTGTACTGGGTGCGGCCCGGCTCGATCCGGTCGATGTCGTTGGAGAGGAGCCGCCGGATGGCCGCGTGGGCGCCCGGCCCCGTGAGATCGAAGCGGCCGAGATGGCTGACGTCGAAGAATCCCGCCGAGGTGCGCACCGCCTTGTGCTCGGCGATCACCGAGTCGTAGCGCAGGGGCATCTCCCAGCCGCCGAAGTCCGTGAAGCGCGCCCCCAACCCGACGTTGAGGTCGTGGATGGGTGATCGGTTCATCCCGTGAGCCGCTCGCCCCGGTCTTCCAGCCGCACCACCTCGGGCGGGCCGGGGAACCGGGTCGGCGCCGTCACTTCTTCGAGATGATCAGGTTCCTCGAGCCCGTACTTGATCACCAGGTGCAGGTAGTCGCGCTGATAGAAGACCTTGCAGCGGATCCCCGGGTGGGCCTCCTTGAGCTGGCGGACCTTGCGGTTCTTCTTGGTGACCAGCTTCTGGTTCATCGTGGTGATCTCGACGAAGAGGTCGTCGTCGGGGAGGTAGAAGTCGGGGGTGAACCACTTGGTCGGCTCGCCGTTCTCGTCGAACTCGATGGCGAACGTGCGGCTCTCGTACTCCCAGGGGACGCCGTAGAAGTCGAGGAGGAGGGCGAATTGCCGCTCACTGTTGTGAGCGAAGTTGACCTCTGCAGCAGTCGGTCGTTCGGTGCTCAGGTCGCTCCTGCCTCGCTAACCCCGGCCAACGGTACCTGCTCGGAGAAGAGATGATGGATATCTCCGGCGACCTCGTCCTGGACGGGGCCGACGGCGATACCGAAGACGCCCTGGCCACGCCGGAAGACGTCGACGACCTCTTCCGGGGAGTGGGCGGCATAGATGGTCTGACCGTCGCTGAGCAGCGTGACGTCGGCGAGAGGCTGGTCGGAGTCGAGCTGCTCCTTGAGGATTTCCACGGCGGACCGGATCTTCTTCAGGCTCATCCCCGCATCGAGGAGGCGCTTGATCACCTTGAGCTGTACGACGTCGGTGAAGGAATACAAACGCTGCGAGCCCGACCCCGCCGCCGGTTGGATGGACGGGACGAGGAGACCGGTACGGGCCCAGTAGTCGAGCTGCCGGTACGTGATGCCCACGAGCTTGCACACCTGGGGTGCGCGATATCCGACGATCTCCTTCACCATCGGGTCCTCCAAGGGTCCACCGGGTTACACCAGTGTAACTCCGCCGGCGCCCAAGCTACCCATCACGGGTGAGAGATGTCAACGCTTTCTGTGGAAAAGACCGCCGGAACCGATCCACAGGTCACTCGTCGTCGTCGTGACCGTGACCCAGGAAGTCCTCGACGGTGACGTCGGAGAGGAACTCGCGGAAGCGGGCGACCTCCTCTTCCTGGTCGACTTCGTCCTCGATGATCACCGCCGCCTCGTCGAGGACCTGAGGCGACGCGAATATGGGCGTGCCCGTGCGCACCGCGAGGGCGATGGCATCGGACGGCCGGGAGGAGACGGCCACCTGCTTGCCCGCGGCGTCGAAGGTGATGTCGGCGAAGAAGATCGAATCCCGCATCTCGGTGATCACCACCCTGGAGGCGACGGCGCCGAGGACATCGATCACCGAGCGAAGCAGGTCATGGGTGAGAGGCCTTGGCGTGGTCACCTTCTCCAGGGCCGTGGCGATGGAGGTGGCCTCCGGGGCACCGATCCAGATCGGGAGATACCGCTCGCCGTGGATCTCCTTGAGCAGGACTATCGGCTGGTTGGAGGGCAGCTCGAGCCGGACGTCCACCACCCTGAGGGGCACCAGGTCCGGGTAACCGTCCATACGGCGAGGTTATCACCGGGTGGTCGCTGACGATCCTCCCCACAAGGCGTCGGCGAGGATCCCGGGGTCGTTGACGAAGGCGTCGTTGTCCAGGAACGCCCACACCGATTCCAGATTCCGGTACAGGCCCTTCCAGTCCAGCCCATAGCCGATCAGGTACTCGTCGCCCACCTCGAATCCCCGGTACTCGATGGTGACGTCGGCGATCCGCCGCCGGGCCTTGTCGAACAAGGCCACGGTGGCCACGGAGGCGGCGCCGCGATCCTCCATCATCCTCTGCAACACCTTGAGGGTGAGACCGGTGTCGATGACGTCCTCGACGATGATCACCTCCCGATCGAAGATGGGCACCGAGAGGTCCATGGCGATGCCGACCCGGCCCCCCTCCCCGAATCGGTTGAGGAGCATGAAATCGACTTCGGCCGGGAACTCGACCTGTCGGACAAGGTCGGCGGCGAACGGGAACGACCCCTTGAGGACCACGACGAACACAGGATCTCGATCCCGATAATCGGCGCTGATCGCGGCACCCAGCTCGGCGACCCGCGAAGCCAACTCGCCCGCGGGGATCACCTCCGTGGCGAAATCGAAGCTCCTCACGAGTCGAAGAGCCTGTCCAGCCAGTAGACGAGGGCGCGGATGGGTCCGGTGGCGCCGTCGGGGCGCCGGCTCGACACGACCGCCGGAGGCGGCGGCAGATCGGGAAGCTCCTGCGGCTTCGCAGGCGCAGCGGAGAGCAGGCCCTCCCCCGCCAGGTGCACCTGGGCCTCCAGGGCCGCGGTCACGGTCAGGGGGTCCGGTCTCGACACCTGGCGTGGCGATCGGTATGGGAGACCGGCGGCGACTCCGTACATGTAGAGGTCCTCGAAGCCGTAATCGAAGAGAGTGCGAGCAGCCTCGAAGTGGCTCCGGCGTTCCAGGGTGCCGAGTACCACCGTGTACAGCTCTCTGCCCTCCCGCTCGGCGGAGGCCACGATGGTGAGCAGGGCCCGGCTGGTGAACCCCGTCTTGATCCCGGTGGCCCCTTCGTAGTCCTCCAACAGCAGGTTGGTCGCCTCCCCGATGCGGCGGGTGCCATTGGGTGCGTCCGGGAACACCAACTTCCGGGCGGCGGCCATGGCCCGGAACTCGGGGTGCCTCATCGCTTCGAGGGCCAGGATGAGCATGTCCCTCGCCGTGGTGACATGACCGGCCGCGTCGAGACCGTGCGGGTTGACGAAGTGCGTCCCCGTCATGCCGAGCTCCGCCGCCTTGGCGTTCATCATCTCGGCGAACCCCTCCACCGTTCCCCCGATGTGCTCGGCGATGGCGGTGGCGGCGTCGTTGGCAGAGTGGACGATCGCTGCCTTCATCAGGGCTCCGAGAGGCACCCTCTCGCCGGGCACCAGGTCGATCTCCCTCTCCCCCGTCGCCGCCGCCTTGTTGGACACTGTGACCAGCTCGTCGAGCCGGCCGTTCTCCAGCGCCACCAGAACGGTCATGATCTTGGTTATCGACGCCGGCGCCCTCTGCGCGTCGGCATTGTGCTCGGCAAGGACCACACCTGCGGTGGCGTCGTAGAGGATCCATGCCGGAGCATCGACATTGGGTGGTGCCGGCCGCCCATAACCCTCGGGATGGAAGCTGGGGAACGCCAGGGGTGCGGCGGACACCGGCGCTGCCATCGTCACGAGCAGCACCGCCGCGAGCACGGTGATCCAAACGCGGCGGATCATGTGAGTTGCTGTCTCACTTCGAGCGCCAGCAAAGCGCGGTTGATGGCCCGAATCGAATCCGAGCAGTCGGTGAGGATCTCACGAGCCCTCACCTTGGCATCGGGGTTGGACGCCTTGAGCAGCGGTGCTGCCAGCTGGATGACGAGGTCGGACATGCGGTCCGTGGCCAGCTTGATCGATCGGAGATGCCGGGGCTCCAGACCGTGCTCCATGAGCCTCCGTGCCTCGGTGGCGACCACCACCGCCTCGGGCGGATAGACATGGGTCCCGTCCACCGGTCTGACCAGTCCGGCGGCGTCGAGCTCTTCGAGTTGGGCGATGGTGAGGCCGGAGCGCTTGAGCAGGGTCTCCCTGTCCACGGGCTCGCCGGGGTCGTCCGGATCGGCTTCGTCCATCGAGCCCTCCAGGTCCTCTCCCCTCTCCCAGAGGGTGAGCTTCGACTTGATCACCTTGAGCGGGAGGAAGTGGTCGCGCTGCTGCTGGAGGATGAAGCGGAGGCGGGCGAGATCCTGACGGTCGAACTGGCGGTATCCGGACGACGTCCGGTCGGGGTCGATGAGGCCCTGACTCTCGAGGAACCTGATCTTGGAGACGGAAATGTCGGGGAAGTCGTCCCGCAGGAGGTTGATCACCTCCCCGATGCTCATCTCCCGATCGTCAGCCATCGCCGTAGGCAACGATGAAGTTGAACCGTCCGATGAGGACCTCGTCGCCGGCGCGCAGGGTGGCCTGGTCGACCCGCACCTCGTTGACGTAGGTGCCATTGGTCGAACCGCTGTCCTCGACGCGGATCGTGTCCCCACCGACGATGAAGCGGCAATGGTGCCTGGAGACGGTGACGTCGTCGAGGAAGATGTCGCTCTCGGGATGCCGCCCGACGGTGGTGCTGCCCTCTTTGAGCAGGTAGGTGACGCCCCGGTTCGGGCCGCGCTCCACCACCAGGGCGTACCCCTTGATCCCTCCGATGTGCGCGGCCTCCTCACGCGTCAGCGACGGCCCCTCACGCTCCTGGAGCGGGAGGAAGAAGACGGTGGGATCAGATTCCACCTGGGTTTCGGGGTCGGGCGGCTTGGCCTCCGGGACGCGCTCGTCGGTCATGCCAGGGGAATCTTAGGTTGGGCGCCGTCCAGTGACGGCCTATTCGGTCAGGTCCCGATACCCGGCGGCGTCGAGGAGACCATCCGGAAGGTCGCCGTCGATCTCCATGTCCATCAGCCATCCCTCGTCGTAGGGAGAGCTGTTGACCAGGGCGGGCTCCTGCGCCACCGCCTCGTTGACCGCGCTCACCGTGCCGGCGAATGGCGCGTACACCTCACCCACCGACTTGGTGCTCTCGATCTCGGCCAGGAGGTCGCCGACCGCGACGGTCTTCCCCTGGTCCGGTAACTCGACGTAGACCACGTCCCCGAGTTGGTCCTGGGCGTAGTCGGTGATGCCGATGCGGAACACTCCGTTTCCCATGTCACGGATCCATTCGTGCTCCGCCGTGTAGCGAAGGTCTTCGGGAATGTCCATGTGCCTTTTCTCTAGGGGCGCTGGGACTCTAGTTGCCGTCGGCGGGCGTCACCTACGTACTGGAAGAGCACCCACCAGTAGAGAGCCAGACCGACCACACCCATCGCCCAGCCGATCGGGCGCATCCAGTCGACACCTGCCGCGGCGAGGTAGAAGGCGGGGATGGCGCCGTAGAGGATGAAGGTTGCGAGCTTCCCCAAAGGCCTCACCTCGAGCACGCCGTGGGTCTTGGCCGCGACCCACGCCGCCACCCCGGCCATGACCACCTCACGAAGCAGCAAGGGGGTCCCGATGGCGAGGGGCACCACTTTCTTGACCAGCCCGCCGATGACGGCCGAGGCGATCATGAGACGGTCGGCTACGGGGTCGAGGGCCTTGCCCAGGCGGGACACCTGGCCGAGGCGACGGGCCAGGAACCCGTCGACCCAGTCGGTCCATCCGACCACGACGATCAGCCAGGCGGCGGCGGTGATCCTGTCCGTCAGCAAGAGCCACCAGAACACCCCGACACCGACGAGACGGATGAAGGTGACCAGGTTGGGGACGGTGAGGATGCGGTCCTCGTAGGTCGTCACGACCCGGCGAGAGTAGTTGCGAGGAGGGTCCGAACCCCGGTTCGTGCGGCGGGCTGGAACCATGTGATGGGATTGCGGCGCCCAATGAGCGCGTGACGGCTGTTGGCGATTGCTTCCGTGCCGGCCCCTGCGGTTGTGGGATCCAATCGAGCCTCAGGCTCCTCACCGCCCCGAATGCGATGATCGAAGCCACGGGCGGTGGGGCCGCGGTCATCTATCGCCCGACCAACGACCCCATCCCCGGCTCCGATTGATCATCGGCAGGGTGGCGCGCCTACCTCACTCAGAGACCGGCCTTGTCCACCCCGTACACGGCTTCCTCGTGGGTGAAGCCCTCGAATTCCAACTGGTCGATCAGACCCTGACGGGAGAACGAGGTGAAGTCGAGGTACTCCTCGGCCTTCAACCAGGCCTGTTCCTTCCAGTTCACATCGAGACTGTCGACTCCGAACGTCGCTTCGTCGCTCGTGAATCCCTCGAACTCCAACTGGTCGATCAGCCCTTTGCGGGAGAACGCGGCGAAATCGAGGTAATCCTCGGCCTTCTTAACCGCCTGCTCGTTCCAGTTGACCCCGAGATAGTCGACCGCGAGCTCCGCATCGGCGGTCTCGAATCCCTCGAATTCCAGTTGCTCGATCAGGCCCTTGCGGGAAAAGGCCGTGAAGTCGAGGTAGCTCTCGGCCGACTCGATCGCGTTCTCCTGGGCACGAGTCAACGACGATTCGGTGCTTGGAGGCGGCGTGATCATCGTGGTGGCCGGACTGGTGCTCGTGGTCGAGACCTCGACCGTCGTGGTCGTGGCCTGAGTGCTCGGTGGCAGAGCCGCGTCGGTGGATGTGCTGGCCTCCTGCTCCGAACCGGGACCGCATGCGACCAGTACGGCCGACAACGTGGCAGCGAAGAGTTTGTTCCTCATCTCGAACCCCCCAAGATGGTGTCTTGATTGTCCTGCGCCCTCCCCCCCGTGTGATTGCGTAGGGATTATGTCCCCCCTCTAGGGCATGCTGTCGGCGTGGCGAAGGGCAGGCCGGTGGGCAGCGGGGCGAGGGTGTCGGAGCGGTGCGTGCTGCACCCGGACGGCAGAGTCGTGAAGAACGGGCGGTACGGCGCGCCCGGTCATCGCCGGCAGCTGTACCGCTGCGTGCCGGCGGACGGCTCGCCGGCGCACAGCTTCGCCGGGGCGGTGCCGCGCCTGGTGGCGGAGGCGGGCTCGTGCGACCACTGCGAGAACCCGGTGGCCTCGCATGAAGGGCCCCGGGTGGCCTCGAGGTACGCGTTCCCGGTCGCCCAGGCAGCCGCTGCGCTCGTGATGGTCGGCCAAGGCGTGTCCTACACGGAGGCGGCGGACCGGGCTCGGGTGCGGAACCGGCGGGGTCGGTTCGAGGGCGGCGCGCAGCTCGTGGCGAACTGGGTCGAGGTCCTCGGCCCGGTCGTCGGCGCGGAACGAGCCGAGACGGCCTGGCCGGAGACGGTCGTGTTGGACTCGACGTGGTTCATGGTGACGAACGCGGCGATGGGCACGACAACCCGCGCCTTCACCGTGCTCGGTGCCTACGGCTACCCGGCCCGCAGCTCGAAGGGCCGGGTGTGGGCGCTCAAGGCGTCACCGCAGCAGCGCTCCGCCGACTGGGAGCGCCTCCTGCGGTCGCTGCCCGGTCAGCCCCACCTGGTTGTCTGCGACGACGACCCGGCAATCCACCGGGCCGTGGCGAAGGTGTGGCCGCAGGCGTTCGTGAAGCTCTGCGAGCACCACCTCCGTGCCGGTGCCATCCGGGCCATGACCTCGTACGGGCTGACCAGCTTCGGCCATCCCGCCATGGCGCTCCTCAACGACGCCTTCCGCAGCCCAGCGGGCTGGAAGGCCTTCAAGAAGGGCGTCAAGGGCATCGGCGTGCAGAGCTGGATCAGCCAGTACGACCAGGCGATCAGCGAGCAGACGAAGCGGCGCCCCGCACTTCCCGACCACCACTCGACCGGCGCCCTCGACGAGGTCCTCGCCAAGGTCCGGGAGTTCATGGAGCCCCGGGCGTTCTGCTACCGCAACGCCGAACGGACCAGCCGCATGCTGGAGCTCGTCCGCCTCCGCCTCAACCGCGCCGACGACCCCAGCGCCTACGCCGCCGCCATCCGAGCCCACCTCGACGCCAACGGCGGCCGCCTCGGTAGGCAGGGCGCCATCCGAGACGCCCGAGGCCAGTACAGCCTCCGCTGAGCTACCCGTCGGTGGGGGCGGCGCCAGCGAGCGCCAACTCCCTGCAGCAACAGTCGGGGTACCGAACGCAGGCCTTGACGATCACGCCCTGCTCCACGACACACCCGCAGTCGGCGCACGCCATCTCCATTACCTCAGCCTACTCCCGAACGAACCCAGAGACGCTAACTAAATCCCAACGCAATCACACGGGGGGGCGCCCTCAGGGCCTTGTCGGCCGGGCAGTTCGAAATCTTGATCGGCGCCTGTGACAGAAATCCGCCGACGAGTTCGAGAAGGGTGGCGAGGAGGCGAGAAAACCTGGTCGGGCTGGCCGGATTTGAACCGACGACCTCTTGACCCCCAGTCAAGCGCGCTACCAAGCTGCGCCACAGCCCGGTTGGTAGGTGTCCGATGCTAGCCGCGTCGAGTGGCTGTCCTTGATCCGAGTTCGTGAACCGATTTGGGCGGTTCGGCTATGGGCCTCGGACTGGTGGTCGGCGGAATCGGATGCGTCCGTGGTCGGGGTGGTGGTAGATCTCGTATCCCCATTGGTGGACCACGACGTGGTGGTGGAACCAACACAACAGGATCAGGTCTTCGAGGTTGGTTTCGCCGCCTTCTGCCCAGGGTCGGAGATGGTGGGCTTGGAGCCGGTGGCGGGAGTTGCAGCCGTCGGCGGCGCACCGACCACCGTATTTGTGCAGCAAGGCTTTCACCTGTGACGGGGTGGCCAACCGGTAGCGGCGGCCGTACCGCATGTACTCACCGTTCTCGGTGACCGCGAACACCTGGACCGGCGCCTCGCACAGGATCGCCTCCAGGGTGCGTCTCCCCACCTTGGAACCCGATGCGAGAACCACACCCGACTCACCATTGGTCTCTGAAGCTTCTTTGGCGGTGACGAACACGGAGACCTCAGCGTTCGGTGCCTCTGTCCCCATGCACAGATCCAACAGGGCGGTGGCCTTCCTCCACCCCAAACCCAACGACCCGTGGTCTCCGGGAAGATCGGGAAGCTGGTCGGCGAGTTCGGTGAGGGTCTTTTCGATGATCTCCCCCGCATAACCATCCACCCCACCCCAGATCCGCCACCACGACTCATCCAGCGACGGCTGCAACACCAAGAACCGG
>DASVBU010000002.1:0-2633 GCA_036375695.1 Acidimicrobiia bacterium | reverse complement strand
GCGGTCGGTGGTGGCGCGGGTTCGGTCAATGCCACGATCGCGGCGAGTGCGCCGAAGAGCCCGAGGAGCCCCACGGCGACCGCCCAGGGCTTCCTGCGCCGTGGTGGTACGGGCTCCGGGGTCTCCGGGGTGACCATGCCCCGAAAACGCTACCGACGAGGGCTTGCGTTCCCCCGGCGTCGTCTCAGTCGGGGCACCCTTCGCCGCTCGGTGCGGGGCAGGTCGGACCACCAGAGCTGGGTGCGACCCCACGGCACGAATGCCTCCCCCACGACCAGCATGAGACGGTCCCCGACGATCCCGCCCCGTGGGCGTTTCTCGTCCCGGTGTCCAACCGCTGAGCCGTCCAGGAGCAGGCGTCGCGGGAGGCGACGAGGACGAAGCGCTCTTCCACTCTGGCGACCTGTACCGCTCGCCGCTCAGCACTCCGTGGCGGTGCCCTGTGGCAGGTCCGCCCACCACAACTGGGTCTCCGACCTCTGGTGGGAGCGGGCACCGACCATGAGGAGGAGTCGCGTCCCGTGGATCGCGATCCAGTGCAAGCCCTGGTCGGGAAGGGTCAGTTCCTGGGCGGTCCAGGTGCAGGCGTCCGGGGAGGTGAGGAGGACGGTCTTCTCCTCCACCGGAGGGGTTCCGAGCCGCTCGTCGACGATCGCCTCCAACACGGCGAGATCCTCCAGGGTGAGGGTGACGAGAGGCTCACCGTCGCTGAGGCTGGTGAAGGTGATCTCGCCCTGCTCGGGGTCGAACGAGAGGTTGGGGGCCAGGTTGGTGCTCATCCGTGGCGTGCTGGCGAGGACGGTGCCATCGGAGTCGAAGATGGTCAGCGTGTCCGGGGCGACCCGGAACCGCATGCCTTGGAACCCGACTTCGATGGTCTCGGGCTCCTCGGTCGGCCCCTCCCCGGGGATCGAGAACCACTCCGCGAGGAGGGCGATGCCCCCGTCGGCCGCGGCCGCCTGGCTCACGAACCAGTGGGTCGGCTCGACGAAGAACCGATGGATCGAGGTGCGAGACCCGCTCCTGCCATCGGGTGACACCGCGACCTGGAGGTCGTCGACGATGGTGAGCAGTCCACCTCGCCACGGCTGCACCAGGTAGGACGGGGTCGGGCCGTGGTCAGTCCAGCTCTCGCCGTCGGTGGTGCTGAACAATCTCGGCCCGAAGCTCCCGTAGCCCACCGCCCACACCTCCCCGTCGCGCCCGAACAGGCTCTCGGCGCCGGCCTCGCTGGGGACCTGGGCGGCGCGCCACTCGATCCCGTCGTGGCTGACCCGCGCGCGGGGCTGGTTGGAGGCCCACAGCTCGGGATCGATCCCGAGCTCCTCGAGCGAGTACACGGCGAGCGGGATCGCCATTGGGCCCTGCACCACAACATGGGTGGGCAGCGCACCTTCTGCGGCGAAGTACTGATAGCCGATGTCGGAATTGCCCACCCGCCGCTGGAGGATCCTGTCCAGCGACCGGGTGGCGTCGGCGTATCCGAGGACATACGTCAGGTCGGGCATCGCGGCCACCGCAGCGACGTACCAACCCCCATCGGGATCGACGACCGATTCGATCCAGGACCGTCCGTCCTCCGAGATCCACAGGGTGGGGGCTCCGGAGGCGTCGTGACCGTGCAGGATCAGCCCGGATGCCGTCGCGGTCCCGCCGTGCACCTGGCTTCCCTCCGGGAGGCGGGTGTCCAGCGATTCCCAGGTGAGCCCGTCGGAGGAGACGAGGAAGTCGACGTCCGATCGATCGGCCGGCTCGCGGACGAGGATCAGTTCACCGGCATCGTTCTGCAAGACGGCGATGGGGAATCCCTCGACCTCGACGTGCTCGAAGACCAGGGGATCACCCTCGGGGACGAAGCCGATCGTCGTCGTGCTCGACGACGGGGTCGTGGTGCTGCTGACGGCGGTGGTGGTCGTCGATGGGTGCGCCGTCGGCGGGGTGTCGGGGCGGGTGAGCGTGTACAGGGCGACGACGCCGGCGGAAACTCCAGCCAGACCCAACAGAACCGCCCCGAGTCTCGACCTCCCGGGCGCCGCAGGTTCAGGAGTCTCCGGGGTGACCATGGCGGAGAAACGCTACCGTCGATGACCTCCGTTCCAACGACGTGGCTAACTTGGCCGCCGATGGCCGAGATCCTGCGCACGGGAGTTGCCACCGACCCCTTTGCGGACATCACCTCCCACGACACCTTCGTGGACGGCTTCCCTCATGGGACGTTCCACCGTTTGCGCGAGACCGAGCCTGTGGCGTGGGTCGACGAGGTCGGCGGCTCGGGATTCTGGGCGGTGACGCAGCATGCGGATGTCATCGAGGTGAGCCGGGATTTCCAGCGGTTCACTGCCTCCCGCGGGATCCGGATCGAAGAGATGGACCCGGAGGAACTGGAGGCCCGTCGGTCGATGATGGAGCTCGACCCGCCCGAGCACACCAGGCTGCGGCGCCTCGTCCAGCCCGGGTTCTCCCCGAAGGTCGTCGCCACCTACGAGGAGGCATTCCGACGGCTGGTCAAGCTGGTGCTCGACCGGGTGCTGCCGCTGCAGCGGTTCGACTTCGTCACCGAGATCGCCCGTGAGCTGCCGATCCGCATGCTGTGTCGTCTCCTCGGGATCCCCGAGGAGGACGCAGGGAGGATG
>DASVBU010000048.1:0-35216 GCA_036375695.1 Acidimicrobiia bacterium | reverse complement strand
TGCGGCCGTGATCCGCGACACCGCCGAGTTCCACCTGTACGCCGAAAGCAGCGTCGGCCCGGCCAGGGTGGCGGTTGTCGTCGACGACGTCGATTCCTGCCACGACGAGCTGCGCGCCCGCGGCGCCGACATCGTCGAGCCACTGGCTGACCGGCCCTACGGGATGCGCGACTTCAACGTACGGACACCCGATGGACACTTGTTGATTTTTAGCCAGCCGCTTGATGAGCCAGCCGCTTAATGAGTACGGGTGACCATCAGCGGACCAGCCGGAAGTAAGGACCGGACCTCGTCGACGAACAACGCCGGCTGCTCGAACGCCGCGAAGTGGCCGCCCTTGGCGGGCTCATTCCAGTACCGGGTGTTCGGGAACCAGCGCCGACGATCCATCGTCATCATGGAATGTCGAGGGGGTTGACTCTTCTCGTGATCGTGTGCCTGACCTTCTCGGCATGCACGCGAGGCTCGGAGCCGACGCTGCCACCGGGGTCGACCACGACCACCGGAGCTCCGTCGACCAGCCGGCCGCCGACGACCACGATCACCACTCCGACCACCACCCAGGAGCCCTCGACGAGCACGACCGAGCCGGGTCTGCCGGACGATCCCGGCGTCGCGGTGATCGCCGAGTTCATCGCGGCGTGGAAGGCCGGTGACAGGCCGCGGATGCTCGAGTTGAACGACGGCATCGGCGATGCCGACATCGACTGGCTCCTCGGACTCGGGTCACCCGCTGGTGACCCTTACGAGTGCCGTCGGTGGGGGGACGACGACGGGCCGGTTGCCCAGTGCTACGTGGAGGTCCCCGATCATGGCCAGTACGAGGAGGAGACCCACTACGTGTTGGCGAGACCCGGGGGCGACGGCACGTGGAGGGTCGCCTGGGCTTCCGTCGTCACTCCCTGAGCCACGACGCTCAGTCGTCTCTGGACAGGAGGCCCATCACGCCGGACAGGATCACGCCTGCCGCCGGCATCACGGTCAGCACCGCCCGGGCCCCGAAGGGATCCGGAGGTGCCGGTTGCGTCCGAGGAACCCATTGGCGTCGATCAGGTCCCAACCCACGCTTCACATGGAGATTTTCGTCATCGGATTTCCGGCCTTGATGTGGGACGGGAGCGGTGTGTGGGGTGGTGACTGCCCGATCGTCTCTTGCCTCTAACAGAGCTAACTGTAAACTGTGTGAACCATGACCCTCAGTGGACGCCCACTGCTCGACACCGAGCCCGACCACCAGCTGTTCGCCGGTCGCAACGAGGAGTTGTACCGGTTGTTGGGACTGGTTCGCGGTGGGGTCAACACCCTTGTCGTGGGTGACCGGGGGTCGGGCAAGACCACACTGCTCCGGCAACTCGCTTTCGTGCTGCGTCGGGATGCCGGGTCGGCACCTGCCTTCGTCGAGGGCCGTCTCGCCGAGACGCCCCGAGAGTTTCTCGACCTGGTGCGTGCCCGTCTCGGTCTGCCGCCCTACGCACCGATCGAAGGCGACCTCGTCGAGTTGCCGGCAGTCATCGGGGCCCTGGGTGAGGCCGTGACCGAGAGCCGGCGGGTGGTGCTGGTCGACGAGGTGAGCCCTTCGGTCGGCGCCACCATCTTCGGGAGGCTTCGGGACGAGGTGTGGCAGTTGCCCTTGGTGTGGGTGATCGCGGTCACCCCCGACGACGCCGCGGCTCTCCGGGTCCCACCCGCAGACGCCTTCTTCGAGGCGGTCGTGCCCCTCGAGGACCTGACCTGGGAGGAGCAGCGTGAGCTGCTCGAGGCGCGGCTGGGTCGGGAGGGCGCCGAGATGGCGGCGCAGGTCGACGAGGGCAACCCCCGTCGGCTCATCGCACTGGCTCGCGCCGCCAAGGAGACCGGCATACCGGCCGCGTTGCAGCAGGAGGCCATGGAGCGTCGCCGGGCCGCCGTCGCCCAACTCGGGCGACCTGCGACCATGCTGATGGCAGAGTTGGAATCCTTGGGACCGGTCAGCGCCTCCGACCAGAGGCTTCTCCAGAGACTCGGCTGGACGCGTTCGCGTGCCGTCCAGGTGTTCCGCGAGCTGGAGAACGCAGGTCTCGTCACGTCCGCTTTTGCCAAGGGCCCGGCCGGTGGCCGGCAGAAGGTGTACCGCCCGGTCGACTCCTGGGGGGACGAGTGAGTCACCGGGCGCTGGTCCAGGTCGAGGCATCCCGAGCCCTCGACGCCACCAGACGATTCGAGGAGCTCGCCTTCTTCCACGTCCCCTTCGACGAGCTGAACGGCGACGAGTCCACCGAGACCTACTTCACCCACCAGGTGGCCAATGAGGGGAGGGTGGCGGTGATCGGCTCCAGTGGCGCCGGCAAGTCGAGCCTCGTCTCTTCGGTGCTCGGCCCGTTCGCCCAGGACCTTCCGGAGCACATTGTGCCGCTCCGGGTCCCCATCGCCGCCGAGACGGACGAGACCGTGACCGAACCCGGCGCCATGGCCCGCCACCTGGTCCGCTACGTGACCCGGTGGGCCAGCCCGGAGTTGTTCAGCCCGGCCGAGAAGGACGACTTCGCCCGGAGCATCGCCGAGGTGACGCGCCGCGCCGGCACCGGTCGGGTGCGCTCCTTCCGGATCTCGCTCCCACTGTGGCTGGCCGATGCCGAGTTCGCCGCCCAGGTGCAGGCCGTGGGGTCGTCATACGAGAGCAGAGGGTCGAGCACCGACGCCCTCGAGCATCTGAAGCGGCTCGTGGCCCTGTTCGAGTACCACGGTCTCTTCCCGGTGTTCGTGTTCGACGACTCGGACACGTGGCTCCGCATCCCCGGATTGGACCG
This sequence comes from Acidimicrobiia bacterium, assembly GCA_036375695.1. Lineage (GTDB taxonomy): Bacteria > Actinomycetota > Acidimicrobiia > Spongiisociales > ZC4RG35 > ZC4RG35. The sequence continues at coordinate 32,430 of DASVBU010000048.1, read as the reverse complement.
CACCACCGTCGCCAACCAGTTCTTCATGCGCACGGTGCGCATGCTGGCCAAGGAGATCAACGCAGGGCTGGTGGTCGCGGTCCACGAGCACTACCTCGACCTGGCGGGCTACCGGGAGGCCACGAACTGGCTCACCGGTGAGGTCCGGATCCCGCGGCTGATGGACGCCCGGGCCGGTATCGAGACCATCCTCCGGGACCGTCTGGTGGTGGCCGGCGTGGAGACGCCCATCGAGGACGTCATCGAGGTTTCCGGGATCGACCAATTGGCCAAGCACTACGAGTCGGGCAGGACACTGCGCGACGTGCTCAGAGTGACGCACCGATCACTCCAGCACGCCCTCTCCGACGGTGTCGAGTTGATCACGGAGTCCCTGGTGGAGAGCGTGGTCGCCGAGCTCTCCGGGATGTAGACCGCCCGGAGGAGAGGCGATCCGGGCCGGGTCTATGCTCGGCAGATGCCGAAACTCGTCCGTTGGGGTGGCGCCCTTCTCTTCGCCGTTGCCCTCGCCGCCTGCGGCGACGACTCCGCCACCGAGGTGGTCATGCTGGACAACAGCTTCTCGCCCGCCGTGGTCGAGGTCGGGGTGGGCGACACGGTCCGGTTCGTCAACCGGGGGAGGGTGCAGCACGACGCCCAGGACGTCGATGGGGCGTGGAAGACCGACCTCCTCGACCCTGAGGGCTCCCAGGAGATCACCTTCACCGAGGAGGGCACCTACGAGTTCTTCTGCTCCCTCCACTCCACGGAGAACGAGGAGGGCGAGCGTCAGGGCATGGTCGGGACGGTGGTCGTCGGTGACCCCGAAGACGATGCTCCCGAGTCGGCCGGCCCGACGGACGAGGAGACCGAGTTCACCGGCACGACGCGGGACGTGCCCGCGGACTACCCGACCATCCAGTCTGCGGTCGACGCCGCAGAGCCGGGTGACCTGATCCTCATCCAGCCGGGCACCTACAAGGAGGCGGTCTCGGTGACCACCCCGCGTCTGGTGATAAGAGGCGCCGATCGCAACCGGGTGATCCTCGACGGCGAGTACACGAGGGAGAACGCCTTCGTGGTGACCGCCGACGGCGTGGCCATCGAGAACATGACCGCAGTCGGGTACACCAGCAACAACTTCTTCTGGACCGGTGTCACCGGCTACCGGGGCTCGTACCTGACCAGCATCGACGGGTGGGTGTACGGGATCTACGCGTTCGACTCCACCGACGGCCTCTTCGAGCACTCATATGCGTCCGGGTCGTATGACGCCGGCTTCTACATAGGTCAGTGCGACCCGTGCAACGCCATGGTCACCGACGTGCTCGCCGAGTTCAACGGGCTCGGGTATTCCGGGACCAACTCGTCGGGCAACATCTACATCGTCAACTCGGAGTGGCGTTACAACGTCGCCGGGATCGTCCCCAACACCCTCGACTCCGAGGCCTTGCCACCGGTGAGGCAGGTCACCATCGCCGGCAACTACGCCCACCACAACGGGGAGAAGGAGCGGGCCCCCACCGGCGCCCTGGAGTGGGCGTCGTACGGCAACGGGATCGTCCTCGCCGGTGCCCGTGACTCCCTCGTCCACGACAACCTCCTGGTCAACAATGCCAACGCCGGAATCCAGGTGGTTTCGATGCTGGACAAGAACCTCTGGCCTTCTGGCGGCAACGTGATCCGGGACAACGTGGTCATGGGATCCGGACGGGCCGACCTGATGCTGGGCGGGCCGGTGGAGCAGGGGAGCTGCTTCGAGGGCAACGACTACTCCACGACTCTTCCCTGGAGCCTGGAGTTCTTCCACTCCTGCGACGGGATCAAACTGCCGCTCCTCGCCGGGATGGCCGTTTCCCACGACCCATTGGGCCGCCTCGCCCAGGCTCATCATGGGCAGACGCCAATGCTGGAACACGGCGATGCACCCAAGCCGGCGCTGGACTTCCCCCAGATGCCTGGCGGCGCCGACGCACCGGTTCGTCCTGCGGTCGACGTGTTCGCCGGTCTCGACGTCACGGGTTTCGACACCCCTGAGCTCCCCGACGACGTCGAGATCGCGGAGCGGCGTCCCGTGATCCTCGGTGTCGGCGTCGACGGCGGCTTCTGGCCGGTCTGGTTCGGGGCAATTCTCTGGTGGGTCCCGCTCGCCGTCTACGTCCTCGTCGGGGCCTGGGCGCTCTGGAACCTGTGGCGGTCGGATCGGGGCCTCGTGGGCCGGATCGTTTGGACGGTCGTCATCCTGCTCCTGCCGTTCTTCGGGGCCCTCGCCTACGTGCTGGCCGGGAACCCGAACGCACGTCCTGGGCGCAGGCTCCTCGTTGGCCTCGGCGGTCTCGGTGTCTGGCTGGCCGTGGTGGTGGCATCATTGCTCGTCGGCGGGATCCTGTGACCGGGAGGAGGATCACCCGCAGACAGGTCCTGAAACGGCTCGGCGTGTTCGGGGCGGGTGTGGCAGGCGGGGCTCTGGGCAGTCAGATCCTGGCCGCCGACCCGGCCGCTGCCGAAGAGCCTGCCTATCCCGAGGGGCATCAGGGCCATGGCCAGGTGGCCGACCCTGGCCAACGGCGGGTGTCGGGCGCCTTGCCGGCCGGGCCGGAGGCCGGGCCGTACGGCGGCGACTATTCGCCTCCGGACTGGATGAAGGGCAACGAGCTCGACGACATCACCACGCCTCCGCCACCATCACGCCAGGCGGTCCGGGAGCTGGAGATGACCGTCGTGGAGGCGCCGCTCCAGGTGTCACGCGCCCACACCGTCGACGCCTGGATGTACAACGGCACCGCCCCGGGGCCCACCATCCGGGCGACGGAGGGCGACTTGATCCGCATCCGGTTCCGCAACCACACCGGTCACGACCACAACCTCCACTTCCACGGTCGGCATTCGCCGTTCTACGACGGCTGGGAGCCGGTGCCGCCAGGTGGGGAGACGGTTTACGAGATCGAGGCCGGCCCGGCAGGGGTCCATCCGTATCACTGCCACACCATGCCCATCGACGAGCACATCTCCCGTGGGCTCTACGGGGTGCTCATCGTCGACCCGCCGACAGGGAGGCCACCTGCCCATGAGGTGGTGCTGGTCCTCTCCGGCTGGGACCCGGCGCAGACGGGCTACAACCAGCTCTACTCCTGGAACGGGATCGCCAGCTTCTACGACAAGTTCCCGATCCGGATCCCGGCCGGCGAGCCGGTGCGGGCCTATGTGGTCAATGCCACGGAGTACGACCCCATGGCCTCGTTCCACTTGCACGCCGAGACGTTCAAGGTCTTTCCGGCCGGGGTCGGCGACGAGCCCGCCTACGAGACCGACGTGATCGCACTGGGGCAGATGGACCGCGCCATCCTCGAGTTCTCTCTCCCCGAGCGTGGCCGATACATGTTCCACCCCCACCAGCACTCCATCGCCATGCGAGGGGCGATGGGGTGGTTCGCCGCGATCTGACTACCAGCGGAACAACGTCTTGGCCAGGGCCTTCCAGTAGGCGAGACCGCGCCGGCGCGGGTACCTGGCGCCGAGGAGCGCGGTGGTGGGCACGGGGAGCCGCGCCCGGGTCACGCCCTTGACGATGCAGTAGGCACGGATCCCCTCCGCGCCGAAGGCCGCGTTGAGCCCCGACTCGCCGGCCCCGCCGAAGGGCATCGTGGGCATGACGAAGTTGACCGACGTGTCGTTTATGGCGACGGTCCCGGAGCGGAGCCGGGAGGCGACCCGCGCCGCCCGGGTCTGGTTCCTCGACCAGACGGTGGCGTGGAGCCCATAGCGGGAGTCGTTGGCCATGGCGACCGCCGCCTCGTCGTCCTGGACGCGCATCACCGCGATCACGGGGCCGAACGTCTCGTCCCGCATGATCGACATGGTGTGGTCGACGTCGGTGAGGAGGGTCGGCTCGATGTACTTCCCGCCGCCCACCTCGACGGGCCTGCCTCCCCGGACCACCGTTGCGCCCCTGGCCACAGCCTCGTCCAATTGGCGGCGGACATGCTCGAACTGGGTCTCGTCGATGAGCGGCCCGATGTCCTTACGGTCGCCGGTCCCGGCGGCGACGTCGTTCATCGCCTTCTCCAATTCGGCCATGAACGCGTCGTGGACCGAGTCGACCACGTAGATGCGCTCGGTGGCGGTGCAGGTCTGCCCGGCGTTGACCATGCCGCTCCAGACCGCCGCCCGCGCCGCCTGGCGGAGATCGGCGTCGTCGAGGACGATCAGGGGGTCCTTGCCCCCGAGTTCCAGGATGGCCGGGATCAGCCGCCGCGCCGCCGCCTCGGCCACCTTGCGGCCCACCGCGGTCGACCCGGTGAAGGCGACCACGTCGACGTGCTCGACGAGAGTGGCGCCGACGTCACCCTCACCCTGGATGACCTGGACGAGGTCGGGGGGCAGGCCGGATGCCTCTGCGATCTCGCCCAGGAGCCGACCGGTGAGGGGGGTCTTCTCCGAGGGCTTGAGGACGACCGAGCAACCGGCCGCCAGGGCGGTGACGGTCGGGATGACGGCCAGGAAGAAGGGGTAGTTCCAGGGGGAGATCACCCCCGCCACGCCGCGGGGCTCGTACTGGACCCATCCCTTGGAGGCGATGTACGGCCACGTGCCGGCGCGCCGGGGCCGGAGGTACTTGTGGGCGCGTCGCGCGTAGTGGTCGATGACGTTGAGGGACGTGAGGACGTCGAAGGGGTAGGCGTCGGCCACCGGCTTGCCCGTCTCCTTCGACACCACCTGGGCGATCTCCTCGCCCCGGGCGAGGACCGTCCGCTTGAAGGCGAGCAGGTGGCGCTTCCGATCTTCGAAGCTCAGGGAGCTCCAGGCCTGGAACGCCTTCCTGGACCGCTCCACGATCTCGGGGATCTCGTCGGAGGGCGTCACATCGACCTCGCCGACGGGCTGCAGGGTCCTGGGATCGTAGGAGACGAGGCGATCCATCCAACCATCCTACGTCCGACCCCGTGGTGGGCGACCGTGTTCGTCGGCGGAGGGGCGGGGTACGGTTCGGCGATACGCACGAAGGAGGTTTGACGTGGCGAACCAGGACGGGGGCACCGGCCTCTCGGCCGCGGAGAAGGCGGCACTCAGGGAGCGGACCAAGGAGTTGCGCGCCCAGAAGAAGGGCCAGGCAGCCGAAGAAGAGGTCCTGGCCAGGATCGGCGAGATGTCCGGGGCCGACAAGAAGATCGCCCAGGCCGTGCATCGCATAGTCAAGGAGGTTGCCCCCGACTTGCAGCCCAGGACCTGGTACGGGATGCCGGCCTACGCCCGGGACGGGAAGGTGGTCGTGTTCTTCCAGGCCGCCTCCAAGTTCGACACCCGGTATGCCACTCTCGGCTTCAACGACACCGCCAATCTCGATGACGGGGAGATGTGGCCCACCACCTTTGCCATCACCAAGGTGACCCCTGCCGTGGAGAAGAAGATCACCCAGCTGGTGAAGAAGGCCGTGAAATGAGCCTGCACAGCGGACGGGTGTTGTCCGCTTTCGGGGTCACCCTGGGCCCATGAGCGATACTCAAGTAGTGGCCTGGCTCCTCGATTCGGACCCGGCGATCCGCTGGCAGGTGAAGCGTGATCTCCTCGAAGCGCCGGATCCCGAGGTGCAGGAGGAGAGGGCGCAGGTGGCACGGCAGGGATGGGGGGCGCTACTCCTGGCCCAGCAAGGCGCCGACGGTCAATGGGGCACCGAGGGTCATGAGCATCTGCGCGATCCCGGTGTGCTCCCGTCGGCCGAGGACCGACGCCGTCTCTTCGAGATCCATCGCATCACGCCCGATGAGGCCGCCGAATTCATCGGGACCGATCTCGAAGGCCTGGCCCAGCTCGAGACCGACCCCTTCGATGGTGACCACCCCGCGGCCGCCAAGTACCTGTGGCTCCTGGGATGGGCACAACGCACCCTGGGCACCTATCACCCGAAGTGGACCTCCACCACGTACACCCTCGTCCTCCTCATGCAGCTCGGTGTCGACCCGTCCGACCCGGTGGTGCAGAGGGCGACGGCGGCGGTCGCCGACAGCGTGAAGTGGGACACGGGCCAGGGAGAGGTCTGGGACTTCTTCGAGGGTGAGACCGAGGTATGTGTCAACTCGATGGTCCTCGCCACCGGTTCCTATTTCGGTCATCAGAGCGATCGCCTGCTCGATCGGCTTCTCGGGCAACGGATGGACGATGGCGGCTGGAACTGCGCCATGGAGTACGGATCGACCCGGTCGTCCTTCCACACCACGATCAACGTGCTCGAGGCCCTTCTCGAATACGAGCGGGCCAACGGTGCCGTGGCGGAGGTGACCGCCGCCAGGGAGTCGGGGGAGGAATACCTCCTGGAGCGGAAGTTGATGCGGAGCCGGAGCACCGGCGAGCTGCTCAACCCGGCCTGGACCCGATTCTCCTTCCCCACGCGCTGGCACTACGACGTCCTCAGGGGCCTCGACTACATGCGAGCGGCGAGGGCACCGGACCCGAGATGCGAGGAGGCCATCGAGCTGGTGGTCTCCAGACGGGCTCCGGACGGTCGGTGGCCGCTGGAGAACAACCACTCCGGCGACGTCTACTTCGAGATGGATGAGGGCGACGGCCGGCCGAGCCGCTGGAACACCCTGCGGGCTCTACGGGTGCTCGAGTGGTACGAGACCTGACTCAGGCGTAGCCGAAGATCGGCGGCAGGGCCACCACGACGAGGGCCGCCCAGATGGCGAACACGGGCAGATACCCGGTCTGCCACCGCTCGAGTCGGTGGAACTCGTCGCGCCCGACGACGAACCGCGCCAGGTGCCAGGCAGCTCCCGCCAGGCCGACCAGCAGAACCACGTTGAGGCCGATGGCCGCGGTCCGGTTCGGTGTGAACCCGAGTTCACCGATCCGCGCCGCCATCACCGCCAGGATCACCAGGTCCAGCGCCAGGGCGGCGACCACCGTCGCCAACTGCAGACGGTCCGTGAGAGCGGGCGGGGCCTCGGGATCGCGGGCCGAGACGCCGTAGAGGACCAGCCCGAAGACGACCACGAGCAGGGCGTCGAAGACTCCGATCAACTCTCGTTCGAAGACGACGCCGAAGCTCGCCAGGTAGACGGCGATCGCCACCGCGATCAGCAATGCGAAGAGCGGGGTGAAGACCATCGTCAGCACGGGTGCCATGTTCTCCACCACCCGCTGCTTGTGCTCCACGAGCCAGGCCGCCACCACGACGGCACCGGCGGCACCCGTTGGGACCACCCATTCCGCGATCAGCTCCGGGTCGACTCCTGCGGGGTCGAGCAGGAGCGTGGTCAGGCCTATGAGGACGCCGCCGCCGAGGGCGATCAGGGCGTAGTAGACGATCCATTCGCCGGTGAAGCGCGCGAAGTCCATGCGCCTCCGATGTGAGCCGATCTCACCACCCGTGTACGGATAGGCGATGACGAACCACATGGCCACGGGGAGATGGAGCGCGACGAGCATGTCCGTGTCCGCATTGGCGACGTACGGGTAGAGGTTGACCAGCAGGGCCGACACGCCGAAGATCGCGGTCATCGTCAGCCATGCGGCGATCGGGGCCCTCCGGCGCCGAAGGAAGAAGCCGGCCAGGAAGGGCAGCACCAGGAAGGAGAGGTTCCTGCCCAGCCATGCGGGCTGCTCACCCGGGAAGCCGGCCGCCAGCCTGGCGATCTGGACGGCGATCGCGGCACCCACCCCGAAGAGAACGGCATCCAGCCAGCCGCTGCGATCGGCATTCGCTTCGGAGCCCTCGCTGCCCATGAGTTGATGCCACAACCGGTCGCTGTGCTCCTGTGCGTACTCCCGTGACAGGTCGTCGACCTTGCCGATGCGGCGGACCGCCACGAGGAAGGCCTCCTCCTCGTCGAGACCGAGCTCCACGAGGTCCGCAATCTGGTCGCGGAGGTGACCCTCCAACTCGTCCAGGTCCCGGCCGTTCATGGCCGGGACCTCACCGACACGCGACCGCCAGCGGGCGATCTCCGCTTCCAACCCGGCCATCAGGCACCCTCCAGTCCGTATTGCATCAGATCGGGGCCGCCCCAGGCGTCGCCGAGGGCCCTGGCCACCGTCGCCCACTGCTTCTTGTGCTCCTCGAGAGCGGCGAGCCCAGCTCTGGTGATGGCGTAGTAGCGGCGTCTCCGGCCTTCGGGTGGCGTGCGCCACTCCGTGGTCACGTAGCCGAGTCGATGGAGACGGTGGAGGAGGGGATAGAGCATCCCGTCCGTCCATTCCAGCTCCCCGTCCGACAACTCACGGACGCGCTTGAGGATGGCGTAGCCATAACTCTCACCTTCGGCCAGGATCGCCAGCACCAGAGGCGTGGCGGCTGCCGCTACCAGGTCCTTGTCGATCTGCATACCTAGCTCTATGATACATAGTAGTGCAAGGTATGCGAGACGCAAACCATCGATAGCATGTTCACCGTGGGGTCGGACCTGAGCGGGGTCTTCATAACTGGCCTGTACGGGTCCGGAAAGACATCTGTTGCCGCCGAGATGGCCGAGACCCTGGAACGCATCGGGGTCCCTTACGGCGCCGTGGACCTGGACTGGCTGACGTGGTTCGAGGTCCCGGGGCTGGATCAGGCGGCGCTGGATCGGGTCTACCTGGAGAACGTCACCGCGATGGTGGAGAACTATCGCCAGGCGGGGGTGAAGAGGTTCATCTTCGCCGGCTCGGTGGCGAGCCGAGACGAGGTGGCGGCGGTGGAAGCAGCCGCGGGGATCCTCCTCCGAACGGTGCGTCTCACCGCCTCGCCGGAGGTGATCGAGGAGAGGTTGCGCGCCGACCCGGTCAGTGGTCGCATCAACGACCTGGAGACCGTGCGACGATGGATCGTCGAAGGCGCGGGTCTCGATGTCGGGGATCTCGTCGTCACCAACGACGGGCGGCCGATCCAGGAAACGGCGCGAGAGATCCTCGATTGGCTGGGTTGGCTGCGGGCTCCTTGATCGGCCTCAACCTCGAGCGTCGGCGATGTCGGCGATCAGCTTCGCCAGCTCCTTCGGCTTGGTGAACATCGGCCAGTGACCCGAGTCGATGTCGATGGCGGCGTAGTTCCTCATCGCCGCCACCTCGGGGAGCTCACCCGTCTCGACCCATTCCTTAAGGTCGTCCGGTGAGAACTCGGGGCAGATCACGTGGACCGGCACGTCGTACCGCCTGGTGTTGGTGAGGCTGATGATGCCGTTGGCCACACCGGCAGGCACGGGTATGGCGGCCGCCGCGATGCGCTCCTTCGTCTCCTCGTCGAGGTCGGCCGAGTCGGGGCCCTCGAAAGCCTCCCATCCCGGGAATGGCATGACACCATCGACGATCTCGAAGAACGGGGCGTACGGCTGCCCGTCGGGCATCGGGAAGCCGCCGATCATCACCACGGCGGCGACGTCGTCGGGTCGGCGGTCGGCGACGATCCAGGCGAGGGTGCATGCGGCCGAATGGCCGACCAGGAGGGGTCGGTTGGCGCCGTCGACGGCGGCCAGTGCCGCCTGGACCTGGTCTTCGAGGGTGACAGAGTCGGAGCGGTCGTCCACACCGGGGAGGCGAAGCGCCCTCGGTTCGTGCCCGAGATCGCGAAGTTCGGCGACGACTTCGTCCCAGGCTCCGGCGTCCAGCCAAAGCCCGGCCATGAGGATGATGTCCACGGTGCTCCCTTCGTCGGCGAAGGAAGCCATGGTGGCACCAAATCAGGACAAGGGGCGTCCGGAGATCAGCCGAGGCTGACGGGCAGCGAGCGGGACAGGGCGATCCGGATCAACTCCGTCACCACCCGCTCCCACTCCACCTCGGGCAGGGCCTCGAAGGGGTGCGTCGTGGTGGTCGTCGTCGGGACCGTGGTCGTCGTCGTGGTCGGCTTGGGCTTGGGCGCCGTCGTGGTCGGCTTGGGTGCAGTGGTGGTCGTGGTGGTCGGCACCGGGGCGTTCTTGTAGGCGCCGAACACGACCGTCACCCAGTACTTGCCGTCGGCGTCGACCGCACCACCGACACCGATGGCCGTGTACGCGGGGAAGAGGATGTTCCTCCTGTGGCCGTCGGAGTTCATGAATGCCTGGTGGAGGTTCTCACAGCCCCATCCGACACCGATGTTCTCGCCGAGCTGGGTCCAGCCCGTGCTGGCCGAGCCGAGGTTCTTCGAGTGCTCGAACCTGCCCGTCTCCATCATCCAGGCCGTGTGATTGCGGGCGTACGACACCAGGTCGGAGCGGACCTCGAGCGGGTGGAGACCGGCCGCGGCACGGGCGTCGTTGTGCATCTGACGCAGACAGCTCTCGAAACCCTTATCCGGGGTCATGGCCAGCGCGGTGGCGGGCCACGAGAGGAAGGCGAAGAGCGCCAGGACCAATGCGCCCACGAATGCCGAAGTCAGGACCCTGCGGGTTGGTCCCTCGTTCGTGATGGTCATCGCATGTCCTCCGAGCTGCCCCTGCCTGATGTCAAGGAGGCAGATCGGCCGTTTCGGGGGGCCCCTTGAGCGCGTTCTGGGAGGCGCGTGGAGTGGGTTCAGCGGTCGACAGGCCCGTTCGGGCCGTCGCTCAGACGCTGAGCGGCTTGCGGGAGGACGGCGAGAGGGCGCCGAACCACACGCCGGCCATCACCGCCGCGGCTCCGGTGACACCCCGGACCGTGATCGGCTCATTTGCGAGCCACGCAGCCAGGAGCATGGTCACCACGGGGAAGAGCACGAACATGTACGACGAAGCGGAGGCGGTCCAGTGACGGACCACCAGGAGTGTGAGGACGAAGAGGCCCACCGACCCCAGCGTGACCAGATAGGCCAGCGCAACCGCGGCCTCGGACTGTTCGGGCAGGACCCAGCGCTCGCCGGCGATCACCGAGATCAGGAGCAGCGGGACGGTGCCCACGGGCATCGCCACCGCATTGGTGATCACCGGGTGGTTGCGGGAGAGACGCTTGCCGAGGATCACGCTCTCACCGACACAGACCGCACCCCCGAGCATCGCCAGCAGGCTGGGCAGAGGGAGGTCCCCGGATCCGGGCCCGGCGGTGATCCAGAGGATGCCGGCCAGGGCCAGGAGCGAGCCGATCAGGGCCCGGGGGCTGAGACGTTCCATTCCCTGCGCCGCGGCGAGCAGGAGCGTCAGGAGCGGGACCACTGCCATGACCACGGTCGCCATGCCCGCGGTGACCCGGAGGAGCGCCCAGTACATGAGCGCGTAGAAGAGGGCGAAGGCGACCAGGCCGTAGACCACCGTGTCGAGCAACTGCCTGCCCCGCGGCCAACGGAGCCGGAGCGCCAGGGCGATGGCGACGAAGAGCAATCCGGCCATGGCGAACCTGATCCCGGCGCCCCAGAACGGCTCGAGGCCCTGGTTGGAGAATCGGACCGCGAGGAAGTTGGCTCCGCCGAGGATGGTGGCGGCGGTGAAGGCGGCAAGGGAGAAGCCGCCGAGTCGCTGGCCGTCGGGCATTCGGGGAATCATCGCCGCTGCGCCCGGGCCCTGCGCCGGAAACGGCGGGTACCGTCGCCCGCATGGATGGATTCCGGGCTGCGGTCGAAGAAGCGAAGACGGGTCTCGCCGAGGGTGGGATCCCGATCGGATCCTCGCTGGTCATCGATGGTGAGGTGGTCGGTCGCGGCCACAACCGCCGGGTGCAGCAGGGCTCGGCGATCCTCCACGGCGAGATGGACGCCCTGGAGAATGCCGGCCGCCTGCCGGCGTCGGCGTACCGCCGGGCCACCATCTACACCACCCTGTCGCCGTGCCACATGTGCACGGGCGCCATCCTCCTCTACGGGATCCCCCACGTGGTCATCGGCGAGAACCGGACCTTCATGGGCGCCGAGGAACTGCTGCGCCAGAACGGCGTCACGGTGGAGGTGCTCGACGACCCCGAATGCATCGCATTGATGGAGTCCTTCATCGCCGCCAACCCCGACCTCTGGAACGAGGACATCGGGGAGGTGTGATCCACCCGCGTCAGGCGTCAGAGGATTTCCTGCTGACCCTGGGGTCGACTCCCCAGCACCTCGTAGAGGGCTCGAAACCGACATCGACTTCGCCCCTGATGAGGTGAGATGGCACGGTGACCCTTCCCACGGACTCCTCCTCAGGCGTGAACGCCTCGAATCCATGTGAACCGCATCATCGGATGTCGGGCGTTCTCTCCCGTTACCCATCGAGCTTGCCCGGGTACGGTGACCGACATGGCCAAGAAGTACGTCGCCCTGCTGCGCGGGATCAACGTCGGCGGCAAGAACAAGGTGCCGATGACAGAGCTGCGCGAGACGCTCGAAGAGGGGGGCTACGAGTCCGTCCGCACGTACATCCAGTCCGGCAACGTCTTGTTCGAGTCGCCACGACCTCGGTCTGAGATCGAAGAACACATCGAGGGCCTGCTCGAGGCGCGCTTCGGCATTCCCCTGCTCGTCGTGGTTCGTTCCCATTCCCAGATGCGCAAGACGGTGGAGAGGGCGCCCGAGGGCTTCGGCACCAAACCCGACCTCTACTACTCCGACGCGCTCTTCCTCAAAGCGCCTCTGACCAGCAAGCAGGTGATGGACGTCGTCGAGATCCGCGAGGGTGTCGACGCGGCGTGGCCGGGTGATGGCGTCGTCTACTTCCAGCGTCTCGGGGCCGAGCGGACCAAGAGCAAGCTCAATCGGATCGCTTCGACACCCGAGTACAAGCTGATCACGATCCGCAGCTGGGCAACGACCACCAAGCTGCTCGAGATGCTGGAGAAGGCCTGAGACCGCTCACCTGGTCAGGTCGAGGCGGGGCACGCCGGGTGGGTCGAATCCCATGATCTGCCCGTAGAAGGAGAGCTCTGCCTCGGCGGCGGCCTCGATGGTCTCGGCCCGCCGGAACCCGTGCGACTCGCCTGGGAACACCACCAGCGCATGGGGGATCCCCTTCGCCGCCAGGGCGTCACGGAACACCTCCGCCTGGTCGGGTGGCACCACCGGATCGTCGGCGCCCTGCAACAGGAGGACCGGGCAGCGGGTCTGGTCGGCGCGATGGATCGGTGACGGATCTTCCGACCCGACGAGACTCTCGACGTAGCGCGACTCGAAGTCGTGGGTGGTCTCCGCCAGCCTCCTCACGTCGGCCACCCCGAAGTACGAGGTCCCGGCGGCGAAGACGTCGGTGCCCGTGACCGCGCAGAGGGTGGTCCAGCCGCCGGCGCTGCCTCCGCGGATGGCGAGCCTCTCCGGGTCGGCCTCGCCCTGCGCCACCAGTGCCCGGGCGGCGGCGACGCAGTCCTCGACGTCGGCCACACCCCAGGCCCCGTACAACCGCTGCCGGTGGGCTCGTCCGTATCCGGTCGACCCGGCATAGTTGACGTCCACCACGCCCATGCCCCTGCTGGTGAAGTACGCCTTGCTCAGGTCGAGCACCGCGGGGGACTGGGAGGTGGGACCACCGTGGACGAAGACCACGTACGGCGGCAGTGCCCCGTCCGGCCCCACATGGTCCGGGTTGGTGGGTCGGTAGATGTGGACGTGCACGTCCCGACCGTCGGGACCCGGCAGGGCCACCGACTCGGGTACGGGGAGGAAGCCCGGGTCGGGAAGGGTCTCGGCGTCGACCGACGAGCGGATCACCTCCCACTCACCCGTGCCGGGTCTCACCCTGAGGACCGAGGTGGGGAGTGTGGGATCGCCGGCGACCACCACGGCTCGATCACCGAAGACCGAGAGTTGGGGCGTCACCGTTCGGTAGGGAAGGTCGAGGTCGGTGAGATCGCCGGTGTCGGGGTCGAGCACGCCCAGGCGCTGGGTGCCGGTGCCGTGGACGCAGATCAGTCTCCCGTCGGCCAGTCGGCCAAAGGTGGTCAGACCGAGTTGCCACAGCGGCACGCCGAACTCCTCTTCGGCGGGGTGCAGGGGCACGGGGACGCCACCGGCCACGGGAACGCGATACAAGTTCCACCAGCCGCTGCGGTCGGAGGCCGCGAACAGATGCTGGTCATCGTCCCACTCCGGCTGCAGCATCGACTCCGACTCCCCACCCATCAACGTTTCCCACCGGGACACGGTCCCATCGGCGCCCAGTTCCCCGACCCGCAACTCCGTGCCGTCCCAGGGCATGCGCGGGTGGTCCCAGGCGATCCAGGCCAGCCTGGTGCGGTCGGGGGAGAGTCGCGGGTGGGCGAGGAAATGAGAGCCGGAGACGACCTCGGTCACGCCCCCGCCGTCCACGGCGACCGTGACGACGTGGCGTGTGATCCGACCGCCCTCATGGCTTTCCCGGACACACCAGATGCTCCGGCCGTCCGGCGACAACACCAGGTCGGCGTATCTCAGTCCAGCAGGTGTCTGCGGGGCCGGAGTCAGGGGCACCGGCTCGGATGCGCCGGGATCGAGGCGGTACAACCGCTGGTCGCTGAACTCGACGAAGACCACCGCCATTCCGGCCGTCGTCGGGACCGGCAGGAAGCTGCGACCGCCATACTCGTGGACCCGACTGCGGGCGTTCCACGGCGCCGGCAGGAGCGACACCTTCTCGCCGCTCAAGCGCATCATCATCACGGTCGTCCGACCACCCTCCTCGGGGCGGTCCTCGGCCCACCAGACCTCCTCACCGACCAGCATGGGGAACTGGAGCCGTCGTGCTGCCGAGGTCAGGTCCCGGGCCGTGATCGGCGAGGACCATTCGCCAAATGGCGCGCTTGCCGTCCAGTGGAGCATCCGTCCGAGCCTAGGTCTTCCGGGGATCGGCGCCGCTCGAAAAACCGGCGCCGGAATTGGCCGGTGGCGTATAGCGTTCCGCTCATCATGCTCTCCGACCCCCAGGTTCGGCGCGTCGTTATCGCGCGCTTCGTCTCCCGTGTGGGAGGCGAAGCTGCCTTCTTCGTGGGCATCTGGGGGAAGGCCGCGTTCGTCCTCGACGCTACGGCCCCGCAGCTCGCGGTGGTCCTCGGGTCCATCGGCGTCGCGTCGCTGATCGGGACCTCGGTCGCCGGTGTGCTCATCGACCGCTTCGACCCGAGACGTGTGGTCATGGTCGGCGAGGCGGTGTTCATCCCGATTGCCCTCTCCCTGGTCCTGGCCGACAGCATCCCGGCCCTCGCCATCGTCACGTTCTTCTTTGGCCTCGTCAGCGGTCCCATCCACACCGCGGTGGCATCGTTCGCGCCCTTCCTCACCGATGACGACTCCAAGCTGGCCCGGATGAACAGCGCCATCGAAGGAGGAGGCTGGGTGGCCTTCATCGTCGGGCCCGCCGTGGGCGCCGTGATCGCGGCCACGGCCGGTGTCGACTGGATCTTCGTCCTCAACTCCTTCACCGCAGCGGCGGCGGCGTTCCTGGTGTGGCGGGTGAGGCTCCGGGCGCGACCCGCCCGTGAGGAGCGTCAGGGTGGGCTCACCGAGTTCCGGGAAGGGCTCCGCTACTCCTACGGGAACCGACGAATCCGCTTCTACGTGCTCGTGGGGTCGACGCTCTTCCTGCTGTTCGGCTTCTTCTCCTCCCTCGAGCCGCTGTTCTTCCGCGACGTGGTCGGTGTCGAGATCGAAGTGCTCGGGTGGGTCAACTCTCTCGTCGGGCTCGGAATGGTGACCGGGACACGGATCGCGGCGAGCCTGCCGGAGCATCTCCGGTCGGCTCGAACCCTGACCCTCCTCGGCGCGGTCAACGCCCTCGGGGTGGTCTCCTACGTTGGGACGGGCCGACTCGGCGTCGTCGCCACAGCCGGTGCCCTCTGGGGCGTGGTCATCGGGACCATGATCCCGTTGCAGCGGACGCTGCTCCAGATCAACGCCCCGGAGTCGATGGTGGGCCGGGTCATGGGGGTGAACCAGATGCATTCCGAGGGCGGGCATCTCATACCGCTCACGTTCGCCCCTGCCCTCGCGGCCACCTTCGGGGTCCAGAACACGCTGATCTCGTCGGGAGTCGTCGTTCTGGTGTCTGCCGCGTTGTTCTGGCCGGTGGCGAGACGGCTCGACGCCACACGCAAGGTCGAGGTGCCGGCGCCGGCCCTGCCCGAGCCCGAGGCAGGCCCGTTCGCCCAGGGTCACTGACGACGGGCGTCAGCCCTTCTGCTTCTTCAGGTCGCCGAGGATCTGCCAGGAGGCGAATCGTCCCGGCGAGCCCATGACACAGCCGCCCGGGTGCGTGCCGGAGCCGCACTGGTAGTAGCCCTCGATGGGAGTGCGGTACTGGTTCCACCCTGGAGCCGGGCGGAAGAAGAACATCTGGGGAGCGAGGAACTCGCCGGCGAAGATGTTCCCCTCGGAGAGCCCGACGGTGCGTTCGATGTCGAGCGGCGTCACCACCTCCCGGTGCAGCACCAGGTCGCTGAATCCCGGGAAGATCTCGTCGAGCCTCTTCTGGACGGTGTCACCCAGGTCGTCCCTGACGGTGTCCCAGTCGCCGTCGCGCAACTCATACGGCGTGTACTGGACGAAGCAGGACATCACGGCCTTTCCCGGTGGCGCCATGTCGGGGTCGATGTTCGATTGGATGCACCCGTCGATGTAGGGGCGGCCGCTGAACCGCCCGTACTTGGCGTCGTCGAAGGCCTGCTCCAGGTAGTCGAGGCTGGGGCCGACGTTGAGGAAACCGCGGAGATGGTCGGCGCCCTCCAACCCCGGGTACTTCGGGTTGGCGTCCAGGGCGAAGTTGACCTTCGACGAGACGCCCTGGAACTTGTAGCGGCGGATGTCCTCCACCAGGTCGGCCGGCAACTGGCGCGGCTCGACCAGTTGCATGAAGGTGCGCCGCGGGTCGAGGGCGCTGACGACGACCGGAGCGCTGAACTCGGTCCCATCCTCGAGGGCCACGCCGGTCGCCCTGCCGTTCCGGGTCAAGACCTTCTCCACGGGCGACTCGAGACGGATCTCGGCGCCGAAAGCCTCGGCCGCCCGGGCCAGCACCTGGGTGAAACCGCCGTTGCCGCCCTTGTGGAACGCCCAGGTCCCGTAGGACCCGTCGTACTCCCCGAAGGAGTGATAGAGGAGGACGAGGCCGGAGCCCTGCGAGCGGGGGCCGACCTTGGACCCGATGATCCCGGACGAGGCGAGCCAGCCCTGCATGATGTCGGTCTCGAAGTAGTGCTCGAGGATGTCTGCGGCGCTCCCGGTGAGGAGCCTGACCATGTCGTGGAGCACCCGTGGCGGGAGATCTGCCAGGTACTGGCCGATCGCCGCCATCCGCGCCCGCTCTTCTGGGTCCTTCGAGGTGATGTCCGGCGGGATGCTGTCCATCAACGGCTTGATGGCATGCACCACCTGGCTCATCATGTGGCCGTAGGCCAGATAGGCGTCGGCATCGTGTGGGGAGTGCCTGGCGATCTCGTGGAGGTTCTCGTTCTTGTCCTTGCCCAGGAACAGGTAGTCGCCGTCGTCGGTGGGGGCGAAGGTCGACGGCATCGCCAGGGGCATGAAACCGTGCTTGGGCAGCTCGAGCTCGTGGATGATCTCGGTGCGGAGGAGGCTCAACGCGTAGGAAAAGGTCGTGAACTGGAAGCCGGGGTAGAGCTCCTCGGTGATCGCGGCCCCGCCCACGATGTGTCTCCGCTCCAGGATCAGGGTGCGCAGGCCGGCCTTGGCGAGGTACGCCCCGTTGATGAGGCCGTTGTGGCCGCCGCCGATGACGATGGCGTCGTAGTCGTTTCTCGTGGGCATCTCTACCTCAGGCTGTCTTGTGGGGCGGGTTGTAGAAGGGGAGCCGCGTCACCTCGGCGGCGACCATCTCGTACTTGTGGTCGATCGTCACCTCCAACTGCAGGTCCGTGCCGGGCCTGGCGCATTCGGGCTCGACCCGGGCGATGCCGATGTGGCGCTGCATGATGGGTGAGTAGAGGAAGCTGGGGGTCCAGCCGACCTGGCGGTCCTCCTCGTCGTAGAGCATGGACTCGCCATGGGAGGGCGTGTGGTCCTTGGGCGGGACGAGGCCTCGCTCCATGTACACCCGGTTCCAGTCCTGCCAGTCGGCCATGACCCCGACCGTCCTCCACCGTGAGGTCCCCTCTGCGATCTCCCTCTCGATGGCGCGGCGTCCGATGAAGTTGCGGTCGTCGGTTTCCAGGTCGCGAATCATCCATCCCATGCCCAACTCGAGCGGCGTGGCCCGCTGGTCGTCGTTCCACGCGTAGCGGGCCGACTTGAAGTCGACGTCGATGAGGATCAGACCGGCTTCGACCCTGGTCACGAGGAGGGCGATCTGCCCTGCGGGGATCACCCCATAGGGGGCGGCCACCTCGAACAGGCGGTCCCAGACGTCCACGGCGTCGTCGGCATCGACCCACACCTCGTAGCCGAGGTCCCCGGTGTACCCGGTCCGGGAGATGACGACGGAGGCGTCCCCGATCTTGGCCGGGGTCACATGGAAGAAGCCGATGTCGGTCATCTCGGGCGCGATCTGCGACAGGACTTCCCGGGCGTATGGTCCCTGCACCGCGAGGGCGCCGATCCGGGCCGACTGGTCCTCGATCTCCACAGACAGGCCCTCGGCCTGATCGCTGAAGTAGGCCATGTTGGCCCGGGCCGTGGTGAGGAGGAACTCGTCGTCCGAGAGCCTGAGGATGACTCCGTCCTCGAGGACCCATCCGTCGTCGTTGCACCACACGGTGTACTGGGCCTGGCCCGGCCGGCATTTGCGGATGTCCCTGGTGAGGAGGCCCGACAGGTACTTCTCGGCGTCGCGTCCCCGGATCCGGTACTTGAAGAGGGGCGAGGTGTCGATGACGCCGGCGGCGTTCCGGATGGCCCAGTACTCGAACTTGTCGGACATCCGGTACTTCTCGGCAGACAGATATCCGGCCCAATGGCTCCACAGACCGGTCTGGTTGGCCTCGGAGGTCCTCGGGTGGAAGGGCGTGTTCCGGATCATGCTTCTCCGACGACGGTAATCGCCGTCACGAGCCCGGGTCCGAGCCGACCCGATTCCGCTCGGGCGCCACGGGAACGACGAATCCGTTGCCCAGATACAGGTTCGCGGTCCAGGCCAGGAACTGGTACACGGTGCCCTCCCACGAAGACAGGGGCCCCTGTCTGTAACCCCTGTTGGAGACTCCCCTCTGCACCGCCTCACACGCCGTCCAGTCCTGGCGGTTGGTGATGTCCCAGAAGTCGACGGCGTACGACGGGTCGAAGTCGGCGAGCTCGAGTGCCTCAGGCGGCCACAGCCAGGAGCACTCGACATGGGTCCGGTCCACACCGATCGGTGTGATGCGATGCGTCATCACGTAGTCGGGGTGCAACGAGAGCAGGAGGTTGGGGGTGACGGTCAGATACCAGACGATCCGGTCGTCGCCCTCGGGCAGGTTGCGGAAGTTGACGCCCTTGGATCGGCCGTCGAGGGACATGGTGACGGCGTGGTCCTTGAGCTCCATGGTCCCGCCCAGCCACATACCGGTGGGCTGGTGGTCTCTCCCAGAGTCGACGGGGGTCACCTCGCACAACTCGGGGTGGATCGAGGTGCAGTGGTAGCACTCGTTGTAGTTCTCGACGACCACCTTCCAGTTGGCCTCGACGACGTACTCGTGAGTGGCGACGGTGCGGAGACGCTCCGGCTCGTATGGGGCCACGATCTCGCCCAGGTTCCCGAAATGGTCCTCGATGGCGGGCGCCTCGCCCGAGAGGTCGATCCACACCCATCCGCCGTAGACCACGGTGCGGACCGGCACCAACGGCCATTCGCTCATGTCGAAGCCCGGCGTCTGCGTGAAGGTCGGCGCGGCGCGGAGTGATCCGTCGTAGCGGTAGGACCAGGAGTGATACGGGCAGCGGATGAGTCGAGCGTCGATGGCGTCGCCGACCGGTGCCAGCTCGTGACCGCGGTGACGACACACGTTGTAGAAGGAGGTGAGCCGGCTCTCGGTGTCGCGGGCGAGGAGCACCTTCTCGCCGACGATGTCGATGGCGCGGATCTGCCCGGGGCCCAGCAACTCGTCGAAGCGCCCGACGCACACCCAGGTCCGCTCGAAGACGTTCTCCAACTCCCAGTCCAGCGTCTCCGGGTCGGTGTAGGCGGCCCCGGGGAGGGTGCGGCTCCGCCCGAATGGTGCGACGACCGGTTCGAGTTCGGCGCGAGTCATGCCTGCGGGTATGCCGGTCATTCCTCCTCGTCCTCGTGTCGGACTTCACCCGAGAGCGCCCAGCGCAGTTCGAAGCCGTCGATCGGCTTGACCACGGCGGCGTCGGCACCGGCCCTCCGGGCCAGGAAGGTGTCCGCCGTCCGATCGAGGAGGAGAACCACGCGGGGGCGCGGGTCGACGTGCTGACGAATGGCCCTCGTGATCGCCATTCCGCCCATCGAGCCCACCTGCAGGTCGACCACGACCGCGTCCGGAAGTGTCTGCTCGATGACCTCTGTAACCCGCTTCGGATCGGAGACCTCGACGCAGTCCCACGGCTCTGCGGCGAGGGCGGCCTTGACCTCGTTCACCACCCAGGGCGCGTCGGCGACCAGGACCATCTTCGACATGGCCTTGACGATAGACCGTCCGTCTTGGGCACCCACCGCCCGGAGTGGGCCTCCGCTCCGGGGCCTCCTATCGTCGCGGCCGTGAATCGTCTGCGGCTCGTCGTTTTCGCCGTGCTCTTCGCCCTCGCCGGCTGTGCCGGCGATGCCGAGGGTGGCGCCATCGAGGTGATCGACGTGAGCGGACCGCTCGATGCCAGGGCTCTGGACTTCATCGCCGACTCGATCGTCGATGCCGCGGAGCGGGGTCAGGAGATGGCGCTGGTCCAGATCGACTCCCCGGCGGTTCTCGATGGCGAGGGCTATGAGCGTGTCCTGGAAATGTTGAGGGAGCCACCGCTTCCGGTGGCGACCTGGATCGGCCCGTACCCGGCCGTCGCCTACGGCGGCGCGGCGCAACTGGCGACGACCGTGGAGCACGCCGCCGCCGCCCCCGGCGCCACCTGGGGGAAGGTCAACCCGGAGGTCCTGGGGGAGCCGCGTCCCGAAGTGGTCGGGCCGCAGGGTGTGCGCCCGGTCGAGGAGTTGGACGGTGTCGCCATGGAGCCGGCGCTGCGTCAGTTCCTGGCTCGCCTCGACGGAGAGGAGTTCGTCACTGCATCCGGACCGGTGACCGTCTCGACGCTCGAGCCCATCGACGGCCAGCCCGTGGTCAAGACCATCGTGTTCCGCAAGCCAGGCCTGGTCGACAGGTTCTTCCGGCTCGCCGTCATCCCCGAGGCGGCCTTCTTCTTCCTCACCGTGGGGCTGACGATCGTCGCCTTCGAGTTCTACGCCCTCGGCCCCGGGGTCGCCGCGGCGGTGGCGGCGGTGTCGCTGTACCTGGCCGGGTGGGGGCTGGTCACCCTGCCCACGCGGTGGTGGGCTCTCGCCCTGGTGCTCGTCGGATGGGCGTTGCTCACCAGGTCGCATCAGGCCGGAGGGTCCAGGCCCTCCCTGAACGTGGGCACGCTCGCGCTCTTCGCCGGTGGGGTGTGGCTGGTGGACGGGGGTGGGCAGGTCGACCCCCGCTGGTGGCTCGTGCTGCTCTCCGTGCTGGCGGTGTTGTTCTTCTATCTGCTGGCCATGCCCACGGTGCAGCGGGCGCGGCTGTCCACGATGACCGTCGGTCGGGAGGGCCTGATCGGGATGAAGGGTGTCGCGGTGAGCGATTTCGGCCCCGATGGCGTGGTCGAAGTGGACGGCGCCCGTTGGCGCGCCACCGCCCATCGGGAGGCCGGTCTCAGGCCGGGTTCCGAGGTCGTGGTCACCGGTGTCGACGGTCTCTATCTCGAGGTCGACCCGGCACCTCGCGAAAACTAGCCCCGCCGATTTCCAGGTTTTCCCTGGCACGGCTCCGGGCATGCGGTTAGCTTCCCTCCGTTGTCACAGAGCGGGAGGAGCAGGTGCCAACGAAAGACGACTGGCAGCTGAAGGCACTGTGCCGTGGGAATCACGCCTATCTCTTCTTCCCTCCCTCGACATTCGAGCGGAAGGAAGAGCGAGAGCGGCGGGAGATGAAGGCCAAGGCGATCTGTGGCGTCTGTCCTGTGCGAAACGAGTGCTACGAGCACGCCATCGCCATTCGCGAGCCCTTCGGGATCTGGGGCGGACTGACCGAAGTCGAGCGTCGGCAGATCACGCTCGTGAACTGACCGACAACGCTCATACGATGCCCGGGTGACATCCGGCGACATCGTCGTCCCCCGTCAGGCGTCGTCAGTGGTCGTGCTTCGTCGCGCCGACCCATTCCAGGTGTTGCTGGTCCGGCGCCGGGGCGGTGGGACGTTCGGTGATCTGGTGGTGTTCCCCGGCGGCACCGTCGACGAGTCGGACCGGGCCCGGGCTTCCGCGCTCGACGACGGGGCGCAACGGATCGCCGCCCTCCGCGAGCTGGCCGAGGAGACCGGCTTGCTCGCGCTGAGCAGCGGGTTCGTCTCCGCCGACGGGAGAAGCGGCGAGTCGCTCCTCGATGACCTCGAATCCCGTGGCGAGACGCTGGCGGTCGAGTCGCTGGTGATGATCTCGCGCTGGATCACCCCCGAGATCATGCCGTATCGCTTCGACACCTGGTTCTACCTGTTGGTGGGCGATCGTCTCCCCGAAGTGGTCCTCGACGAGCGCGAACTGACCGGTTACGCCTGGGTGACGCCGAAAGAGGCCCTGGCGAGGGTGGAGGCGGGGGAGTGGCGGATGATCCTCCCCACCCTGACGCATCTTCGATGGCTGAGTCGCAGGGTCTCCGTCGAGGCGGCGGTGGAGTCGGCGCGCGGCGCCGACGGACGCACGCTGGTGCTTCCGAAGGTGGTGGCCGACGGGTCGCTGGTGCCCGTCCTGTTGCCAGGTGAGTCGTCGTGAAGATCGAACGCGTCATCGCCAACAATCCCGGTCCGTACACCATGTCCGGGACCAACACCTGGATCCTCGACGACGGGAACGGGGCGGCCGTGGTCATCGACCCCGGGCCGGTCGATCGTGCGCACGCCGACGTCGTCCTGCGTCGCCTCGAGGGCCGGCGTCCCGTGGCGGTCCTGGTCACCCACACCCACAGCGACCATGCGCCCATGGCCAACCCGCTGGCACGTGAGCTCGCGGTGCCGGCGCTGGGCCACGGCCCGGGACCGGAATTCGACCCCGACGACCTGGTCTCCGAGGGCGGCGTGGTCGAGGTCGGGGGCCTCTCCCTCCAGGTGCTCTGGACCCCTGGACACGCCGACGACCATCTCTGCTTCCTGGTGCATCGGGTCATGTTCACCGGCGACCACGTCATCGGGGGGTCTTCGGTGATGATCGAGGACCTCGGTCGCTATCTCGACTCGTTGCGCCGCCTTCAGGGGCTGGGGATCGACAGGATGTACCCCGGACACGGTGAGGAGATCGACCAGCCGGCCGAGGTCGTCGACTGGTACATCGCCCACAGGATGCAGCGACACCAGGAGGTCCTCGACGCCGTGCTCGCCGGTGCCACGACCGTGGGCGAGGTGGTGGAACGGGTCTACGCCGACGTCGACCCCTCCCTCCACCCGCTGGCGGCCAGATCCGTGGCCGCGCACCTTGACCTGCTGGCCGAGGAGGGTCGGATTATCTTCAGGGCCGGTCGGGCCCACCCGATCTCTTCCTCATGATGCCCAGAGCCGCCAGATTCATCCTCGCCCTGATGGTCCTGGCCGGGTCGATCCCGGCGGTGGCTCAGGTGACCGAAGACGACATCGCACGGGCACGGCGCGAGATGGAACGAGTCATGGGCGAGGCGGCGGAACTGGACGCCCAGGTCCAGGAGGCGTGGGCCAGGCAGATGGCCCTGGAGTACGAGCTCTCTCAACTGGATGAAGCGATCGCTCGCACCGGGGTTCTCCTCGCCGATGCCGAGGAGAAGTTCCGGGAGGTCAGCATCGAGATGTACATGGCCGCCGCCAGCGGCACCGGGATCGGCATCGTCCTCACCGCCGACCAGAGCAGCTACCAGGCGGGCATCGAGTACCTCCGAACCGTCAACGGCTCGGGTCGCGAGCTGATCAACGAGCTCACGGTGCTCAGGGAGGAATTGGACCGGCTCACCACCAGGAAGACCGAGGCCTCGGTCGAGCAGGCGGAGGTGACCGCCCGGCTCGAGACGATGTCGGCGCAACTCCTCGAGGAGCTGGAGGCCGCACAGGTGCAGTACGACACCCTGGTGGAGCGCAAGCGGCAGCAGGACGAAGAGGAGCGCCGGCGCCGGGAAGAGGCGGCCAGGCTGGCGGCGGCGACCTCGACCACGACGCCTCCGGTCACCACATCGACCTCGGTCCAGACCACTACGACCACCGCACCTGCCACCACCACGACCACCGCGGGCGAGGCGCCGACCACCACGGCGCCGCCCACTCCCACAGGTGGCGGCACGTGCCCCGTGGCCGGTCCCGTCACCTTCAGCGACAGCTGGGGGGCTCCACGGGATGGAGGAAAGCGATCCCACGAAGGCGTGGACATGATCGCCGCCCGGGGCACCCCGGCCGTGGCCATCTACTCGGGTCGCATCGACCGGAAGACGACGGGGAATCTGAGCGGCCTCGCCGTCTGGCTCCGCGCCGACAACGGCGACAAGTTCTTCTACGCCCACCTCGACGCCTACGGGGACATCGCCGTCGGGCAGCAGGTGGAGGAGGGCTACGTGCTCGGATACGTCGGGACCACCGGCAACGCCCCCGAGTGGCTGCCGCATCTCCATTTCGAGTGGCACCCGAAGGGGAGTGGCCCGGTCAACCCCTACCCATTGGTGAAGGGGCTCTGCTGAACGACAGAGAGGACCCTTGACGGGTCCTCTCTATTCGTCTGGGCCTCCCTATGCCCAAGCCCCAGGAAACCCTCTCCTGACCGCATGGCCGAAGGGGCACGTTCTGCGAGCGCAATTGTCCACGTCGGAGCCCGTTCATGGAAGGATGATTCTCGGGTCGTCCGGATGGACTAGTCCCTGTAGTTGACTGTCGCCGACATGGATGGAGTTCAGGCCATGCCGGTCCCGCTGGCGGGCTGGGGTCGGCGCATCGCCGCCGGCCTCATCGACCTGTTGCCTCCTGTGGTCGTCCTGCTCTGGGATCCCGGACTGGCGGCGGCCGTGTTCACGCTTGCGTACCTCTGGCTGATGGGTCACCTCGACGGCGCCACGGGTCAGTCACCCGGCAAGGCCCTCCTCGGGCTGCGTGTGGTCGACGGATCCGGGTCGCCCATCGGCAGCAGGGCGGGCGTGATGCGGAGGTATCTCCACGTCCTCGACCTGGTCCCACTCGGGCTGGGGTTCCTCCTGCCGCTGGTCCACGTGCGGAGGCAGACGTTCGCCGACCGGATCATGGCGACGTTCGTGGTTTCTGGGATGAAGCCGAGACGCCTCTCCCTGGCCCTATGGATCCCGCCTCGATCAGGCTGAGGCGGCGTCCAGCTCGGCGATGAGCCGGGCGATCCGCCCGCTGCAAGTCTCCATGCGCAGCGGTGGCATCAACTCGGTCAGCCGGTCGCGCACGGCGAGGATCGCCTCCGCCGCCGGCCCGGTCTCGTCGAGCACCACCGGGCGCCCGTTGTCGCTGCCCGCGACGACGGCGTGGTCGAGGGGGACGGAGCCGAGGAGTGGCACACCCAGGGCCTCGGCCAGTTCGACGCCGCCGCCCGAGCCGAACATGTCGCCACTCATGTTCTCCACCACGCCCACGATCGGCATGTGGGAGCGGCGGGCCATGTCGGCAACGCGGATGGCCACCTTCTGCGCCGCCTTCTGTGGCGTGGTGACCACGAGCATCTCGGCCTGGGGCAGGGTCCGCGCCAGCGCCATCTGGACGTCGCCGGTCCCGGGGGGCATGTCGACGACGAGATAGTCCAGGTCGCCCCAGTCGACCTGCGTCAGGAACTGCTCCAGGGCCTTGGACAGCATCGGCCCGCGCCACATGAGGGCGGTCTCCTCGGACTCGATGATGGAGCCGGTCGAGACCACACGGACACCATGGGCGAGGAGGGGCTCGATCAGCTTGGTATCGGCGTCGGCCTGGAGCCGCCCCTCCACGCCGAGCATCCTCGGTATGGAGAAGCCCCAGATGTCGGCGTCGAGGATCCCCACCTGGTGACCCGCCATGGCGAGGGCGGCCGCCAGGTTGGTGGAGAGGGAGGACTTGCCGACCCCGCCCTTGCCCGAGGCGACGGCGACGACCCTGGTGGCCGGGTGAACCCGGGTGGGTATCGCCCGGTCCCGGGCCTTGAGCCGGACGGTGGACATCAACTCGGCTCGTTGCTTCTTGGTCATCGCCGTGACCCGCACGTTCACGTTCTCCACGCCCGACATCTCGGCGATGCGGCGTTTCGCCTCCTCTTCGAGATGGTTCCGGAGGGGGCATTCGGCGATGGTGAGGGCCAGGCCGATCTCGACGTCACCCTCGTCGATGCGGACGTCGCCGACCATCCCGAGCTCGACGATGTTTCCTCCCAGCTCAGGATCCTGGACCCTGGAGAGGGCCTCCATGACTTGGTCGACGGTTACCATCCGTTTCCAGGGTAGGGGTCGGGGCACCGAATGAAACCCGGGGGTCATGGGTTAGACTGGTCCAGGAGCCACCGCACAGGCAGGAGCAATGACCACCATCCTCAACATCAAGTCGAACCGCACCGTGACGCTCACCGATGCCGCCCAGGCCAAGGTCTCCGAGTTGATCGCCGCGGAGAACGAGCCTGGTCTCGCCCTGCGCATGGCAGTACGGCCGGGTGGGTGCAGCGGCTTCCAATACGAGATGTACTTCGACACCCAGATCGAAGAGGACGACATCGTCGAGACCTTCGGTGACATCAGGGTCGTCGTCGACCCGTCCAGCGCCGAGATGGTGAAGGGCTCCGTCCTCGACTACCGCGACGGGCTGATGGGCGCCGGGTTCGCCATCGAGAACCCGAACAAGACCCACAGCTGCGGCTGCGGCAACTCCTTCTCGTAGGAGCCGGATTTCTCCCCCGTGCAGCGGCAGCGGAACGGGGGAGCGGCCCGAAGGGCCGAGGGGGCGCGAGCGGAGCGAGCAAGCTTCGCAATGGGGGACTGATCCGGCTTGGAGTACCCTCGCGGTATGCCCAAGAGCGTTCCTTCCACACCGTCCGCGCCCAAGCCGTTGGCCCCATATTCGGTCGCTGCGGAGGCCAACGGACTGGTCTTCATCTCCGGCCAGGTGGCCATCGACCCGAAGACGGGTGAACGCGCCCCCGACGACGTCGCGGCCCAGGCGCGGCAGGTGATGGACAACATCGGGACGGTGCTCGGTGATCTCGGTCTCGGCTACGACGACATCGTCAAGACCACGATCTTCCTCGCCGACATCGCCAGCTTCCCGATCGTCAACGAGGTCTATGGCTCCTATTTCGCATCCGAGCCTCCGGCGCGCTCGACGATCCAGGCCGGGGCGTTGCCGGGCGGCTTCCTGGTCGAGATAGAGGTGGTGGCAGCACGATGAACGCAGGGGAGATCCTGGAGAGACTGGGCATCTCCGAGGTCAACTCGGGGGTGTTCGCCGGCGAATGGCTGGATGCACACGGTCCCACCATCGAGGTTCCCAACCCGACCACCGGCGAGACGCTGGCCGGCGTGACCATGGCGTCGTCCGACGACTACGAGAAGGTGGTCGCCAACTCGGTGGAGACGTTCAACCGCTGGCGTGAGCTGCCGGCGCCGAAACGGGGCGAGTACGTCCGCCGACTGGGAAACGCGCTCCGGGAGCACGTCGCCGACCTCGGTGCCCTGGTCACCCTGGAGATGGGCAAGATCCTCCCCGAGGGAGTCGGGGAGGTCCAGGAGATGATCGACATCTGTGACTTCTCCGTCGGCCTCTCGCGGCAGCTCTACGGCCTCACCATCGCCTCCGAGCGGCCCCAGCACCGCATGTACGAGCAGTGGCATCCGCTCGGGCCCGTCGGCGTGATCACCGCCTTCAACTTCCCGGTGGCGGTGTGGTCCTGGAACTCCGCGGTCGCCGCAGTCTGCGGCGACACGATCGTCTGGAAGCCGTCGGAGCGGACGCCGCTCACCGCCATCGCGGTCACCAGGATCGCCGCAGAGGTGATGCAAGGCTCCGGCTTCGAGGGCGTCTTCAACCTCGTGGTAGGTGACGGTGCGACGGTCGGTGAGGCGATGACCGCCGACCGCCGACTCCCACTCATCTCGGCGACCGGCTCCATCGCCATGGGCAAGAAGGTGGGCCCGGCGGTCGCCCAGCGTCTCGGGCGCACGATCCTCGAGCTCGGCGGCAACAACGCGGTGATCGTGATGGACGACGCCGATCTCGACCTGGCGGTACGTGCCGTGCTCTTCGCCGCGGTGGGGACCGCCGGCCAGCGTTGCACCACGCTGCGGCGGCTCCTCGTGCACCGCGCCATTGCCGACAAGCTCATCTCCCGCCTCGTCGACGCCTACCGGCAGGTGAGGATCGGCGACCCGCTCGAGGAGGGAACGCTGATGGGCCCGGTGGTCAGCGAGCGCGCCATCACCCAGATGATGTCCGCCCTGGAAGCGGCCCAGGAGCAGGGCGCCCAGGTCATCTTCGGTGGCAACCGGATCGACCGGCCCGGCTACTTCGTCGAGCCGACGATCGCCGTCGTCCCCAAGGACGCGCCGATCACCCAAGAGGAGACTTTCGCTCCGATCCTCTGGGTCATCGAGTTCGACACGCTGGAGGAGGCGATCGAGATCCAGAACGGCGTCCCCCAGGGGCTCTCGTCGGCGATCTTCACCGACTCCCTGCGCCGCGCCGAGCGCTTCCTAAGCGCCACCGGATCGGACTGCGGCATCGCCAACGTCAACATCGGGACCTCGGGCGCCGAGATCGGTGGCGCCTTCGGTGGCGAGAAGGAGACCGGCGGCGGCAGGGAGGCCGGATCGGACGCCTGGAAGGCATATATGCGACGGCAGACCACCACCATCAACTGGGGTGACGATCTGCCCCTGGCCCAGGGGATCGAGTTCGGTTGAACCCATCCGACTGGGATGAGAAGTACCGGGCGGCATCCGACCGGTTGTGGTCTGCCGAGCCCAACCTCTTCGTCGCCGACCGGCTGGCCCATCATCGACCGGGCCGGGGTGTCGACCTCGGGTCCGGTGAGGGCCGCAATGCGATCTGGCTCGCCCGGCGCGGGTGGCAGATGGTCGGCGTCGACTTCTCCACGGTGGCCGTGGAGAGAGCCCGTCGGGCGTCGTCGGAGGTGTCCTGGCAAGTCGCCGACGTGCGTGAGTGGGAGCCGGAGCAGCAGGTCGACCTGGTGCTGATCGCCTACCTCCAGATGGTCCCCGAGGAGCTGGAGCTGGTGGTGCGACGCTCCGCCACCTGGCTCGATCCCGACGGGGAGCTCTTCATGATCGGGCACGACCGCACCAATCTGGAGAAGGGCTACGGCGGGCCCAGCGAGGAGTCCGTTCTCTGGGACCTCCCCACGATCAAGGAGTGGCTGGGCGGTCTCGAGATCGTCGAGGCGCAGCGGGTCCGTCGCCCGGTGGAGACCCCGGAGGGCGTGAAGCTGGCGCGGGACGCGCTGGTGAGAGCCAGGCGGGCCTAGACCTTCTGGAGGGCTCGGTCGAGGGCGTCGATCAGGTCCTCGGCGTCCTCGAGGCCGACGGAGAGACGGACCAGGCCATCGGTGATCCCGCAGGCGATTCGCTCCTCCCGGGGAACGGCGGCGTGGGTCATGGTCACCGGGTGGGTGATCAGTGACTCCACCTGGCCGAGGTTCTCCGCCAGCGTCCATACGTCGATGGCGTCCATGAGGCGCTTCCCGGCCTCGACGCCGCCCTTGACCTCGAAACAGACCATGGCGCCGAAGCCACTCGCCTGTCTCTTGGACAGCTCGTGCTGCGGGTGGGAGGGGAGACCCGGGTAGTTGACGTACTCGACCTTCTCGTGGCCTTCCAGGAACTCCGCCACGGCCATGGCGTTGGCCGACTGCCGGTCCATCCGCTCGCTCAACGTCTTCACCCCCTGGAGGGTGAGCCAGGCGACCACGGGCGACATCACCAGACCCGCCGAGATGCGGGCGAAGGAGATCTTCTCCTGGAGCTCCGGCGTGTTGACCACGACCGCCCCGCCGAGCGTGGCGTTGTGGCCGTCGAGGAACTTGGTGGTGGAGTGGACGACGATGTCGGCGCCCAGCTCGAACGGCCGCTGGTAGTACGGCGTGAGGAAGGTGTTGTCGGTGACATGCAGGGCGCCGCGGGCGTGGGCGATGTCCGACACGGCCTGCAGGTCGGTGACCTTGAGGGTGGGGTTGGCCGGCGACTCGGTGAAGACGATCTTGGTCTCGGGCCGCATCGCCTTCTCCACCTCCTCGAGGTCGGACGCGTCGACGAAGCTGACGCCGACGCCGAACTTCCGCATGAACTTGTCCACGAACCTGTAGGTGCCCCCGTAGACCACGTCGGCGACGACGACGTGGTCGCCCTGCTCGAGGAGACCGATGAGCACGGCCACGGTGGCGGCCATGCCTGACGCGTAGGCGGTGGTGTCGTGCCCGCCCTCGAGGGCGGTCAGCTTCTCCTCCAGCGCCCGCACGGTGGGGTTGCCACCACGGGAGTACGAGTAGCCCTTGGCCATGTACTCGTCGACCGATTCCTGGACGAAGGTGGTCGACTGGTAGATCGGGGTCAGGATGGCGCCGGTCGCTGGGTCAGGTGTGACGCCGGCGTGGATCTGCTTGGTACGGAAGCCCATGGAGGGATGCTACGCCCGCCCGGGCGGATGTCACATCGCTTCAGGGAGCGATGAAGCCCGGGTCGACGATGGGTGCATCGGGTGGGGGCGCCACCGGGAAATCCTCGACCACGCGCCCACCGAGGCCACCGAACCCACCGCCCATGATTCCCTGGAAAGGGTTGATCCAGGTCGACGCCAGCAGGAAGGTGAAGGCGGCGAGGACGACGGTCACGATCAGGGCGCCCACGAACACCGTTGCCTCGATGGGGAACTTCATCGTCCAGGTGTCTTCGTGGCGCCGGCTCATGACTCTTCGACGCTCTTCGGGAGAGTGGTGGTTCCAGGTTTCGCACTGCTCCCCCTACCCCCTACCCCCTACCCCCTACCCCCGGCCTTCGGCCGGCGGTACCTTCCCCCATGCTCCGCATGGGGGACTTATCCGGCTATCCGAAGCGGTAGCCCACCGAGCGGACGGTCGTTATCCAGGAGGACCGCTCCTCCCCCAGCTTGGAGCGAAGACGGCGGATGTGAACGTCGACGGTGCGGGCGCCGCCGTAGTACTCGTAGCCCCACACCTTGTTGAGCAGCTGCTCCCGGGACCAGACCCGGCCGGGGTTCTGCACCAGGAACCGGAGCAGCTCGTACTCCATGTAGGTCAGGTCCATGGGCTCCCCGGCGAGGTTGGCCCGGAAGTGGAGCGGGTTCAGCTCCAGGTCCTTGTAGGACACCGTCTCGTCGGAGTCGACCGCGGCGAGACGGTTGATGCGGAGCCGCAGCTCCAGGGCGTTCACCGGTTCGAGGACGAAATCGGTGATGGTGTCCGCGCCTTCGATCATGGCCAGGGTGGGCCCGTCGACGATGGCCAACACGGGTATGGCCAGGGTCTCGGCGATCCGGGTCGCCTCCCGGATCCGGCGCATCGGCTGTTCCGCGAGCTCGATGACCAGGACGTCCGCCTTGGCCAGGGCGTCGTTCTCCGGTGTCAGGTCGGTGATCGCGATCACCTCGGTCCCGGCGAGGTCCAGACCGTCGGAGACCGGCTCCGACGGCGGACTGGGGTAGACGGCGGTGATCACAAGATGGGCAGGTAGGTCTGCAGCTCGAACCTGGAGACGTGACGCTGGTACCGGTCCCACTCGGCTCGCTTGTTGCGAAGGAACCAGTCGAAGACGTGCTCGCCTAGCGATTCGGCTACCAGCTCGGAGCCCTCCATCAGGTCCAGGGCCTCGGCCAGGGTGGCAGGGAGACGCTTGATGCCGGCCGCCGCTCGCTCGGCGGGGGTGAGCCGGGCCACGTCGGCGTTGATCTCGGGTGGAAGCTCGTAGCCCTCCTTGATCCCCTTCAGGCCTGCGGCGAGTAGCACCGAGAGCGCCAGATACGGGTTGCACGCCGCGTCGGGCGACCGGTATTCGACCCGGACCGACGCCGGCTTGTTCTTCTTGACGATGGGGACCCTGACCAGGGCCGACTGGTTGTTCCGGGCCCACGAGATCCACACCGGCGCGTCGTATCCGGAGACGAGCCTCTTGTAGGAGTTCACCCATTGGTTGGTGACCGCCGTCAGCTCCGGGGCGTGACGCAGGAGCCCGGCCACGAACTGCTGGCCGACCTTGGACAGCTCGCCCTGGCTGCCCGGCTCCCAGAAGGCGTTGACGTCGCCCTCGAAGAGCGAGAGGTGGAGATGCATCCCCGACCCGTCGTAGTCCTCCAGCGGCTTGGGCATGAACGTGGCGTAGATGCCGTGCTGAAGGGCGATCTCCTTGACGGTGAGGCGGGAGGTCATGATGTTGTCCGCCATCGTCAGGGCGTCGGTGTAGCGGGCGATGATCTCGTGCTGGCTGGGCGCCACCTCGTGGTGGGAGTGCTCGATGGGGATCCCGATCTGTTCCAGCGCATTGATCGTCTTGCGCCGGTACTCCTGAGCGCCGTCGAGGGGGGTC
>DASVBU010000029.1:0-24163 GCA_036375695.1 Acidimicrobiia bacterium | reverse complement strand
GAAGTCCGTGTAGTCGATCTGCGCCTGACGGATGAAGTGCTGCCGCTCCGACCCGGCGACGGGAGGGAGCGGGCGGTCCTTCACCGCCTGGGCTCGCTCGGCGAAGCGCTGGATCATGGCGTCGACGTCGAATTCGGCCATACGAGCAGGGTACCCGCACGTCGACCGGACCTCTCCCCCGTGGAACGGCAGTGGAACGGGGGAGTAGCGCCGAAGGCGGGGAGGGGGCGCGGCCCGAAGGGCCGCAATATCAAAGGGAAGGTGGGTAGCTTCGCCCAGAAGAGCGAACGGTGTTCGATGTCGAATGCCTCAAATCACAGCGCCGAGAGGAAAGCGATCGCGCCGACTAGTCCGGTTACGGCGACCTGCCAACTATGGGACCACCAAGTCGAGTACGGGTTGGTGAGGTTGTTATCCGGGGCAAGGATAGGTATTGCTTGCAGCACATGTGTGCCGAGGCGACTTCGGAGGTAGGTGTCTATCTCCTTGCCCAGCCCCCAATCCCGCTGCATTTGGCGTCTTATGTACCGCTGTTGGAGCGTCGCATGGAATACCACGGCCAGGATCGCAAGGGCCTCCACTACGTACGCCCTAACGCTGGTGGGCAGCCCATCCGCGGAGACACCCAGGGCGCCGAGGAGTGTCCAAAAGGTGAATGCGAACTGCCACTCGAGGCTACGACGGGCATGGAAGCGTTCGACCGCCTTGGAGTGGAGGTGACGGAGGATCTCGAGGGAGTCGCGGTCGGTGTCCTGCTTTGCCATATGTTAGGTCTTTCGGAGTATCGATCGGCGCGGTGCGGCGCCCCCTTGACCCCAGGGTCACCGCCCGGTGATCGGGCCGCTTCAACCCTTCGACGCCCGCTTGGCGAAAGCTCGCCGCTCCGCCTCGAGCCGTTCCAGGTCGACTTCGGAGTAGTCGACGAACTTCATGGCGTCGGCGATGAGCCGGTGCCCGGCGACCTCTCTTATCTGGGCATGCATCTGGTGGGCAACGGACCGATATGACGGGTGGCCGGCGGCGCCGCTGCGGAGTTCGATCAGGTGGAAGGCCTGGCGGGGGCTCATCTCCATGACGAAACGCACGTTGTAGGCGAAGGGCACCACGTACTGGGCAACGTCCGGACCGAGCCGATCGCGCGTCTGCTCGTAGAGCTCGCCGGCGGAGTCCATGACCCCGTCCCACTCGTCCTCGAGACCGAGGTCGGCCACCACCTCCGGTGTGTCGTACCCGAGGCGCGTGGTGTAGCGCTGCCACTCGATGGTCATCATCCGGTGGCGCTGCAGGTCACGGAAGGCCCCGATGTCGCATTTGACGTCGAAGCGGTAGGCGGTGCGCTCCATCGCCCGTCCGGGCTTGTGGCGCCGGTTGGCCCGGTCGCCGACGAAGGCGGCCATGATCCGGGCACGCTTCTCCGGCGTCATCGCCCGGGCCATCGCCAGCAACTCGCCGTCGGGTCGCTCGGTGACCGCATACAGGGCGGCGGCGACGATCTTCACCTCCGCGTCCGGGTCCCAGTCGGTGAGTGTGACCGATGTCCCCGGGTCGGCGGGGCCGTCCAGGTCGTCCGCCACCTCCTCCAAGTCGGTCCGGACGTCGGCCAGGTACTGCGACCAGCGTTCGCCGCGGTCCTCGAGATCGACACGGGTGAGGAAGGAGGGGATGATCTTGCGGAGCTCGCCCAGCATCATGTCGGCGTAGTTCCGCACCTCGGCCAGCGGGTGGGCGCGCATCCGCACCAGGGCCATCTCGTATGCCTGGCCGGTGGCGTACATCCCCACGTTGGACAGGGTGGCCACCGGGAGCAGACCCCGAACGGCATCGCAGGCCTTGGCCCGGATGGTCGATCGCCACACCCACGTCGGGTCCTGCTCCTCCTTGGGGTGGAGCTCGGCGAAATGATCGAAGGCCGTCTGGACCATCCGGGAGTAGGTGTCGAAGGTCCGCTCCATGTGGGCCACGTAGTCGTCGGCGAGCGGGCTGGTGGCGATCTCGTCGGGGACGAAGTAGCGATAGCGGTCCCCGAGCCGGGCGTCGTACGCGATGTACCGGGTCGACTGCTCCAGGTACGCGGCGAGTCTCCCCCATTCCAGGACCTTGGTGAGGAGGTTGGACGCCTGCTCGCAGGCGAGGTGAGCGCCGCCGAGCTGCGCCACGGAGTCGTCGCCGTACTCGAAGAACATCCGGTCGTACAGCTGCTCCGCCTTCTTCGTCGCCACGAGAGGGTCGTGGTCCATCGACTTGGCGATGGTCTCCAGACCGGACTCGGGGTCGGAGACGAACTCGTCGAGGAAGAGTCGACGCAGCGACTTGGCGCTGCGGGAGTAGCGGGCGAAGAGGGCGCCCTTGACCACTTCGGGGAGGTTGATCAGGCCGAAGACGGGGAGGTCGGTGTTGGTGAAGAACCGCCTGAGGACTGCCTGCTCGTCGGGGGTGAAGTCCTCTTGGTAGTAGGCGGCCACGGCGCGATTGTACGCGGGGTTGGCGCCGGGTCTGGTTACCGTCTTGGTGTGCTCAAGCCCAACCTGATCAGGGTCCTGGTCCTCATCCTCTCCGTGTTGGGCGTGGCCATCGCCACGATCCCACTCCTCATCCTGGTCGACCTGTCGGCCGGCGGGTCGGGGCTGGGTGTTTGCCCCGACGGCATCGAGAACTGCCCCCGACCCTTCACCGCGGGCGCCGAACTGGCCATCATCCTCGTCGTCGCCCTCGCCATCGTCGTTGCGGCCATCCGCGTCCTGATGCGCGCGGCCCGCGTGCAGGAACGTCGGCGCGAGCCCATCGCCGCCATCGAGTCGGAGTCGAGCATCCCCGAGACCCAGGATCAGTGAGCCGTGGTCACCGCTTCGGCGGTGGAGGTCTCCTCGGTCTGGCGGGTCACGACCAGGAAGATGGCGAAGACCACCAGCGCGGTCCCGGCCCATCCGGCGGCGTCGAGACGCTCACCCAGAACTACCCATGCGGTGGCGACTCCGAAGGCCGGCTCGGCCGCCAGGATGACTGCCGCGGTCCCGGGCCCAACCACCGTCTGCGCCCAGATCTGCAACAGGAACGCCCCGATCCCCACGCCGAGCCCGGTGAGCAGCAGCGCCGGCCAGACCGGCGCCGTCGGGAGCTCGATGCCCCCGGTGAGGGCCGACAGCGGGAAGGCGAGAGCCGCGGTCACCGCCAGCTGCACTGCGGTGTAGGGGACGATCGGATGTCTCGGCGCGTAGCGGGCGAGGGCGATGATGTGGAACGCGAAAGCGAAGGCACAGCCGAGGGTGAGGAGGTCTCCCCGGCTCAGGGTCAGTCCTTCGGTGTCGCTGAGCAGGTAGATGCCGGCGAATGACGCCGCCGCCGCGGTGATCACCCAGGGGTTGGGGGGCTTCCGGCTCAGCGCCGCTGCGATCAACGGTGTCAGCACGACGTACATCCCGGTGATCA
Source organism: Acidimicrobiia bacterium (assembly GCA_036375695.1). Taxonomy (GTDB): domain Bacteria; phylum Actinomycetota; class Acidimicrobiia; order Spongiisociales; family ZC4RG35; genus ZC4RG35. The sequence continues at coordinate 20,737 of DASVBU010000029.1, read as the reverse complement.
GCGCCGAGTTCGACGCCGACGTGGCGGCGAGACCGGTGGTCTGCAGGGCGTAGCCGGAGAACAGGGCCAGACCGGTGATCGCGCCGTCGCGCCAGATCCCGCGACCTTTGGGGAACGCGATGAGCATCGCCGCCACCGCTCCGATCAGGAACCGCCACGCCACGAAGTCGATCGGGTCGATGTCGTCCAGGGCCGACTTGATGACGACGAAGGTGGCGCCGAACAGGAATGAGGCGGCGATCAGGGCCAGCAGCGCTCGCCTCGCGGCCGGGTGGGACATGAGTGGGGCAGGTTAGATCCGCAATACGATGGCCCCCGTCATGCCGGGTGCCAGGGCCGACGGATCCATACCCACCTCCGCGGAGCGTGGGCGCGCCCGGGCGATCCTCAACCGGCTGAAGCGCCGTTATCCGCGGATAGGGACCGCCCTGGACTACCAGAATGCCTGGCAGTTGCTGGTCGTAACGGTGTTGTCGGCCCAGACCACGGACGAGAACGTCAACCGGGTGGCGCCCCGTCTCTTCGAGAAGTACCCGACGCCCCTCGATCTGGCCCGGGCCGACCCCGGGGACGTGGAGGCGATCGTCTACTCCACCGGCTTCTACCGGCAGAAGACCAAGGCGATCATCGAGCTGTCCCAGGACCTGGTGGCGAAATTCGACGGCGAGGTGCCGAGAAGCCTCGAAGAGTTGGTGCAGCTGCGGGGTGTGGGCCGGAAGACGGCCTCGGTGGTGCTCGCCGAGATGTGGAACGAGCCGGCCATCGCCGTCGATACCCACGTGAAGCGTGTGGCGCACCGTCTCGGGCTCACCGACCAGGCGGACCCGGTCAAGATCGAGTTCGACCTGAGGGCTCTCTACCCCAAACAGGAGTGGTCGGGCATTTCGATGCGGGTCATCCAGTTCGGCCGTGACATCTGCGATGCGCGCCGCCCGCTGTGTGGCGAGTGCGAATTGTTCGAGCTCTGCCGTTGGCCCGGTCGGTACGACCGCGCCGGGCGAGTGCCACCGTTGTGAGACGAGTGCGTCTGCGGGACGCCGATCGCGCCATCTTCGGGTTGGCGATCCCCGCCCTCGGCACCATCGCCATCGACCCGCTCCTCACCATGATCGACACCGCCTTCGTTGCCAGGGTGGGGACCGAGGAGTTGGCCGCCCTGGGTGTGGACGCCGCCATCCTCAGCTTCGCCTTCTTCGCGTTCAACTTCCTGGCCTTCGCCACGACCCCGCTGGTGGCGCGTGCCCTCGGGCTCGGGGATCGGGAGCGTGCTGCGGGGTTCGTCGGCTCGGCGATCTTCCTGGTCGTAGTCCTCGGTGTGGTGATGACCGCTTTGGTCTTCGGGCTCTCGCCGGCGCTGGTGGGCCTGATGGGGGCGGAGGGCGAGGTGGCCGACTTGGCCGTCTCCTATCTGCGAATCCGCTCCTTCGCCACGATGGCCGTGCTCATGGTGCTCACCGGGCATGGGGCGTTCCGGGGTCACAAGGACACCCGAACCCCATTCCGGGTCGCCGTGGTGGTCAACCTGGTCAACCTGATCCTCGACCCGCTCCTCATCTTCGGGGCCGGCTGGGGATTGCGGGGGGCGGCGGTGGCGACGGCGACCGCGCAATGGGTGGGTGCCGCATGGTTCTTCGCCCTGATCCGGCGTCGCGGAATGGCGGTGTTCTCGCGTCGGATCCGGGAGAGCCTGCCGGCGATCCTCACCCTGGGTCGCAATGGCGCCCTGCTCACCGTTCGCAGTGCTTTCCTGTTGCTGACGTTCGCCGTGGCCGCCTCCACGGCCACGAGGCTCGGCCCTGAGTCGATCGCCGCCCACCAATTGGTCTTTCAGGGGTGGATCCTGGTGATGATGGCCGCCGACGCCCTGGAGATCTCTGCCCAGGCGCTGGTGGGTGAAGAAGCAGGCCGGAATGACCTCTCCGGTGTCGACGCCCTGGTGCGACGGCTTCTCGGTTGGGCGGCGGCGGTCGGGGTCGTCCTGGCCGGGCTCGTCGTGGTGGCCCGTCCCGGGCTGGCGTTGCTCACCGAAGACCCGCGGGTGGCCGACCTGGCGGTCTCGGCGGCGGCCATCGCCGGCCTCATCCTGACGGTGGGGGCGATGGTCTTCACCAGCGACGGCATCTTCTCCGGTCTCCTGGCTTTCGGGACCATGGCGCTGTCGACGGCCCTGGGCAACGTGGTCACGGTCGCCCTGCTCTGGTGGTCTCCTCTGCGTCACAGCCTGGCGGGGATCTGGTGGGCGCTCGGGGCCTTCATCGCGGTCAGGGGGCTGGTCTTCTTGGTGCGGTACAGGTCCGTCTCGAGGGCAGCCGTCAGGGCTTGAGGCTTCTGCCTGTGGCCGGCCGATGCAGGGTCTCGGGGAGAGTCGCCGTGACCACGGCGGCGATCGCGCCACCGATCGCAAGGACGTAGACGGTCCCGGAGAGCCCGAGCAGGTCGATGGTGGCTGTCCCTGCGAACAGGCCCGCCGACGCACCGGCGAGCGTGAAGTTGGCGGCGGCAGTCCCGGCTAGGGACCGCAACTCGGGCGGGAACAGCTCGGCGCGGTGTGCACCTCCGGCAGGGACCAGGGCGAAGGTGCCGAACGACGACATGAAGACGGCGAGGATCAGGGCGGGGATGGACTCGACCGTGAACAGGGCGATGCCGCCCAGCAGACCCACGATCAGGGCGATGACGGCGGTCCCGCGACGCCCGTAATGATCCGCCATCCGCCCGCCGATGAAGAAGCCGGCGCCGCCGGCCGTCCCGCCGGCGAGCAAGAGGGCCACGGTGGTGTCGGTCCCGAGACCGAGCTGGGTGACGAGGCGCTCCGTCGTGAACGACGTGACGAAGGTGCCGTAGGCCGAGGCGAGGAACCCGGCGAAGGCGACCTTCCAGAACCGGGAGCCCCACTCGCTTCTGGCGAGCTCACCCCAGTCGCCCATGTCGGCATGCCCACCGGTGGTCTCCGGGACCCTGCGCATCAACACCGGCAGGAGCAGGACGCCGACACCGACGATGAGATGGGAGATACGCCAGTTGTCGCCGCCACCGTCGGCCAGTGGCAGGGCGAGGATGGCGAGCCCCGCGCCCAGCGACACCGCGGCGCCATAGAAGGAGATCGCATATGCCCGCACGGTGGGGGAGACGGTCTCGGCGAGGATGACGACGCCGAGGCCCGCCATGGTGGCGGTGCCCGTGCGCAGCACGGCGTGGAGGAAACCGAACTGCCAGGCAGACGCGGCCGTGCCGGCGAGAGCCCCGCCGGCGAGGACCAGGGCGACAGCGATGAGGAAGGGTCTGCGACGACCCCTCCGGTCGGCCATCCAGCCCAGCGGGAGGGCGGCGAACGCGGCGAGACGGGCCAGACCGATGAGGAGGCTCATCTGGGCCTCGGTCAGCCCGAGACCGGCACGTGTGAACGGCAGTGTGGCCGACACCTGCGACTGGGCGAACCCCTGGACCAGGCCCGCCATCCAGATGGTGACGGTCACGCGGCGATCGGCCGCGGTGAAGCGATCGATGGGGAGGAGGAGCCTGAGCAAGCGACCGCGCACGGCCGTCAGGCTATAGACGGGCCGGCGGCCGACGACAGACTCCGGAGGTCACTCCTCCGGGGCTCGCTGCTCTGCTGGGAATGCTCCGACGCGCCGATACTCGCCGCCGTGCCGGTACCTTGACATCATGTTTGAGGGCGTGGAGACCGCCGGTTTCGCCATCCAGTTGACGGTGGCGGTGGGTGCCGGGGTGATCTCGTTCGTGTCGCCTTGTGTCCTGCCGTTGGTGCCCGGCTACCTCTCGATGATGTCCGGCTACACGGTGTCCGACCTCGACCGCGGTGAGTACGAGCGGGGCCGGATGTTGCGGGTGATCCTGGCCTTCATCGGCGGCTTCACGGTGGTGTTCGCCGCGCTGGGGGCGGCCGCGTCCTCGGTGAGCTCCCTCCTGATTCGGAACAAGAACCTGCTCACGACGGTGGCCGGGTGGATCGTGATCGTCTTCGGTCTGCTCATGGCGGCGATGGCGGTCACGGATCGCGGCCCGCTGGCTGCACTGAGCCGGGAGCGGCGGATCGATGTGCGTCCGTCACGTCTCGGCAGCTGGGCGCCGCCGGTCATGGGCGCAGCGTTCGCCTTCGCCTGGACGCCCTGCATCGGGCCGGTGCTCACGGTGATCCTGACCACGGCGGGGACCCAGGAGACGCTGGGCAGGGGAGTGGCCCTGCTGGTCGCCTACTCGCTTGGTCTCGGCATCCCGTTCCTGCTCGCGGGCTTGGGGATGATGAAGCTGTTCGGGAGGGCCAAGCCCCACGCCAAGAAGATCGCGGTGGCGTCGGGTCTCCTGTTGGCGGGATTCGGGGTGATCATGCTGACCGGGCAGCTCAACGTCCTTGCCAGTTGGCTGACGAACTTCATGTCCTCCATCCCGTGGCTGGAGGACCTGGCGACCGTATGAGTTGGATCGCACCGCCAACGCCCGACCTGGTCTGGTTCGAGGGCCCCGATGCGGTCTCGTTCCTCGACGCCATCCTCAGCCAGGACCTGGTGGCGATGTCGCCGGGTGAGGTGAGCCGGTCGTTCCTGCTTGCACCGAGAGGCAAGCTCGACCATCTGCTCTGGGTGCTCCGTGGCGAGGACCTGGTCGGGTTGGTGGCCGATCCGGGGCGGGGGGAGGAGCTGTACACGACCCTCCGTCGATATCGGATCCGGGTTGATGTGGAGATCGAGATCGAAACCCGTCCGCTTTGGTTGGTCACGGGGGAGGGCAGTGGGGGCTGGGACGGTGACCGCTCCGGAGAGCTGCGAGCCGACCTGTCGTGGTCGACGATGCCGCGGACGCTGATAGCGGGGGAGAGGCCCGACCTGCCGGAGTGGACGGCGGAGCAATACGAAGAGGCTCGGGTGTTGGCTGGTGAGCCGAAGTGGGGTGTCGACGTCGACGAGGGGACCATCCCCCAGGAGACGGGGAAGGCGGATCGGCTGATCCGCTACGACAAGGGGTGCTTCCTGGGTCAGGAGTTGGTGGGGCGCATTCACATGCGGGGTCACGTCAACCGGTTCCTCCGGCACCTGCATCTGGCGGCGCCGGCACCGGCCGGGTCGGTGATCACGGCCGGTGACAAGGAGGTGGGAACGATGACGTCGGTCGCCGGTCGGGTCGGACTTGGGATGGTGCGACGCGAGATCGAGCAGGGGTCGACGGTGTCAGTAGGCGGTGTCGAGGCGACCGTCGTCGAGATTCCTGGTTAGTGGTGCCGGAGGTGGGACTCGAACCCACACGCCCAAAAGGGCACGGGATTTTGAATCCCGGGCGTCTGCCAATTCCGCCACTCCGGCGAGTCGAACGAGCCGATTCTATCGGCCCCGCATTTTCCCCATGAGTTCGTCTCCCGGTTCTCCCGCGCGGCCCGGATTTCTCCCCCGTGGAGCGGTGGCGGAGCGGGGGAGTACCCCGAAGGGGGAGGCTTTTCGGGTTCTTCAGGTGGATTTCTCCCCCGTGGGCTCGGCCTCCCGGATTCATCCCCCGCGGCTCGGCCTCGCGGATTTCTCCCCCGTGGGCTCGGCCTCCCGGATTTCTCCCTTTGTGTCATTGTTCGGGAGTGGGTGGCCGGACCCCTGGGTGACTCAATTTCTCCCTGTCCACTCCCGTGTGGGTGTGTGACTTTCGCGGGGCTTGTCGTCCTGGGGTCCGGTTCCCTTTGAACGCGTGACTTGATAGGTGACCGTCGCCGAGTGCCTCGACAAAGGGCCGTCCGCGTTCTGAGGTCACCCCTTGTCCGAAAAGAGGAGAAGGAGGACAGTGATGGGAACCCTAATGGTGATGGGTGTCGACTCGCATCTGGACACGGTGGCTGCAGCGGTGGTCGACGCCAACGGGGCCCAGGTCGCCTTGTTGGAGGCGAAGAACACCGAGGTGGGCTGGTCTGAACTTGTCCGTCTCTGTGTCGTCCACGAGGTGTCCACGGTGGGTATTGAGGGAGCGTCGGGGTATGGCCGTCGTCTGGCTCAAACCATGGTGGGTGCAGGCCTCGAGGTGAAAGAGGTGCCGACCAGGCTGACTGCTTCGACCCGGAGGGTGGACGGAGCAGGCAAAACCGATCCTGGTGATGCCCGTACCATTGCTCGGGCTGTGGCCCGTGGTGAAGGCAGCCGGTGGGTCGACGACCCCGCCCTGGAAACCCTCAGGGTGGTGTCGAACCGTCGTGACCAGCTGGTTCGTCTCCAAACAGCCGAGATCAACCAGTTACGGGCTCTGCTCGCAGAGGTCGATCCTGAAGCTGCAGCAGAGATGCCGTCGTTGAGGTCGAGACACCAGTTCGTCGCTCTCACCAGCTTCGAAGCGGCAGGTGATGTTCATCGGGAGATGGTGGCCCAACTGGTCAGAGACCTCGCTGAGGGTTGTCTGGCACGGTGGGGTCAGATCAACCGGTTGGGCAGACAACTCGATGAGCTGATGCCCGAAGCTGGACGACGGATAATCGACACCATTCCCGGAGCTGGTGTCGTCGCCACCGCCCAACTCCTCGCCGAGCTCGCCGGCACTGGTGGGTTCGCCACCGAAGCTGGAATGGCCGCTTGGGCCGGGATTGCACCATTAGACGCCTCGTCGGGCCGTCAACAACGACACCGGCTCAACCGGGGCGGCAACCGACAAGCCAACAAGGTGATCCACCTGATCGTCACTACCCAGCTCAAACCCGGAGGAGAAGCAGCTGCCTACGTCGCCCGCCGCATGAGCGAAGGCAAAACCAAGAAAGAAGCCATCCGGGCCGCCAAACGCTACGTCATCCGAAGGATCTGGAGAACCCTCAACACCACCGAGTTGACATAGGAGAGCCCCACGGAGCGGTTAGCGGAGTGGGGGAGTGGCCCGTTAAGGGCCGAGGGGGCGCGGTCCGAAGGACCGCTGGGGAAACGCTGTGGTTTCCTGGCTCGCTTCGCTCGCGCCCCTCCCGGCCTTCGGCCGTACTCCCCCGTTCCGCTGCCGCTTCACGGGCGAGAAATCCAAGACCGCTGACGGGTTTGGCACCCCCCTACCCCCGCCTTCGCTTCGCTCCTGCGGCTGGGGGACTGATCCGGAAAGCCAGTACGCGCGGTTGAGCCCGCTGCCGCTTCACGGGGGAGGGCGATCCTGAGGGCATCACGGGAAGCCGCGGCCCGCGCGTATAATCGCCACCGACAACGGGACGCTTTACGGGTCAGGTGGGCGCTTCGGCACCCACCTGGTTTGTTGTGGAGCGAGGAACAACGACGAATGACCACGCAGACGGAACAGCTGTGGGGGCTCATCGAGCCCTACCTGGCTGCGGAACGGCTGGAGCTCGACGACCTCGAGCTCGTAGGCCAGGGCCGCGGCCGGGTCCTGCGCGTCTTCGTCGACGGTGAGAACCTCGACATCGACCGTCTCGCCGACGTCTCCGGCGGGATCTCCCGTCTTCTCGACGCCGAATCCGACCTCGAAGGCTCCTATCAGCTCGAGGTCTCCTCGCCCGGTCTCGAGCGCAAGCTCAAGCGCCCCGCCCACTACATCAAGTCCGTCGGCCGTGAGGTCGTGGTCAAGCTGGACCGTGATGGGCAGACCGTGACGCGCCGTGGCGTCATCACCGGCGCCACCGAGGATGGTTTCACCATCGCCGGAGAGGACGGCGAGTCCACCGTCGACTACGCACAGGTCAAGTCTGCCCGGACCGTGTTCCGGTTGGAGAAGGCGCCCAAGCCGGGCCACGCAAGGAGTGAGAGATGAAGCTCGACATGATGATGGAGGCGATCGAAGGCCTGGCCCGGGAGCGCGGGGTCGAGGTTGACACCATCCTGGACGCCTTCGCCAACGCCCTCGTAGCCGCCTACAAGCGCAGCCCCGGCGCCGCCGAGGAGGCCCGAGTCACCATCGACCCGGAGTCCGGCGAGGTCATCGTCTACGCCCAGGAGCTGGACGAGGAGGGCAACGTCATCCGCGAGTGGGAGGACACCCCCGAGGGCGAGGCCTTCGGGCGCATCGCCGCGCAGTCCTTCAAGCAGGTGATGCAGTTCAAGCTGCGGGAGGCGAAGCGCGAGCAGGTCTTCGAGATGTACGAGGGCCGGGAGGGCGACCTCGTCACCGGCATCGTGCAGCAGGTCGACCTGCCCCGCTCCGTGATCCTCGACCTCGGTGACGCCGAGGCCTACCTCCCCGCCGGCGAGCGCATCCCCTTCGAGCGGCTCGAGCGCGGCAACCGGATCAAGGCCCTCATCCTCGAGGTGCGCAACGACACCAAGGGCGCCCAGATCATCGTGTCCCGGAGCCACCCCGACCTCGTCCGACGTCTCCTAGAGCTCGAGGTGCCCGAGCTCACCGACGGCACGGTGGAGATCGTCTCCATCGCCCGCGAGCCCGGCCACCGCACCAAGATCGCCGTCATCTCCAACGACCCCAACGTCGACCCGAAGGGCGCCTGTGTCGGCGCCCGCGGCGCCCGGGTGCGCCAGGTGGTCAACGAGCTCCGCGGCGAGAAGGTCGACGTCGTCCAGTGGCGCGAGGACGTCGCCCAGTTCATCGCCGAGGCCCTCGGCCCGGCCAAGGTCAAGGAAGTCCGGGTCGACCACGAGAACAAGACGGCCGAGGTCATCGTCTCCGAGCACCAGCTTTCGCTCGCCATCGGAAAGGAGGGCCAGAATGCCCGTCTCGCCGCCCGGCTGACCGGATACAAGATCGACATCCGCTCCGACATGGAGGGTGTCGAGCCCGAGGCCGAGGAGGGTGCGACGGAGGCCGTGGCCGAAGACGTCGAGGAGAAGTCCACCGAGGCGCTCGCCGAGAACGAGATCGCCGAGGAGGCCGCCGACCAGGCCGCGGCCACTGATGAGACCGAAGAGGTCACCGGCGACGACGAGGACCAGGTAGAGGAAACGCAAGACGACGAGAGTGAGTGATCGCTGAATGAGGGTTTATGAACTGGCCCGGGAGCTGGGCGTCGACTCCAAGGAGCTGATGGCGCAGGCTCAGGAGCTGTCCATCGACGTGAAGACGGCTTCGTCGGGTCTCAGTGCGGAGGACGAGGAGCTGCTGCGTCTCGCCTACTCCGGCGACGGCGCGGCCGCGGCCGAGACCGAGGCCGAAGAGGAGCCCGCGCCCGCCGTAGAGGAGGCGGTCGAGGAGCCGGAGCCCAATCCCGCTCCCGCCGCCCAGGAGATCCAGATCGCATCCATCCCCGCCGGGGCCACCGTCTCCGAGTTCGCCGAGGCGGTCGGACAGCCCGTCGGCGAGGTGGTCAAGGCCCTGTTGAACCGCGGCATCCCCGCCGGGGCCGGCCAGCCCATGCCCGAGCAGTTCATCGACGAGGTCGCCGAGAGCTTCGGCTACATCGTCGAGGTCGAGGAGGCCCCGCCGGCACCCGCCGTCGCCGAGCAGCCCGTCTTCGAGGACGCCGAGGAGGACCTCGCCCCCCGTCCGCCCGTGGTCACCATCATGGGCCACGTCGACCACGGCAAGACCACCCTCCTCGACACGATCCGCAAGACCAACGTTGTCGCCGGTGAGGCCGGTGGCATCACCCAGCACATCGGCGCCTACCAGGTGGAGGTCGACGGTCGGAAGATCACCTTCGTCGACACTCCCGGCCACGCCGCCTTCACCGCCCTCAGGGCCCGCGGCGCCAACATCACCGACATCGTCATCCTCGTGGTCGCCGCCAACGACGGCGTCATGCCGCAGACCATCGAGGCCATCTCCCACGCCAAGGCCGCCGGTGTCAAGATGATCGTGGCCATCAACAAGATCGACCTGCCCGGCGCCGACCCGATCCGGGTCCGCACCGAGCTCACCGAGCACGGGGTCATCACCGAGGAGCTCGGTGGCGACGTCCCCAGTGTCGAGGTGTCCGCACTCACCGGCCTCGGTGTCGACGACCTCCTCGAGGTCATCGACCTGGTCGCCCAGCTCGAGGGCTACAAGGCCAATCCCAAGGCCCCTGCTTCGGGCGTGGTGGTCGAGGCCCAGCTGGAGCGCGGCCGCGGCCCGGTCGCTTCGGTGATCGTGCAGCGGGGCACCCTCCGCCAGGGCGACGCCTTCGTGGCAGGAGCCGTCGCCGGGCGTGTCCGCGCCCTGATCGACGACCAGGGCAACCAGATCAAGGAGGCCGGCCCGTCCACACCCGTGCAGATCATGGGTTGGGACGACGTCCCCGCCGCCGGGGACTTCTTCGAGGTGGTGGAGAGCGACCGGGAGGCCCGTCGCCTCGCCACCGAGCGGCAGGAGGCCCTCAAGCTCGAGTCCAACGTGGCCCCCAGCGCCCGGGACCGTCTCCAGGGCCTCCTCGAGCAGCTCCGCTCCGAGGACGCCACCCTCAACGTCATCGTCAAGGCCGACGCCCAGGGCTCTTTGGAGGCGCTGCGCGACTCGATCGGGAAGATCGAGCGGGAGGGCGGCCGCATCCAGATCGTCCACACCGGTGTGGGCGGGATCAACGAGAACGACATCACGCTCGCCGAGGTCACCGAGGCCGTCATCGTCGGGTTCAACGTCCGGCCCGAGCCCAAGGCCCGGAAGGCCGCCGAGACCGCCGGCATCGAGATACGCACCTACGGCGTCATCTACGAGCTTCTCGACGAGCTGGAGCAGCTCCTCGTCGGCCAGCTGGCCCCGGAGCAGATGGAGCAGGTCCTCGGCACCGCCGAGGTCCGTGCCGTCTTCCGGGTGCCCCGGGTGGGCGCCGTCGCCGGTTGCTACGTCCTCGAGGGCGTGGTGCAGCGTGGCGCCCGGGCGCGACTGTTGCGGGACGGCGTCGTCATCTACACAGGTTCGATCTCGTCGCTGCGCCGCTTCAAGGACGACGTGCGCGAGGTCGTCTCCGGCTTCGAGTGCGGCATCGGCCTCGAGGGCTACAACGACGTCAAGGAGGGCGACCTGATCGAGGTGTTCGAGATCCGCGAGGTGGCGCGCACCTGATGCGCGCCGCGGCCGTCAAGGTCGAAATCCACCTCCCGGCCCCCCAGTCGCTGAAGGCGAAGCGCGCCGTCCTCCGCCCGGTGCTCGAAGGGATGAAGAAGCTGGGGTCCTACTCGGTCGCCGAGGTCGACCGGCACGACTCCTGGCAGCGGGCGGTGATCGGCATCGCCGTGGTGGCGCCCGACGGGGTATCACTGGACATGCAGATCAGCAGACTGCGTCGCTACCTTGACTCCTGCCTCGAGATCGAGGTGGTCGGCGTGGCAGTCACCGAGCTGGAGGAGCCGGAGTGAGTGAGCGGATGCTGCGGGTCAACTCGATCCTCCGCGAGGTCCTCGCCGAAGAGATCGAACGCCTCTCCGACGAGCGGCTCGAGTTCGTCACCGTCACAGGTGTCGACACCTCTCCCGACCTGAGACATGCGGTGGTCTACATCGATGTGCTCCAGGCCGACCAGCGCGACGTGGCCGTGTCCGCCCTCAACAAGGCCGCGCCCCGTCTTCGCGGCTCGGTGGGCCGCCAGGTGCGGATGAAGTACACGCCGGACCTCCGCTTCGAGATGGACCCCGGCGTGGTCCGGGGGAGCCGGATCGAGGAGATCTTCCGGGGATTGGGGGAGGAGGAGTGAGTCGGGCACTGCCTGGAGTCATGGCCCCCCCTACCCCCGCCTCCGCTTCGCTCCGGCGGCGGGACCTTCCCCCATTCGCTTCGCTCATGGGGGACACATCGGGTCCCTACCCCCGCCCTTCGGGCGGCGGTACCTTCCCCCACTCCCTCCGGTCGTGGGGGACTGATCTTGAGGGGGCCGTATGAAGGAAGCATTCAAGGCTGCCGCCGAGGCGATCCGGGGGGCCGAGAGACTCGCCCTCGCCTGTCATGTCGGGCCCGACGGCGACGCCCTCGGGTCGATGCTGGCCCTGGGTCTCGCCGCCACCAAGGCGGGCAAGGAGGTGGTGGCCAGCTTCGGCACGCCCTTCGACGTCTCGTCGCCGTTGAGCTTCCTCCCCGGTCTCGACCTCCTTGTTCCACCCGAGCAGTTCCCGGAGCGGCCCGAGGTCATGGTCGTGTTCGACGCCGGAGCCGCCGACCGGCTCGGCGAGCTCGGATCCAATGCCGGCGACGCCGGCACCCTGATCGTCGTCGACCACCACGTCAGCACCGAGCCCTTCGGCGACATCGCCGTGGTCGACTCCACCGCGGCGTCGACTGGGGAGCTGGTCCACGCCCTCCTCGAGGAGCTGGGCTGGCCGATCGACGCCGATGTGGCCGAGTGCCTTCTCACCGCCATCATCACCGACACCGGCCGATTCCAGTACCAGGCCACCAAGCCCAAGACCCTCCGCACCGCCGCCGAGCTGATGGAGGCCGGCGCCAGCCCATCCCGGATCACCCAGAACGTCTACGAGAAGACCCCGTTCGGCTATCTCAAGGCGGCAGGCGTGGCCCTGGAGCGGGCCACCCTCCACCCCGACGAGGGCGTGGTCGCCACGGTGATCACCGAAGAGGACCTGGATCGGGTCGGCATCGACTGGGGCGACACCGACAACCTCATCGACCTGGTCCGTCTCGCCGAGGAGGCCGACGTGGCGGTCCTGGCCAAGAGCCACCGTGACGGGAGGGTGAAGCTCTCGCTCCGGTCTCGGGGCGACACCGACGTGGGCGCACTGGCCCGGGCCCTCGGGGGCGGAGGGCACCGGCTCGCCGCCGGGGCCACCGTCGTCGGCGAGTCGCCCGAGGACCTGATCGAGAAGGTCGTCTCCATGGTGGGGGAGTATCGGTGACCCGGGGCTTCCTGGTCGTCGACAAACCCGGCGGCATGACCTCCCACGACGTCGTGGCGAGGGTCCGCCGCGCCACCGGGATCAAGAAGGTGGGCCACGCCGGCACCCTCGACCCGATGGCCACTGGGGTCCTCGTCGTCGGGATCGGCCCGGTCACCCGGCTGATCCGGTTCATCCAGGACCAGCCCAAGGAGTACGTGGCGACCGCCCAGTTCGGTGTGGCCACCGACACGCTCGACGCCGAGGGCGGGATCCTCGACCGGGTCGAGATGAGCTTCACCCCCGCGGAGTTGGAGGAGGTGGCCCGGCGGTTCACGGGCGAGATCATGCAGGTGCCGCCGATGGTCTCGGCGCTCAAGCACCAGGGGCGGCGTCTCTACGACCTGGCCCGCCAGGGGGAGACCGTGGAGCGGGAGGCCCGGCCCGTGACCATCCACGAGCTGGAGGTCCTCTCCATCGGCGACTGCGCCTACCCCCTGGTCGAGTTCCGGGTGGTGTGCAGCTCCGGCACCTACATCCGTTCCCTTGCCGACGACATGGCGCGCGCCCTTGGAGGGCACGCCCATCTCACCGCGCTCAGACGCACCCGGGTCGGATCGCTCGGTCTCGACCGCGCCGTGACCCTCGACGCCCTCGACGACTGGGAGGCCCATCTGATCCCACCCGCCGACGCGCTGGTGGACATCCCCGGCGTCACCGTGGAAAAGGAAGTCGCCTGGGCGGTACGTCAGGGTGCACCGCTTCTCGGCGCCGCGGCGATGACCGGGCCGGCCGAGGGGCCGTACCGGGTCCTCGACGACAAGGGGGAGCTGCTCGCCGTCTACGAGCGCAGGGGCGAGCGGGCGGCCCCGCTGGTGGTGCTGCCGTCATGATCGTCTGGCAGGGCCATCCCGACACCTGGCCGAAACCGGAGGGGCCGACCTCGGTGACCATCGGGGTGTTCGACGGCGTCCATCTCGGGCACCGCAGCCTCCTCTCCCATCTCGACCGGAGCTTCACGGCGACCGTGCTCACCTTCGAGCCGCATCCGGTGGAGGTTCTGGCTCCGGGAACGCATCCGCGTCTGCTCACCTCGATCGAAGAGCGGATCGAGCTCTTCGGCGCCCTCGGTATCGAGCAGGTGGGCGTCATCGACCTCGCCGACATCCGCTACCTCGAGCCCGAGTCGTTCGTCACCGGCATCCTCGTGGAGAAGCTGCATGCCGCCCAGGTCGTGGTCGGGGAGGACTACCGCTTCGGCCGGGACCGGGCCGGCGACGCCGGCCTGCTCCACAAGCTCGGGGAGCAGCACGGCTACGAGACAGTCGCTGCCCCGCTGATGCACTCGGCGGGCGGCGTGGTCTCGTCGACCCGGATCCGCAACCTGATCGCCGAGGGCCGCCCCGAGGACGCGTCGGCTTGCCTGGCGTCGCTGTTCAGGATCACCGGCGAGGTCATCGAGGGGGACAAGCGGGGGAGGGAGTTGGGATTCCCCACCGCCAACCTGGCACCGCCTCCCCGCAAGGTGCTGCCCGCCGACGGGGTCTACGCCGGTTTCGCGGTGGTCGACGGCGAGCGGTTGCCCGCCGCGATCAACGTCGGCGTGCGTCCCACTTTCGGCGAGGGCCACCGGCTGATCGAGGCATACATCCTCGACTTCGAGGGCGACCTGTACGGCAGGACCATCGCCGTCGAGTTCGCCCACTGGCTCCGGCCGGAGAAGCGGTTCGACACGGTCGGAGACCTGCTCGTCCAGATGCGTGACGACGTCGACCGGACCCGGGTTTTGAGCGGGAGTGCGGTTTGGGTACCAGAGGGTGGTAGCATTCCTCCGATCCCCCCGTTGGACGAGAAACAACCGCGTGATGAAAGCCACATCTGAGATCGTTGCCGAATTCGGCACCCACGAGAGCGACACCGGATCCCCCGAGGTCCAGGTCGCCTTGCTCACCGAGCGAATCAACCACCTCACCGAGCATCTTCGAACCCACAAGCACGACCACCACAGCCGGCGCGGCCTGCTGCTGATGGTCGGCAAGCGCCGCCGTCTCCTCGACTACCTGCGTCGTCAGGACGTGGAGCGGTACCGGGCCCTCATCGCCAAGCTGGGTCTCCGGCGCTGACAGAGGATTCGGGGAGCGTTTCGACGCTCCCTGATTGACAATCGGGGCAAATCGACCCCGAGCAAGGACCAGGAGCCAAGTCGGTTGACAGTGGCGATGCCTTCGAGGAGGCATGACCACTGCCAACAGGCCGGGCTCCTGAAAAACAACAGAGAAAAGGAGCACTCGTGCCTGAGATTTCGGTTCGAGGCGAAGTCGGTGGGAAGCAGATAACCCTGTCCACCGGCAAGCTTGCCCTACAGGCCGACGGCGCGGTAGTCGCCAAGCTCGGCGCCACCACGATGCTGGTGACCGCCACGGCCAACAAGCAGATGCGGGAAGGCATCGACTTCTTCCCGCTCACCGTCGACTTCGAGGAGCGGATGTACTCCGTGGGACGCATCCCCGGATCGTTCTTCCGCCGGGAGGGCCGTCCGTCGGAGCAGGCCATCCTCACCTGCCGTCTCATCGACCGGCCGCTGCGGCCGCTGTTCGCCGACGGCTACCGCTACGAGACCCACGTCGTGGTCACCTCGCTCGCCGTCGACCAGGAGAACCCGTTCGACGTCGTCGCCCTCAACGGCGCCTCCGCGGCGCTCATGATCAGCGGCATGCCCTTCGAGGGCCCCGTCGGTGGCGTCCGAATGGGCCTGAAGAAGGGGGAGTGGATCCCGTTCCCCACCGAGTCCGACCTCGACGAGTCGGTCTTCGAGCTCGTCGTCGCGGGCCGCCGCAACGCCCAGGGCCAGATCGACATCATCATGGTCGAGGCCGGCTCCACGGAGGATGGCCTCCGGCTCATCGCCGCCGGTGACCGTCCCTCCGATGAGGACGCAGTCGCCGAGGGCCTCGAGGCGGCCAAGGAATACATCTCCCAGCTCATCGATCTGCAGAACGAACTGGTCGCCAAGGTGGGCAAGAAGGACTTCGAGTGGACCCCGGCCCTCGACTACACCGAGGAGCTCTACCAGCGGGTCGAGGCCGTCGCCGGCCCGAAGATCGCCAACGTGATCACCATCGCCGCCAAGCAGGAGCGGAACGCGGCCGAGGATGAGGCACTGGCGGCCACCATCGCCGAGATGGGCGTGGCCGAGGACGACACCGAGACCATGACTCAGGTGAAGCGGGCCTTCAAGTCCATCTTCAAGAAGATGGCGAGAAAGCGCGTCATCGAGCAGGGCATCCGGTTCGACGGCCGCGGTCCGCGTGACATCCGCCCGCTCACCATCGAGGTGGGGCTCATCGAGCGGACCCACGGTTCCGGTCTCTTCCAGCGTGGCGAGACCCAGGTGCTCAACGTGGCCACCCTCGGGATGCTGAAGATGGAGCAGATGCTCGACACCCTCGACATCGAGGAGTCGAAGCGGTACATGCACCACTACAACTTCCCGCCGTTCTCCACCGGTGAGGCCGGGTTCATGAGAGGCCCGAAGCGCCGGGAGATCGGCCACGGGGCCCTCGCCGAGAAGGCGTTGCTCCCGGTCATCCCCACCGAGGACGAGTTCCCCTACGCCCTCCGTCTCGTCTCCGAGGTGCTGTCTTCGAACGGCTCCACCTCGATGGCGTCGGTGTGCGCCTCCAGCCTCTCGCTGATGGACGCCGGCGTGCCGATCTCGCACCCGGTGGCGGGCATCGCCATGGGTTTGATCGCCGATGACGGCAAGTTCGTCACCTTGACCGACATCCTCGGAGCCGAGGACGCCCTCGGTGACATGGACTTCAAGGTTGCCGGCACCGCCGACGTGATCACGGCCCTGCAGCTGGACACCAAGATCGACGGTCTGCCGTCGGAAGTCCTCGAGGGCGCTCTCGAGCAGGCAAAGGAGGCCAGGCTCACGATCCTCGAGGCGATGCGGCAGGTCATCCCCGCCCCGCGCGAGGAGATGAACCAGTGGGCGCCGCGCATCGAGTCCCTGGAGATCCCCAAGGACAAGATCGGCGAGGTCATCGGTCCCAAGGGCGCGGTGATCCGCGAGCTCGAGGAGACCACCGGCGCCGCCATCGAGATCGAAGAGGTCGACGGCAAGGGCATCGTCCGAATCGCCTCCAACGACGGGGCCGCCCTGGCCGCCGCCAAGGAGAAGGTGAGCCAGATCGCCTTCCCACCGGAGGTCGAGGTGGGGACGGAGTACGAGGGCAAGGTGGTGTCCATCACCAAGTTCGGCGCCTTCGTCAACATCCTCCCGGGGAGAGACGGTCTGCTCCACATCTCCCGTCTCGACGGCTCGAAGAGGGTCGAGCGGGTGGAGGACTACCTCACCGAGGGCGACATCCTCAAGGTGCGGGTCCGTGAGATCGACCGGGGCAAGGTGAGCCTCGAGCTCGTCGACGCCCTCCCGGGCGCCACGTTGCCGTCACCCGAGTCGGTCGCTCCCAGGCGGGACGACCGTGGGGATCGCGGTGACCGTGGTGGCCGAGGCGGTGACCGTGGTGGTCGCGGGGATCGCGGCGATCGCGGTGGCGATCGTGGCGGTCGGGACCGGGGCGGCGACCGTCGCGGTGGTGAGGCCCGGTCCAACGCGGGCAACGGCAAGCGTCGTCGCCCGGCCCGCAGTTTCGACGAGGCCTTCGGCAACCTCAACGAGTAGTAGGTACCCGGTACCTGTAAGCGCCCCCGTCTCCGGACGGGGGCGTTCTTGCTTCCCAGACCCACGCATTGGGGAGTCTCCTCTCCGGATGAGTCCCCCGTTGCGAAGCAACGGGGGAAGGTACCGCCGCTGGAGCGAGGCGGAGCCGAGTGGAGGCGGGGGTAGGGGGTGACGTGTGTGAGTTTGTGGGTGGTTTTCCCCCTACCCCTCGGACTCACTGCGTTCACCCGGCGGTACCTTCCCCCACTCCCTCCGGTCGTGGGGGACTGATCCGATTGGGCAAAGGATTTCTCCCCCACGAAGCGGTTAGCGGAGTGGGGGAGTGGCACGAAGTGCCGAGGGGGCGCGGTCCGCAGGACCGCAGGGTGCCCAAGGTGGTTTCCTGGCTCGCTTCGCTCGCGCCCCCTCCCGGCCTTCGGCCGTACTCCCCCGTTCCGCTGCCGCTCCACTGGGGAGAAGTCCGGGGTCGTAACCTCACGGTGTGCCCGAGTTGCCCGACATCACCGTCTACATCGACGCCCTGCAGAAGCGGGTCGTCGGGCTGCCGGTGACGGGCATCAGGATCGCCTCCCCGTCGGTGCTGCGCACCTACGACCCACCGTACGACGCGCCGGTGGGGCATGACGTGATCGGTCTGCGACGCGTGGGAAAGCGGATCGTCTTCGAGTTCCCCGAAGAGCTGTTCCTGGTGATCCATCTCATGATCGCCGGGCGTCTCAAGTGGGAGCGGCCCCGGGCGCCGATCCCGAAGAAGGTGGGTCTGGCCGCCATCGATTTCGACGCCGGGTCGCTGATCCTCACCGAGCAGGGCACCAAGCGTCGCGCCGGCATCTGGGTGGTCCGCACCGAGGAGGCCCTCGACAAGCTCGACCCGGGCGGCATCGAACCGCTCGAGGCCACCCTGGACCAGTTCGCCACCGCCCTCAAGTCGGAGAACCGCACCCTGAAGCGCATCCTCACCGACCCGAGGATCTTCAGCGGGATCGGCAACGCCTACTCCGACGAGATCCTCTGGGAGGCCCGGTTGTCGCCGGTGAAGCGGACCGGCCAGCTCACCGACGACGAGGTCGTCAGGCTCCACGAGGCGGTGGTGCGGTCGCTGGAGGGCTGGGTCCAGCGTCTCCGCGACGAGGTCGCTGACGGGTGGCCGACCAAGGTCACTGCCTTCCGGGAGGACATGGCGGTGCACGGGAAATTCAAGGAGCCGTGCCCCCGTTGCGGCGCGCCGATCCAGAGGATCGTCCACGCCGAGAACGAGTCGAACTACTGCCCGAGATGCCAGACCGAGGGTCGCATCCTCGCCGACCGCTCCCTGTCTCGCATCCTCAAGGACGACTGGCCGAGGACACTGGAGGAGCTGGAGGAGTGACCTGCTCGGGACGGCGCACCAGGCCCCGGCGCTCCATGTTCCCCCAGGTCTTCACCGCCTGGCCGCCCAACATGGCCCGGATGCGCCACCACACCGTCATCTGACGGAAGCCGAAGTTCTCGATCAGGGCCATCACCAGCAGCCGGGCCGTGTCGGTCTTGGAGTCGAAGTAGCCGTACGACTCGTCGAGATGGAGGGCGATCAGGGTGTTGAGCAGACCCATCCCGAAGGCGAGGCCCATCAGCCACCAGAAGGCCGAGACATTCAGCACGCCCAGTGCCCATGCGACGGGGATGACGAACCATCCGGTGAACTCGATGATCGGGGCGAAGAACTCGAACAGGACGTTGGCCGCCCACGTGACCATGCCCACCACCTTGTAACGGGGGTTGAAAGTCATGTGGAGGAAGTCACCGACGGCCTGGATCAGGCCGCGATGCCAGCGGATCCTCTGGCGACGGAGGACGCGGGCCGTCTCGGGGACCTCGGTCCACACCACGGCCGTCGGCTCGTAGACGATCCGATAGGGGATCTTCTTCTTCAGACAGTGACGGTGGAACCGCATCGTCATGTCCATGTCCTCGCCCATGTGGCCGCGGGTGAAGCCACCGACCTGGATTGCCACCGAGCGCTTCCAGATCCCGAAGGCGCCCGAGACCAGTGGCAGGGCGTTCATCGCCGACCAGGCGGGGCGCACGGCGAGGAACGTGCGCAGGTATTCGAGCATCTGCATGCGGGGGATGAGCTTCTTGGGCACCCGGGCGTCGACGATGTGCCCCAGCTCGACAGCGCTCCCGTTGATGGGGCGGATGTTCCCGCCGACGGCGATGGTCCGCTCCCGGTCCTCGACGACCCGTGCCATCGCCCGCATCATGGCGTCGCCCTCGAATATGACGTCGGCGTCGGTGCACAGGACATAGGGGTACCGGGCGGCGTTGAGGCCGGCGTTGAGGGCGTCCGCACGACCGCCGTTCTCCTTGTCGACCACGGTGATGTCCACGGCGCCACGACCGCGATAGATGGCGCGCACCGGTGCCGTCCGGATGTCGGGACGGTAGGGGATGTGGACCTTCTCGAGACGAAACGCTTCGATCAGCGCCTCGAGGGTGCCGTCGGTGGAGCCGTCGTTGGCGATCACGATCTCGAAGCGCGGGTACTTGAGCAGCGACATCGATCGCACCGCATCGACGATCCCCACCACCTCGTTGTAAGCCGGGATGACGATGGACACGGGAGGCGTGGTGCGCGACGAGAGCATCTCGGTGACCCGGCCGAAGCGGTTGAGGTGGTGGTCCCGGCGGAGCGCCCAGGCCGAGATCAGGTTGAGGCCGAGGATGTACGTCTGCATGGCGACGAAGTAGGCGAGGATGCCATAGCCCAGCCACTCGAGGATCCGGGCCCAGGTCATCGCTCCACCTCTGCGTGGGCGAGCAACCCGTGGTCTCGCGGCATGGCCGCGCCGGCTTCGACACGGCTCCTCGCAGCCGAGAGCTCTCCTACGTCGGCCAGGGCCTCGGCAGCCGCGTCGGCGGCGTAGGGATCCGAGCCCGCCAGGGCATCGAACAGCCGGTCCATCCCTCCCGGTATGGCCGCCAACGCCGCAGCCGAGTTGCGCCGCACCCACCAGTTGTGGTCGGTGAGGGCGACGGCAAGGACGTCGAGTGCCTGCGTGTCGGCGACCTGTCCGAGGGCAGTGGCGGCCTTGGCCCGGATGCGCCAGTCCGCCACCCGCATCGAGTCCCGAAGGGCGGGGGCGGCGAGCGGGTTGCCCGACGAGCCGAGAGCCTCGATGACCGCGATGGCGATCTCGGGGTCCCGCGCCGAGTGCAGTACCTCCATGAGCGGCTTGACCGCCTGGTCGTCGCCGATGGCGGCGAGAGTGCGGATGGCAGCCACCGGGCCGGCCGTCTCGTGACGGTGGTTCACAGTGACGTATGCCACCAGGGGCCAGGTGGCCGCGGCCCCGAAGCCCACGAGCGTGTCGGCGAACCGGGCGCGTACCCACGGGGTCTC
>DASVBU010000028.1:0-5623 GCA_036375695.1 Acidimicrobiia bacterium | reverse complement strand
GCAGGCGGTCGTCTCCACGGTCCTTACGCTGATCGCGGCCGCCCCCCTCACCTGGGCCGTCTCCACCTACAGATTCCCGGGTCGGCGGCTGGCGACGGCCCTGGTGACAGTCCCGTTCGTGCTCCCCACGGTGGTGGTGGGAACGGCCTTCCTCGCACTGGGCTGGCGCGACTCGGTGGGGGCGATCCTCGCCGCCCACGTCTTCTTCAACGTGGCGGTGGTGGTGCGCACCGTTTCCACCTTGTGGTCCCGCATCGACCCTGCACTGCACGAGGCTGCCCGGACGCTGGGCGCCACCCCGTGGCGTGTCTTCCGCGAGGTGACCCTGCCGCTGCTCCGACCGGCGCTGGCCGCAGCGGCATCGATCATCTTCCTGTTCACGTTCACCTCGTTCGGTGTGGTCCTGATCCTCGGCGGGTTCCGGTACGCCACGCTGGAGGTGGAGATCTACCGCCAGGCGGTCACCCTCTTCGACCTGCCGCTGGCCGCCGTGCTCGCCGTCCTCCAGATGGTGGGGGTGTCCGCCGCCCTCTTCGCCTACTCCCGGTACCAGGAACGAACCGCAGTCACCTGGACACTGGAGACCGAGGCCGATCTGCCACGCCCCCGTGGCACGGCGCGGTGGTCGGTGGCGGCCGCGGTCGTGGGCACGATCGGCGCCCTGGCCGTCCCGCTGGCCGCGCTGGTGGGGAGATCGCTCGGCACCGGCGCCTACGGGCGTCTCTTCCGGGAGGACCCGATCGTGGGTCGTCCCATCGCCGCGGCGGGCAACTCCCTGAGATACGCCGTGGTCGCCATGGCACTGGCCGCGGTCATCGGCCTGCTCGCGGCCACGGTGATCACCCGGCGCGGCAGTCGTCTCTCCCGATGGTTCGACGTGGTGCTCATGCTCCCTCTGGGCACTTCGGCGGTGACCGTCGGGTTCGGGTTCATCGTGGCCCTCGACTGGCCGGTCGACATCCGCGCCAGCGCCTGGCTCATCCCCGTCGCCCACGCCCTGGTGGCGGTTCCCTTCATGGTGCGGACGACGGTGCCGACCCTGCGCTCCATAGAGGCCGATGTCCGCGACGCTGCGGCGGTGCTCGGTGCCTCCCCCTTCCGGGTGTGGCGAACCGTCGACCTTCCCATCGTGAGCCGGGCGGCGATGGTCGGTGCCGCCTTCTCCTTCGTGATCTCGCTCGGTGAGTTCGGCGCCACGTCCTTCATCGCCCGACCTGGGACCGGCACCATCCCCACCACGATCTACCGCCTCCTCTCCCGCCCGGGGCCGACCAATTTCGGCATGGCCATGGCGCTGGCCGTGGTCCTGGCCGTGCTGACCGCCACCGCCGTGCTCTGGATCGACCGGGCCCGGGTCGGGGAGATCGGGAGGTTCTGATGCTGGAGGTGGTCGACCTGCGCGTCGTCATCGACGGGAAGACAATCCTGGAAGGGGTCGATCTGGAGGTCGGCGACGGCGAGGTCGTCGGGATCCTCGGCCCGTCGGGCTCGGGTAAGTCGACCCTGCTCCGCGCCATCGCCGGCCTGGTCGACGTCGACTCCGGGGACATCCGTTGGGACGGCGAGTCCGTGCTCGGCGTCCCCACCCATCAGCGGCGATTCGGTCTCATGTTCCAGCGCTACGCCCTCTTCCCCCATCTCGACGTGGCCGGCAACGTCGGCTTCGGCCTGCGGATGCAGGGGCACCGCGACGTCTCCCGCCCGGTCGAGGAAGCCCTGGAGATGGTGGGGCTGGCCGGGTTCGGATCCCGCAAGATCGACGGCCTCTCCGGCGGGGAGCAGCAGCGGGTGGCCCTGGCCCGCACCCTGGCGCCGGAGCCGCGCCTGGTCATGCTCGACGAGCCATTGGGGGCCCTGGACCGCAATCTGAGGAAGCGTCTCCTCGTCGAGATCGACGAGATCCTGGCGGAGCGGGCCGTGACCGCCCTGGTGGTGACCCACGACCGCGACGAAGCAGCCGCCCTGTCCGACCGCCTGGCCCTGATGCGTGATGGGACCATCGTCCAGGTGGGGACGCTGGACGAGTTGACCAGGGACCCCGCCGACGACTGGGTCGCCTCGTTCCTCGTCTAGAGCTTCAACGTCTCGAGGTGTGAGGCGAACTCCTCGGGGACCCGTCTCGGCTTGCCGTCTAGATCGGTGAAGGCCGCCACGATGGTGAGCTGGGCCACCGGCTCATCGCCCCGGGCCATCGATTGCCGCCACTCCGACTTGACCCGGCCGGTCTCCTGGACCCAGGTCCGGATCGTCAGCTCGTCCCCGTAGCGGGCGGCGAGGAGGAATCGGGCGTGGGCCTCGACCACCACCAGCTGCCAGCCCTGCTCCTTCATCTCGAGGAGCCCGAAGCCCATCTCCTGGAGGTACTCGATGCGGGCGGTCTCGAAGTAGCCGAAGTAGTTGGTGTGGTTGACGTGGTCATAGGGGTCCAGCTCGTAGAAGCGGACCTTGAGGCTGGTCTCGTGGACGTGTCGGTCGGTCGGTATCTCCATCGAAGGGCCAGTTGTAGCCGAAGACCCCAACGCTACGCTCGCCCGCATGAGGGCCTGGCATCTCACCGAAATCGGCGGGATCGACGCGTACGAGCTGGTCGACGTCCCCGAGCCGGAGCCCGGGCCCGGTCAGGTCAGGGTGGCCTTGAAGACAGTCGGGCTCAACCATCTCGACCTCTGGGTGTCGGAGGGCAAGCCCGCGCCGAAGGTCCTCCCCCATGTCGGCGGGTCCGACGGGGCCGGCGTCATCGACGCAATCGGCGATGGTGTCTCCGGCTTCGAGATCGGCGACGAGGTGATCATCGACCCCACGACCTCGTGCGGGCAATGCGCCCGTTGCCGCAACGACGAGCCGGTCTACTGCGACGAGTTCGAGATCCTCGGCGAGGGCATACCCGGCACCTTCACCGAGAAGATCGTGATCCCGACGATCAACGCGGTCCGCAAGCCGGCCAAGGTGGACTGGGACGTTGCCGGGACCTTCGGGCTGGCCTCGGCGACCGCGTTGCGGATGCTGGAGAGGGCCCGTCTCGAGTCGGGCGAGACTATCCTCGTGGTCGGGATCGGGGGTGGGGTCTCCAACGCCGCCTTCCATCTGGCCAAGGGGATGGGCGCCCGGGTCTACGTCACCTCGCGTTCGCCCGAGAAGATCGAGAAGGCCATCGCCGCTGGGGCGGCCGGTGGTTTCGACTCGGCCGGCGAGTTCGGCAAGGAGATGGCCGATCTGGGCGGAGCCGACGTGGTGATCGAGAACGTCGGGCCGGCCACTTTCAAGCAATCGATGCGAGCGGCGAAGAAGGGCGGGCGCATCGCCATCTGCGGGGCCACTTCGGGTCCGAAGTTCGAGATCAACCTTGCAGTCGTCTGGTTCCGCCAGCTGGAGCTGATCGGATCGTCGATGGGCTCGCATGCGCAGTTCCAGAGGGCGCTGTGGAGGATCAGCCAGGGTCACGCCCGGTCACCGGTGGATCGGATGTTCGCCTTCGACGAGCTTCCGGACGCCCTCCGGTATCTCGAGTCGGCCGATCAGATGGGCAAGGTCGGGCTCACCCTCGCCTGACCGTGGCTCATAAGTCGGCCCGTTCGTGCCGATCAATACCGGGTGACGACGGCCGTTCCGGAGACCGAGCGACCACTGCGCGCCTGGGGCGTGCTCATCGGCGTGCTCGTCGTCGCAGCCGTGGCCTGCGGTGCCGTGGCCATCGCAGGTTCGATCCAGGCCAACCGGTTCATCGGTGAAGGGGAGCTCCTCTTCGACGACACCGCGATGGCCGCTGCGCGTATCGACGCACTGGCGGGAGACGTCGAGACCGAGCTGAGGCACATCCGCAACGACCTCGAGATCGAGGCCGTCAGCCTCGTCTCCTCGAGCCTGACGGTGGTCGCATCCACATCGCCGTCCCTCGAGGGCCTTCGTCTGGAGGGCATGCTCGCCGGAAGCGTCGAAGACCGCCGTTTCACGGCGCTGGCCGTCCCGCTCAATACCGACCTGGTGGTGGGTGGCGTGGTGGAGTGGCACCCCGGCGACGTGCTCTATCAGAGTGTCCACCCCACCGCGGACGGGGCAGTGATGCTTACCTACGACCTGTCCGAGCTCCTCCGTCGCCGGGCGGCCGCCACCCGGACTCCGGGGCACGTCGTCCCGATGGCAGTGCTTGCGGGAACCCTGATGCTGGTCGCAGCCGGCGTGGCGGTGGCCCGGGCGCGTGCGATCGCCACTCGTCGCGCCATGGAGCTGGAGGCGGACTTCCTGAGACGTCAGAGCCTCGCCCTCCAGGAGCACAACCTGGAGCTGGAGATGGCCCGGGCCGAGACCGAAGCCGCCCTGGCGCTGGCCGAGGAGAAGAACCGCATCCGATCCGAGTTCGTCCTCATGATCAACCACGAGCTCCGCACACCACTCACCGGTGTGGTGACAGGCTCCCGGCTCCTTCAGGCCGACGAGCTCGACGAGGAGACCAGGCGCCAGTTGCTCGAAGACATGGTCAGGGACGGCGAGCGGCTGGAGTCGATCATCGGCCAGATGCTCGCCGTGGCCCGGGTGGAGAACCGCGGCCTCGAGGTGGTGCCGGTGGAGATGCGGCTGTCGGAGCTGGTCTCCCGTCTCGACCGCGCCCACCGCGCGGTGACCTTCGATGTCGAGGACGACCTCTCATACCTCGGAACCATCGTGCGCACCGACGCCACGACACTGGCCCAGCTGGTGGCCGGTCTGGTCGACAATGCCATCACCCACGGTGCGACCCGGGTCCACGGCACGGTCACCGACACGCTGCCCGCGCCCTCGCAACTGTGTGTCGGCGCGACGCCGGAGCGCCCCGTCTACGTGGTCGTCGGGGACAACGGGCCGGGCATCGACCCCGAGTTCCTCCCCCGAGCGTTCGACAAGTTCACCAAGTCGAGCCGGAGCTCGGGGACGGGTCTGGGACTCCACTTCTCCAAGATGATGGCGGAGTCGATCTCGGCGTCGATCTGTGTCCACACGACCCCGAACGGCACATGGATGGCGGTGGGCATACCCATGGTCAGGGTCGAGGAGATGGCGGAGGCCAAGGCATGAGACGTATGGCCCTCGTCTTCGCCGTCGCCCTGGCGGCCTGCACCCCGGCCGCGACCGCCGAGACCCAAGTGCAGCTCAGGGAGTTCTCGATAGATGCCGCGAGCCGGCTCACCGGCGGCGAGCAGAGCCTCCACGTCATCAACCAGGGCGAGTTCGGTCATACGCTCGTCGTGTCCACAGAGGACGGGACGGTGGTCACGTCCACCGATGTCGTCCCGCCGGGTGGGGAGACGACGCTGGATCTCGACCTGGAGCCAGGTCGGTATGTGTTCACGTGCCGGATCGTGGTCCAGACCCCCGGCGGGGACATCGTCGACCATTACCAGAGGGGTATGGCGGCTGCCGTCGAAGTGGTCGCTCCCTGAGGCGCATCGCCGCCAATCGGGCGGTGCAGCCATGTTGAGCACCAGGGGGCACCGGCTACACTTCACGTGTCGCCCGGGATCCCGGGAAGCATTCGGGAGCGTAGAACAGCCTGGAGTGTTCGCCGGCCTGTCAAGCCGGAGGTCGCGGGTTCAAATCCCGTCGTTCCCGCCAACCCCCTCGCCCGGGGGTTGACCTTTGGTCAGGTAGC
>DASVBU010000019.1:0-21492 GCA_036375695.1 Acidimicrobiia bacterium | reverse complement strand
ATCAATCTGCTCAAACGCAGAAAACTGATTCGAACCACCAACCCGCTCAGACAAAACCTTCGTAATCGCCGCCGTCAACGTCGTCTTCCCATGATCAATATGACCCATCGTCCCCACATTCACATGCGGCTTCGAACGCTCGAACTTCGCCTTCGCCATCTCCGGTGTCCTCTCTTCCTTCTCTCAACCTCTTGACTTCTCAGGACTCGCCTCGCCGCGACGCCACGATCTGCTCGGCGATCGACTCGGGGACGTCCTGGTATGAGTTGAACTGCATCGAGTAGCTGGCACGCCCCTGCGTCTTGGAACGCAGATCGGTGGCGTAGCCGAACATCTCCGACATCGGGACCAGCGCCCTGACCACCTGGCTGTTGCCACGCTGGGTCATGCCCTCCACCTTGCCCCGG
This sequence comes from Acidimicrobiia bacterium, assembly GCA_036375695.1. Classification (GTDB taxonomy): domain Bacteria; phylum Actinomycetota; class Acidimicrobiia; order Spongiisociales; family ZC4RG35; genus ZC4RG35. The sequence goes on along the minus strand of DASVBU010000019.1, from coordinate 21,085 downwards.
CGAGAGTTGAGGTCGCCGATGACGTCGCCCATGTACTCCTCGGGCGTGGTGACCTCGACCTCCATGATCGGCTCGAGGAGCTTGATGCCGGCTTTCCTCGCCGCCTCCTGGAGGGCCATGGAGCCGGCGATGCGGAAGGCCATCTCGGACGAGTCGACATCGTGGTACGAGCCGTCCACCAACGTCACCCGCACGTCGACCAGCGGGTAGCCGGCGAGGATGCCCTGGTCGAGTGCCGCCTCGATGCCCTCGTCGACCGAAGGGATGTACTCGCGCGGGATGGCGCCACCCTTGATCATGTCGACGAACTCGTAGCCGCCGCCTGGGCCGGTGGGCTCGAGATTGATGACCACGTGGGCGTATTGGCCGCGGCCACCGGTCTGCTTGACGTGACGGTATGTGACGTTCTCCACCGGGCGCCTGATGCTCTCCCGGTAGGCGACCTGCGGGTTGCCCACGACCGCGTCGACCTTGAACTCCCGCATCATCCGGGTGACCAGCACGTCGATGTGGAGCTCACCCATGCCGGAGACGATCGTCTGGCCGGTCTCCTCGTCGGTACGGACCAGGAAGGTCGGGTCTTCCTCGGCGAGGCGCTGCAGGGCCAGGCTCAGCTTCTCCTCGTCGGCCTTGGTCTTGGGCTCGATGGCGACGGAGATCACCGGTGCCGGGAACTCCATCGACTCGAGCTGGATCGGGTGGGCCGGGTCGCAGAGGGTGTCGCCCGTGGTGGTCGCCTTGAAGCCGATGCCGGCGGCGATGTCGCCCGCGTACACGTTGTCCACGTCCTCGCGATGGTTGGCGTGCATCCGGAGGAGACGCCCGATGCGCTCCTTCTTCCCGGTGGTGGTGTTGAGGACGGTGTCGCCCTTGGAGAGGGTGCCGGAGTAGACGCGGAAGTAGGTGAGCTTCCCTACGTGGGGGTCGCTCATGATCTTGAAGGCCAGCGCCGTCAGGGGCTCGTCGTCGGCGTGACGCCGCTCGATCACGGCCTCCTCGTCACCGGGGACGAATCCCCTGATGTTGGGGAGGTCCTCGGGGCTGGGCAGGTAGGCGACGATGGCGTCGAGGAGGAGCTGGACGCCCTTGTTCTTGAAGGCGGAGCCGGCGAAGACGGGGGTGAAGTCGCCGTTGATGGTGCCCATGCGCACCCCGGTCTGGATCTCCTTGGCGGTGAGGTCGCCGTTCTCCAGGTAGGCGTCGAGGAGCTCCTCCGAGGTCTCGGCCACGGACTCGAGGAGCTTCTCCCGGTACTCGGCCACCTTGTCGGCGAGCTCGGCGGGCACGTCGGTGGTCTCCCAGCGCTTGCCGTCGTCACCGTGCCAGATGTGGGCGCGTTGCTCGATGAGGTCGATGACACCGGCGAAGTCGGACTCGGAGCCGATGGGGATCTGCATCACCAGCGGCTTGGCGTTGAGACGGTCGGTGATGGTCTGGACGCAGTAGAAGAAGTCGGCGCCGGTGCGGTCAAGCTTGTTGATGAAGCAGATGCGGGGGACCCCGTAACGGTCGGCCTGGCGCCACACCGTCTCGGACTGGGGCTCGACACCGGCTACGCCGTCGAACACGGCGACGGCGCCGTCGAGTACTCGCAGGGAGCGCTCCACCTCGACGGTGAAGTCGACGTGACCCGGGGTGTCGATGATGTTGATGGTGTGGTCGTGCCACACACAGGTGGTGGCGGCGGAGGTGATGGTGATCCCGCGCTCCTGCTCCTGGTCCATCCAGTCCATGGTGGCGGAGCCTTCGTGGGTCTCACCGAGTTTGTAGCTGCGGCCGGTGTAGTAGAGGATGCGCTCCGTGAGGGTCGTTTTGCCCGCGTCGATATGAGCCATGATCCCGATGTTTCGGGTACGGCTCAATGGCACCTGACGCAGGCTTTGCAGCAAGCTGTTGTTGCTCATCTCGTTGTCTACTACTCCGGCTCTATTCAGTTGTGAACGTCCCTCGTCCTGTGGTTCGGGCCCGGAGCCTTTATGGGCCCGCCTGCCGGAACGTTCGGGTCTTCTTCCTTACCAGCGATAGTGGGCGAAGGCCTTGTTGGACTCCGCCATCTTGTGAACGTCTTCCTTCCGCTTCACCGCCGCCCCCGTGTTGTTGGAGGCGTCGAGGATCTCGTTTGCCAGACGGAGAGCCATGGTGGGCTCCCGGCGTCGCCTGGCGAAGTCCACCAGCCATCGAATGGCCAGTGTGTTCTGGCGCCGTGGCGAGACCTCCACGGGCACCTGGTAGTTGCTCCCGCCGACACGGCGGGACCGGACCTCCACCTGGGGCCGGATGTTGTCTATGGCCCGCTTGAGGACCACTGTCGGGTCCTGGCTGGTCCGCTGCTCCACCGTCTCCAGGGCCTGGTAGACGATGGTCCGGGCCAGCTCCTTCTTTCCCTTGAGGAGGACCTTGTTGATCACCTGGCTGACGAGCACCGACCGGAATACCGGATCTGGCTCGACGCGGCGCTTCTGGGCGGGTGCTCGTCTCATGTCAGGAGGCCTTCTTGGTCCCGTATCGGCTGCGGGCCTTCTTGCGGTCGCTGACGCCGGCAGCGTCCATGGCCCCCCGGATCACCTTGTAACGGACACCCGGTAGGTCGCGGACACGGCCACCACGCACCAGGACGATGCTGTGCTCCTGGAGGTTGTGCCCCTCACCCGGGATGTAGGCGGTCACCTCCACCCCGGAGTTGAGACGGACACGGCAGACCTTGCGGAGGGCGGAGTTCGGCTTCTTGGGAGTGACGGTGTAGACACGCGTGCAGACACCGCGACGCTGTGGCGCCCCGGCGAGACCCGCGGTCTTCGTCTTCTTCTTCTTGGCCTTCCTGCCCTCGCGGACAAGCTGCTCGATGGTTGGCATTGCGCTCCTAATCGGAGGACGGCACACGACAACCCGTGAGCCGATCCTGAGTCTTGCTTTGCCGGGTGCGAGACGGCGCCCGGCGGCGCTCCGTGACACCGCGCGCGGCGGCGTGGGGAAGCCGATGGGTGATTCTATGGCGCGCCGTCAGGTAGTGACAAATCGAATCCCGCACGGATCAGTCCCCCGGCCGAAGGCCGGGGGAAGGTACCGCCGGCCGTAGGCCGGGGGTAGAGCCAGGATCAGTCCCCCAGCCGCAGGCTGGGGGAAGGTACCGCCGGCCGTAGGCCGGGGGTAGGGGGGTTTCCAGACGAGGACGTCTCGAGCGCCTACGGCTCATCGTCGCCACCACCCGAATCGATCGTCGTCGTACTCGTCGTCGTGTCTTCCGTGGTCGTCGACTCCGGAATCGTCGTCGTTGTGGTCGTCGACGTGGTGGTCGTCGTGGTGGTCGTGGACGTGGTCGTCGACGTGGTCGTGGTGGTCTTGGGCTTGCCCGGGCCGGCCGTCGTCGGTGGCAGCGTGGCCCGGGTCGTGCTGGTGACCGTGGTGGGCGTGGTCACCGGGGGCGGGGTCGATGGCGATGTCGTCGCCCCGCCGCCCCGCCGGAGTCTGGGGGCGCTCGTGGTCGTTGCCTGACCACTCACAGTGGTGGTGGTCGACGACGCCACCAACACCGGCTCATCGGCGGGTGGCTGCTCGGTGGAACCCGTGGGCGAGAGCTGCCCCGAGAAGGACGGGTTCAGGTCATCGGTCGGATTGCGGTCACCCAGCTCGGCCAGGAAGTCCGCCATCTTGGGCAGGGCTGCGGCCGCTCCGAAGAACACACCCGCCACCACCAGGGCGCCTCCCAGGAAGCGGATCAGGCCGACCGTGGGGAACTCGAATCGACGCCGCTCACGCCGCCGCCGTCGGCGCCGGCGGCGCTGGGGAGGGGCGGACGAGCGCAATTGCTCGGCCAGTCTCTTGGCCAGCGATTGCGGGTCGAGATTGTTGTCGTCGCCGATCGGCTCGGTCATCGGCGTGCACCCCTAGGGCAGCGTCAGATCACGCAGAGTGACATCGCCACCTCTCGATGTCAATAGGCAAATCATCCATGGTGGGGCCATTCGACCGGCCCCACCATGGCAACGATCACTCCTCCTCGTCGGACGCCGTGTTCCCCAGTGACGCCAGCCACTCGGCCGGGTCCTCGGGGAGCTGGTCGTCCTCGATGCTGCGCACCCCGTCGCCGAGGAAGCCGCCCAGGCTGGCGACCGTGGTCGCACCCGGAAGGGACGGCTCCAGCTCCTGATACTCCTTGGCGCCGGTGCCGGCGGGGATCAGCTTGCCGATGATCACGTTCTCCTTGAGGCCCCGCATGAAGTCGGAGCGGGCCTGGATGGCGGCATCGGTGAGCACCCTCGTCGTCTCCTGGAAGGAGGCGGCCGACAGCCAGGACTCGGTGGCCAGCGACGCCTTGGTGATCCCCATCAGCTGGGGACGACCCTCGGCGGGCTGCTTGCCGGCGGCGACCAGCTCACGGTTGACGTCCTTGAAGGTCTGCTCGTCGATCAGCGACGCCGGCAGGAAGTCGGAGTCGTTGGGGGCGACGATCAGGACCCGGCGCAGCATCTGGCGCACGATCATCTCGATGTGCTTGTCGTGGATCTCCACGCCCTGCGATCGGTACACCTCCTGCACCTGGTCGACCAGGTACTGCTGGCAGGCACGCACGCCGCCGATCTCCAGGACCTCCTTGGGGTCCAGCGGGCCGTCGGTGAGCGGCTGGCCGGCGGCGACCTCCTCGCCGTCGAGGAAGCGGGGGCGGGCGAGACGGGAGATCGGGTAGCTGACCTCGCCGTCCGACGTGGAGATGACGATGCGACGGCCATCCTCGTCGTCGACCACCCGGGCGGTGCCCGAGACCTCGCTCAGCACGGCCTTGCCCTTGGGGGTGCGGGCCTCGAAGAGCTCGACGACACGGGGGAGACCGTGGGTGATGTCCTCACCCGCGACGCCACCGGTGTGGAACGTGCGCATGGTGAGCTGGGTGCCCGGCTCGCCGATCGACTGGGCGGCCATGATCCCGACCGCCTCGCCGATCTCCACCATCCGGTTGGTGGCCAGGGAGAGGCCGTAACACATCTGGCAGACGCCGCCACGGGTCTCGCAGGTGAGCGGCGATCGCACCCGCACCGACTCGACGTCGGAGTTGGCGATGGCATTCAGCTCCTGGGCAGTGATCGCAGTCCCGGCCTTGAGCTTCCCGCCGACGGCAGTGGACACGAGGGACCGGTCCTCCTTGACATCGTCGGCGAGGACCCGCCCGAAGATACGGGACCGCAGGTTGCGGATCTTCTGGCCCCGCTCGTCGATGACCCTGATGATGATGCCCCGGTCGGTGCCGCAGTCCTCCTCGAGGACGATCATCTCCTGGGACACGTCGACCAGGCGACGGGTCAGGTAGCCCGAGTCGGCCGTGCGCAGGGCGGTGTCGGCCAGACCCTTCCGGGCGCCGTGGGTGGAGATGAAGTACTCCAGCACCGACAGACCCTCGCGGAAGTTGGCCCGGATCGGCTGCGGGATGATCTCGCCCTTGGGGTTGGCCACCAGGCCGCGCATTCCGGCGATCTGACGCAGCTGCATCATGTTCCCGCGGGCCCCGGAGCCCACCATCATGTCGAGTGAGTTGAAGCGCTCCTCCTTGAGGCTCTTCTTCATCGACTCGGTGACCCGCTCCGTGGCCTCGTTCCAGACCTCGATCAGCTCCTGACGCCGCTCGTCGTCGGTGACGACGCCCTTGGCGTACAGGCTCTGGATCCGCTCGGCCCGCTCCTCGTACTCGGCGAGGATGTCGGCCTTGTCCTGCGGCGTGCGCACGTCGTCCAGGGCGATGGTCAGCCCCGCCCGTGTGGCGTAATGGAACCCGAGGTCCTTGATGTTGTCCAGGGTGTCGGCCACCACCGACCGCGGGTACCGCTCGATGATGTTCTCGATCAGCGCCCGGATGTCCGACTTGATGATGGTGGCGTTGATGTACGGGAAGTCGGCCGGGAAGGCCTCGTTGAGGATCAGCCTGCCCAGCGTGGTCTCGATCCGGTCCTCGGGCGAGATCGGCGTGTCACCGATCAGCCTGCGGACGGTCGGGTCGAGCTTGGCGAACACCTCCGGATCACCCGCCTTGGCGCCGAGACGGATCTTGATCGGGGCGTGCAGTGACAGCTCCCCGATTTCATACGCCATCAGGGCCTCGTCCACGTCGGCATAGGTCCTGCCGGCGCCCTTGGCGTCCTCGACCAGCTCGGACAGGTAGTAGATCCCGATGACCATGTCCTGCGACGGCGTCACGATGGGCCGGCCCGAGGCGGGCGACAGGACGTTGTTGGTCGACAGCATCAGGATGCGGGCCTCGGCCTGCGCCTCCGCGGACAACGGGAGGTGGACGGCCATCTGGTCGCCGTCGAAGTCGGCGTTGAAGGCCTCACAGACCAGCGGGTGGATCTGGATCGCCTTGCCCTCGACCAGCACCGGCTCGAAGGCCTGGATGCCGAGACGGTGCAGCGTCGGCGCCCGGTTGAGCAGGACGGGGTGCTCCTGGATCACCTCGGAGAGGACGTCCCACACCTGGGGACGCTGCCGCTCCACCATGCGCTTGGCCGCCTTGATGTTCTGCGCCAGGTCGAGCTCGACCAGCCGCTTCATGACGAACGGCTTGAACAGCTCGAGGGCCATCACCTTGGGCAGGCCGCACTGGTGCAGCTTGAGGTTGGGGCCGACAACGATGACCGAGCGGCCGGAGTAGTCGACGCGCTTGCCCAGCAGGTTCTGGCGGAACCGGCCCTGCTTGCCCTTGAGCATGTCGGACAGCGACTTGAGGGCGCGGTTGCCCTGGCCCGTGACGGCGCGGCCGCGTCGCCCGTTGTCGAACAGGGCGTCGACAGCCTCCTGGAGCATTCGCTTCTCGTTGTTGACGATGATCTCGGGGGCACCCAGGTCGAGCAGCCTCTTCAGCCGGTTGTTCCGGTTGATCACCCGGCGGTACAGGTCGTTGAGATCAGACGTGGCGAACCGGCCACCGTCGAGCTGGACCATCGGGCGGAGCTCCGGCGGGATGACCGGGATCGTCTCCAGGATCATGTCCACCGGCCGGTTCTTGCCCTCCCAGAAGGGCTTGACCACCTTCATCCGCTGTGTGGCGCGCTGCCGCTTCTGCTGCGACGTGCCGTTGAGGTCGGTCTCGAGACGCTCCATCTCGGCGTCGAGGTCGAGCGAGGCGAGCAGGGCCTTGATGGCCTCGGCGCCCATGCCGCCCTCGAAGTAGTCGGCGTAGCGGAACCAGATCTCACGCCACAGCTGCTCGGACTCGACCAGCTGCTTCGGCGCCAGGGTGCGGAAGGTGTCGAACGCCTCCTCGATGAGCTCCACCTCGCGCTCGGAACGCTCCTGGCGGTCCTTGATCTCGCGTTCCACCTCCTTGCGGCGGGCGTTGATCTCCTGAGGCTTGGCGCCGCCCTCCTCCATCCGGGCGAGCTCGTCCTCGAGCATCTCGAGACGGTTGGCGTGCCAGTCGGAGAACTCGGCCCGGACGACCTCGATCTCCTCGCGCATGGCCTGCTCCAGCTCGGGCAGGTCCTTCTGGCGCCGCTCCTCGTCGACGGAGGTGATGATGTAGCTGGCGAAGTAGATGACCTTCTCCAGCTCCTTGGGCGACATGTCGAGCAGGTAGCCGAGACGGCTCGGGACGCCCTTGAAGAACCAGATGTGGGTGACCGGGGCGGCGAGCTCGATGTGGCCCATCCGCTCGCGGCGGACCTTGGCGCGGGTCACCTCGACGCCGCAGCGCTCGCAGATGATCCCCTTGTACCGGATCCGCTTGTACTTCCCGCAGTAGCACTCCCAGTCGCGCTGGGGACCGAAGATGCGCTCGTCGAAGAGCCCCTCCTTCTCCGGGCGGAGGGTTCGGTAGTTGATCGTCTCGGGCTTCTTCACCTCTCCGTATGACCACGCCCTGATCTGGTCGGACGAGGCCAGGGAGATCCTCAGTTCATCGAAAATCTGCTGCGCCATATCGCTCTCTGCTCGCTCGGGGGTTCTGCTCTACTGCTCTACGTTCACTCGGCGTCGGGCCGCTCGGGACGGCTCAGATCGATGCCCAGGGCCTCGGACGGCCGGTAGGAATCCTCTTCCAGGTCCCGGATGTCCACTTCCTCGCCCGCGGCCAGCATCTCGACGTTGAGGCCCAGGCTCTGCATCTCCTTGACCAGCACCCGGAACGACTCGGGGATGCCCGGCGCCGGGATGTTGTCGCCCTTGACGATCGCCTCATAGACCTTGACCCGGCCCTGGACGTCGTCGGACTTGATGGTGAGCAACTCCTGGAGGGCGTAGGCGGCGCCATAGGCTTCCAGCGCCCACACCTCCATCTCGCCGAACCGCTGGCCACCGAACTGGGCCTTGCCGCCCAGCGGCTGCTGCGTGATCATGCTGTAGGGGCCGGTCGAGCGGGCGTGGATCTTCTCGTCGACCAGGTGGACCAGCTTCAGCATGTACATGTAGCCCACGGTCACCGGCTGGTCGAATGGCTCACCGGTGCGGCCGTCGAACAGGATCGCCTTGCCGTCGGAGCCGACGAGACGCTCGCCGTCGCGGTTGGGGCGGGCGTGCTCCAGCACCTTGACGATCTCGTCCTCCTTGGCGCCGTCGAACACCGGCGTGGCCACGTTGGTCCACGGCTCGGTGCCGACCTTGGCCGGTGAGTCGCCGGCGAAGGGCTCCCAACCCTGGGCGGCGGCCCAGCCGAGGTGGGTCTCCAGGACCTGCCCCAGGTTCATTCGGGACGGGACACCCATCGGGGAGAGGATGATGTCGACCGGCGTGCCGTCGGCGAGGAACGGCATCTCCTCCTCGGGGAGGATCTTGGAGATGACGCCCTTGTTGCCGTGACGGCCGGCGAGCTTGTCGCCCTCGGAGATCTTGCGCTGGGTGGCCACGTAGATGCGGACCAGCTCGTTCACGCCCGGCGCCAGGTCGTAGCCCTCGGAGCGCTTGAACACCTTGACCGCGATGACCTTGCCGTTCTCGCCGTGAGGCACCTTCAGCGAGGTGTCACGGACCTCGCGCGCCTTCTCACCGAAGATCGCCCGGAGCAGACGCTCCTCCGGCGTGAGCTCGGTCTCGCCCTTCGGGGTGACCTTGCCCACCAGGTAGTCGCCGGCGCCGACCTCGGCGCCGACCCGGATGATGCCGTCGGCGTCCAGGTTCGCCAGGACCTCCTCGGGGACGTTGGGGATGTCCCGGGTGATCTCCTCGGCGCCCAGCTTGGTGTCACGGGCGTCGATCTCGTGCTCCTCGATGTGGATCGAGGTGAGGATGTCCTCCTTGACCAGACGCTCGGAGACGACGATGGCGTCCTCGAAGTTGTGGCCCTGCCACGGCATGAACGCCACGAGCAGATTGCGGCCGAGCGCCAGCTCGCCCCCCGACGTGGAGGGCCCGTCGGCGAGGACGTCGCCTGCCTTGACCTTGTCGCCCTCGGAGACGATGGGCTTCTGGTTGATGCAGGTGCCCTGGTTGGAACGCTCGAACTTCTTCAGCTTGAAGGTGTGGCGCTTGTTGGTCTTGTTCTCCTTGACCACGATCGCCTCACCGGTGACTTCCACCACCTCGCCGTCGACGGTGGAGAGCACCATGTCGCCCGAGTCGACCGCCGCCCGGCGCTCGACACCCGTGCCCACCAGCGGCGCCTCGGCCGTGACCACCGGGACGGCCTGGCGCTGCATGTTCGAGCCCATGAGGGCGCGGTTGGCATCGTCGTGCTCGAGGAACGGGATCAGCGCCGTCGACACCGACACGATCTGCTTGGGCGAGACGTCCATGAAGTCGACCTGCTTGGGGTCGACGTAATCGACCTCGCCGTTGCCCGTCCGGACCAGGACCCGGTCGTTGACGAAGGAGCCGTCGGCCTTGAGGGGCGCATTCGCCTGGGCGATGACGTGCCGCTCTTCGTCGGTGGCGGTCAGGTAGACCACCTCGTCGGTCACCTTGCCGTTGACCACCTTGCGGTACGGGGTCTCGATGAAGCCGAACTCGTTGACCCGGGCATAGGTCGCCAGCGAGCCCATGAGGCCGATGTTCGGCCCCTCCGGGGTCTCGATCGGGCACATCCGGCCGTAGTGCGACGGGTGCACGTCGCGGACCTCGAACCCGGCGCGCTCACGGGAGAGACCTCCCGGCCCGAGCGCCGAGAGACGGCGGCGGTGAGTGAGCCCGGCCAGCGGGTTGGGTTGGTCCATGAAGTGGCTCAACTGCGAGGTCCCGAAGAACTCCTTGATCGCGGCCGTGACCGGACGGATGTTGATCAGGCTCTGTGGCGTGATCGACTCCGGGTCCTGGGTGGTCATGCGCTCACGGACCACACGCTCGAGACGGGAGAGCCCGACGCGGACCTGGTTCTGGATCAGCTCGCCGACGGTGCGGATGCGACGGTTGCCGAAGTGGTCGATGTCGTCGGTGTCCACCGGCACCTCGGTCCCGGCGACGGTGGTGACCGTTGCCTGGCCGGCGTGGAGGGCCACGAGGTAACGGATGGCGTTGATCATGTCCTCGTGGCGGAGCATCTGGAGACCCTCGGCCCGGTAGTCGGCCGGGTTCTCCTCACCGAACTTCTGGGCCATCTTGTAACGGCCGACACGGGTCAGGTCGTAGCGCTTGGCGTTGAAGAACAGGGTGTTGACCAGGCTCCGCGCCGACTCGATCGTGGTCGGCTCACCCGGCCGGAGCTTCCGGTACAGGTCGAGCAGCGCCTCCTCGCGATCGATGACAGGGTCGCGCTCGATCGTGTTCCGGATCGACTCGGCGCCGTCGAACATCTCCAGGATCTCCTCGTTGCTCTCGGCGATGCCGAGGGCCCGGAGGAACGAGGTCACGTACTGACGACGCTTGCGGTCGACACGGACACCGATGGTGTCCTTCTTGTCGGTGTCGAACTCGAGCCACGCGCCACGGCCCGGGATGACCTTCCCGGAGTAGATGAGCTTGTCACTGGTCTTGTCGCGGGCGACGTCGAAGTAGATACCCGGCGAGCGGACCAACTGGGAGACGACGACGCGCTCGGTGCCGTTGATGACGAAGACGCCCTTGTCGGTCATCATCGGGAAGTCGCCGAGGAAGACCTGCTGCTCCTTGATCTCCCCGGTGGCCTTGTTCATGAAGCGGGCGGTGACGAACAGGGGCTGGGAGTAGTTGGCGTCGCGCTCCCGCGCCTCCTCGAGGCTCATCGGGGGCTCGGCGAAGCGGTGATCGGTCAGCTCGAGCGCGAGTGTTCCCGTGAAGTCCTCGATGGGGCTGATCTCATCGAAGATCTCACGCAGTCCCTCGTCGAGGAACCATTTGAAGGATTCGTGTTGTACTGCGAGTAGGTCGGGAAGAGGAAGTACTTCAGGGATTTTTCCGAACGAGAAGCGCTCAGCCACGCGCGAAGCCAAGGGGTGCCTCCTTGAGGTCGTGTTCGAGGGGTGACGGCAAGGAAAGGAATGCTAGCAGGCATGCCAGCATTTCCAACTCGAAACACATCGACCTTCGGCCACCGCCCCAGCGATGACCGGGAGCCCCTTCTGAGGGCCGCCGGCATCCTATCGCAGGTGGCGAAACAGCGTCAAGGGTATGCGGTCTCTATCACCCGGCGGAACCGGGTCATCGCCAGGACGCCGAGCCCGGGGCCGATGGCCAGGCCGACGAAAGCCCATCGCCACGACATCAGCTCGGCGATACGAGGGACGGCCCAGATCGTCACCATCGTGAGCAGGAACCCGAGGGCCGTCTGCATCGTCAGGGCGGTGCCCCGCGTCTCGGGCGTGGAGGTCTCGGTGACCATCGCCGAGAACTGGGCCGAGTCGGCCACCACGGTCACACCCCAGACGAGCATCACCGGGATCACCACCCAGGCCGGCAGACCGAAGACCACGGCCGAGGCGAGACAGCATGCACCGGAGATGGCCATGGCGCCACCGGCCACCAGCGACCTCCCCAAGCGGTCGGCCATCCGCCCGGCCACCCAGGCACCGACACCACCCGCGGCGATGACCAGGAATGTGAGGACCGGGATCGAGGGATAGCCGCCGCCGGCGGCCGCGGCCGAGGCGGCGAGATAGGCAGCCGTCCAGGTCCACAGGGCGTACAGCTCCCACATGTGCCCCAGGTACCCGAAGGTGGCGAGACGGGTGCCCCGGGTCGACATGGCGTCCGCCACCTGTCGCCAGCGGAACCGTGGGGACATGGCGTCGTAGGGGCCGTCCCCCACCCGGGCCATCATCAATGCCGAGAGCAGAGTGAGTACGGAGGCGGCGGCGACCACTCCCGGCCAGTCGAGACCGATGCCACGGACCAGGTGCGGTGACGCGGAGCCCACCGTCAGCGCCCCCACCATCAACCCCATGGCCATCCCCCTCCCCTCCCGGAACCACCCGGCCATCACCTTGAGACCCGTGGGATAGACGCCGGCGAGGAACAACCCGGTGGCGAAGCGGAGCAGATAGGCCCGGGCCGACGATCCCGGTCCGACCCCGAGCAGGCCGAGGTTGGCCAGCGCCGCCGCCACCGCGCTGGCCCCGAACACCGCCCGCGCGGGGAACAGGTCGGCGACGTTGAGGGTGGCCGACAACAGCGCCCCCGCGACGAAGCCGATCTGGACGGCCAGCGTCAGCGCCGCCGACCCTCCCTCGCCCAGCTGCCACTCGTGTTCCAGTTGTGGCGCCACCGCGGACGCCGAGAACCAGACCCCGAGGGCGAATAGCTGGGAGACGGCCACGAGCACGAGGGCGCGGCGTTGCGCCGGCGTCATGCCCGGAAGCGGACCGCCTCCTCGACGGCGGGGTCGTCACCGACGCCCAGCCACGAGGTGACGAGCAGGAACAGGACGAAGAGGACGATGGCGATGAGCAGCCCCACCAACCAGGCGGGGAGCGGACGACGCTCGGTCACGGCGGGGATGGTAGGCCGGGCCCGAAAGCGGCCGCCGGTACGCTCGCATCACATGGCGGCCCGGAAGACGATCGGCTGGCGGGAGTGGGTCTCGCTCCCCGACCTGGGTGTGCCCGAGCTCAAGGCCAAGGTCGACACGGGGGCGGACAACTCCTCGCTCCACGCCTTCAACGTCAAGCGGTTCGAGCGCGACGGCGAGGCCTGGGTCCGGTTCCGGGTCCACCCGAGGCAGCGAAAGCGCACACCGGCCATCACCTGCGAGGCGCTGGTGGTGGCGGAACGCAAGGTGAAGAACCCCGGCGGGCGCATCGAGCTGCGCCCCGTGATCAGGACGACCATCGTCGTCGCCGGCGTGCCGGTCGAGGCCCTGGTCAACCTGACCACCCGCGACGAGATGACCTTCCGCATGCTCCTGGGCCGCCGAACGGTGCGGGGGTTCGTAATCGACCCGGCACGCAGTTACGTAGGCCCCCGACCGAGCAGAATGGAGACGCCGTGAAGATCGCCATCCTCTCCCGGAGCTCGAGCCTCTACTCGACCGCCCGTCTCCGGGAGGCTGCGGTGGCACGCGGTCACGACGTCTCCATCGTCGACTACCTCCGGTGCTACATGGACATCACCGCACGCCGTCCGAAGGTGCTCTATCGCGGCGAAGAGGTGAAGCCGCACGCCATCATCCCGCGCATCGGCGCCACCTACACCTTCTACGGCACCGCGGTGGTGCGTCAGTTCGAGATGGCCGACGTGTACACGCCCAACAGCTCCGACGCCATCAGCCGGAGCCGGGACAAGCTGCAGTCGATGCAGCTCCTGTCGAGGGCCGGAGTCGGTCTCCCCACCACGAGCTTCGCCCACTCCACCCAGGACATCGACGGGCTGCTCGAGGTCGTGGGCGGGCCGCCGGTGGTGGTCAAGCTGCTCGAGGGGACGCAGGGGCTCGGGGTGGTGCTCGCCGAGACCCGGAAGGCGGCGGAATCGGTGATCACGGCGTTCCGTCAGATGGACGCCAACATCCTCGTCCAGCAGTTCGTCAAGGAGGCGGCGGGAACGGACCTCCGCGCCTTCGTCATCGGCGGCAAGGTCGTGGCCGCAATGATGCGGAAAGGGGCGCCCGGCGAGTTCCGCTCCAACCTCCACCGCGGCGGCACCGCCGAGCCGATCAAACTGACACCCAAGGAGAGGGCGACCGCCGTGCGGGCCGCCAAAACGATGGGTCTGGGGATCGCCGGCGTCGACATGCTCCCCTCCGAGGAGGGGCCCATGGTGCTCGAGGTCAACTCCTCACCGGGTCTGGAGGGAATCGAAGGAGCCAGCGGCGTCGACGTGGCCGACCTGATCATCGAGCACATCGAGGACAACGCGGGTCACTAGCTGGCCTGTCGTATCTCCTCGAGCCAGACCCGTCGGATCGCCCGTCTCTCCCTCGGGGTGTGGCCACCCCAGATGCCGTCGGGCTGGTTGGTCGCCAGCGCCCAGTTGAGACACTCGGCCGCCACCGGACAGCCCGCGCACACCGCCCTCGCCCGTGCGATGGCGAGGGAGTCCTCCCGGGGCGGGAAGAAGTCGACTTCGGGATTGCTGAGACATGCCGCCGCGTCTCTCCAGGGGATGATGGTCAGATCTACTGGAGCCATGGCGTTTACTTTCCGGTAGGGGAACCGGATAAACGCACGATCGGCGCGAATCGGTTCCTAGAAGGGGTACGGATCCGGGTTCGCACCCGGCCCCAGACGTCCCAGCTCGGTGCGCGCCACCGAACGACGGTGCACTTCATCGGGCCCGTCGGCGATGTGGAGCCACCTCCCCATCGCCCACATCTCGGCGATCGGGAAGTCCTCGGTGAACCCGGCGGCACCGAAGAGCTGCATGGCGCGGTCGGCGACGATGGTCAACACCTGAGGCGCCACGACCTTGATGGCGGCGATCTCGGTCCTCGCCCCGCTGGCGCCGTGCCGGTCGATCAGCCAGGCTGTCTTCAGCACGAGGAGCCGGGCCTGTTCGATCATGATCCGGGCGTCGGCGATCCACTCCCGGACCACGCCCTGCTCCGACAGGGGCCGGCCGAAGGCATGCCTCGCCTGGGAGCGTTGCACCATGAGGTCGAGACAGCGCTCGGCGGCACCGATCGCTCTCATGCAGTGGTGGATCCGGCCCGGGCCGAGACGCGCCTGGGCTATGGCGAACCCGCCACCACGCTCGCCCAGCAGGTTCGACTTTGGCACACGCACGCCGTCGAAGTGGATCTGGGGGTGCCCTCCCCTGTCGAGATAGCCGAAGACCCGGATGTCGCGCTCCACGGTCACGCCGGGAGTGTCCATCGGGACCAGGACCATCGACTGTCGGTGGTACGGATCGGCGTCCGGGTCGGTGACCCCCATCACGATCGAGACCCTGCATCGCTCGGAGGCGGCACCCGACGAGAACCACTTCCGGCCGGTGATCACCCACTCGTCGCCGGAGTCCTCGATCCTCGTTCGGATGTTGGTGGCGTCGGAACTGGCGACGTCGGGCTCGGTCATCGAGAAGCACGATCGGATCTCCCCATCGAGCAGCGGGAAGAGCCACTGCTCCTTCTGTTCCGGGGTGCCGAACATGTGAAGGATCTCCATGTTCCCGGTGTCGGGCGCCGAGCAGTTGAGAGCCTCGGGGGCCAGTGCCGGGCTGCGACCGGTGATCTCGGCGAGCGGGGCGTACTCCAGGACCGAGAGGCCAGCACCGTGCTCGGTGTCGGGGAGGAACAGGTTCCACAGCCCGCGTGACCTGGCCTCGGCCTTGAGGTCCTCGAGCACCTGAGGGTGGTGGTGCGGATCTCCCGACTCCCGCATCTGCTTCCGGTAGACCGGCTCTGCCGGGTAGACGTGCTCGTCCATGAACTCGAGGAGCCGTCCCCTGAGCTCCTCGACACGTGTGGAGTAGGCGAAGTCCATCGCGGCGGAACGCTACCCGGGGCGATGCCGGCGGACCGGCCTAGTCGGCGGGCTCGGGCTCGCCGGCCCCTACTTCTTCCTCGTCTTCGTCGTCGTAGCCGAAAGGCGGCGGAGACGCCGTCATCCGGTCGACCAGGCCGAGTTCGCTGCCCAGCAGCCAGACCGCGAAGACGCCGGCGAAGGGAAAACCGAAGCGGAAGGCGGCCGCCACCGCCAGCGCCGCGGTGACGATGAAGGTCGCCCGGGCAATGGTCTGTCCCCGAATGGGCGCCACCCTCGCCAGCAAGGCGAGCAGGAGGTGCCCACCATCGAGCGGGCGAAACGGGAGCCAGTTGAGCAACCCCCAGAAGACGTTGGCGTAGATCAACAGGCGGACGGCCAGGCCGCCATGCCCGGTGAAAGGCCCCCAGATCTCGCTCACGGCCCAGGCCAGTCCCGCGAAGCCGAAGCCGGCCGCGGAGCCTGCTGCTGCGACCAGGGCGCGTCTCCCCGGGCTGATCCCTCCCCGGGGCGATGTCCACAGGGTCAGCCCCCCGAAGCCATTTAGCTCGATCTCGACCGTGGGCGCGCCGAGCGACCGTGCGGTCAAGGCGTGGCCGAGCTCGTGCACCATGAGCGAGGCGAAGACCACGGCGATCCACACCCCCATCGTCCCGGGTCGCTGATACCCGCCGAACCAGCCGAGGAACAGGACGGTCAGGACCGCGGTGGGCCTGATGGAGACCGGGATGCCGGAGAGAGTGAATCGGACCAAGTGCCCCACATGATGGCCCAGCCACGGCGGCACCGCACGTGGGTACCCTCCGGTCATGCACGACGATCTCCGGGCGGCAGTCGCCGCCGACATGCCCCGTCTCAAGAGCCTCCTCGAAGACCTGGTTCGCCTCCAATCGGTGAGCGCACCGGGCTACGACCCGGCGAACGTCCGGGAAGCAGGTGAGAAGATCGTCGCCATGCTCGAGGAGATGGGCTTCGAGAACGCCCAGCTCCTCGAGGCATCCCAGGGGCACCCCGCGGTCTTCGCCGAGAAGCGGGCCCCCGAAGGCGCACCGACCGTCCTGTTGTACGCCCACTACGACGTCCAGCCACCGGGCCCGGCCGGGGAGTGGGAGACCGGGCCGTTCGAGCCGTTCGAGAAGGACGGCCGCCTCTATGGCCGGGGCGCGTCCGACGACAAGTCCGGGATCGTGATGCATCTCGGGGCCATCGCCGCCCACGGCGACGACCTGCCCGTGGGCGTCCAGCTGTTCTTCGAGGGCGAGGAGGAGGCCGGGTCACTCGGTCTCCCCGAGATCCTGCAGAGGTACTCCCATCTGATCGATCCCGACGTCATCGTCATCGGCGACGGCGAGGTGTGGGATCCCCACACAGGCGCCCTCCTCCACAGCCTCCGGGGCATCGCCGCGGTGACCGTCGAGGTGAGGACACTCGCGGCCGCGGTCCACTCGGGCCAGTACGGAGGCGTCTACCCGGATGCCCTCACCGCCCTGACCCGTCTCCTCGCCACGCTGCACCACGAGGACGGCTCCGTGGCGGTGCCTGGGCTCGTCGACGAGGACCTGCCCAACGCCATCGACTACCCCGAGGACCGGCTGCGCGAGGAGATGCGACCGGTCGACGGTGTGCGGATGATCGGCAAGGGCTCGATCGCCTCCCGGCTGTGGTCGCGCCCCGCGGTCTCGGTGCTCGCCATCGACGCCCCGCCCGTCTCCGAGGCGATCAATCAGCTGGTCCCGGTGGCGCGGGCCAAGGTGAGCATGCGCATCCCGCCTGGCCAGGACGCGCGGGACGCGCTGGAGAAGCTCAAGGCCCATCTCCGGGCCAACCTGCCTTGGGGCGCACAGCTCACGTTCGGGCACGAGGAAATGGGCGAAGCCACCACGCTGCCCACGGACAACGAGGCCGTTCGCGCCTGGCGGGAGGCCTTCAGTGAGGCCTTCGCCAACGAGGCGGTGGACGTCGGCGCCGGCGGGTCGATCCCGTTCATCGCCGTGTTCAAAGAGCTCTACCCGGGTGCCCCGATCCTGGTGACCGGGTGCGGTGACCCCCTGTCGTCCATCCACGCCCCCAACGAGAACCAGCATCTCGGCGCCCTGGAGCGGGCCACCCTGGCCGAGGCGATCGCATTCCGTTTGCTGACCCAGGCTGACGCCTGAGTCAGCAAGTACCAGGTCCTGGATTCAGCCGTCCCGGCCCGCGGGATGGCCGAATCCGTTTTGGCGCCAGGCCTCGTAGACGGCCACGGCCACGGCATTGGACAGGTTGAGCGACCGGACCTGCGGGACCATCGGGAGACGGACGCGTGCGGTGACCCACTCCGCCGACGCCACCTCCGGGTCCAATCCCACGGACTCGGATCCGAACAGGAGCGTGTCGCCGGGTGCGAACTCCACATCCGTGTGGACCCGCTCCCCGTTGACCGTGAATGCCCATACGCGCACCGGGTCCGCGTGGGTTCGCCACGTCTCGAGATCCGGGTGCACCGTCACCACCGCCCGGTCCCGGTAGTCGAGCCCGGCGCGTCTCAACCGTCGGTCGTCCAGGGTGAAGCCGAGCGGCTCGATGAGGTCGAGGCGGCAGCCGGTGACGGCTGCAAGACGCATCACGTTGCCGGTGTTGGGCGGGATCTCCGGCTTGTGGAGAACGATACGGAACATCAGAAGAGCCGGAGGTGGGTGCTCTCCGCCTCCCTGAGACCTGCGTAGTCCACCTCGATCGCCTTGATCCCGTTGGCCTCGGCATAGGTCCGTGCCTGGGGTGCGATCTCCTCCGCGGCGAAGATGCCTCGCACCGGGACCAGCCGGGGGTCGAGCGAGAGCCTTTCCACGTACCGCACCAGTTGGGTGACACCGTCGATGTTCCCGCGCCTCTTCACCTCGACGGCGACGGTCCCGCCCGCGGGGGCCGCGCACAGCAGGTCGACCGGGCCGATGTCGGTCGGGTACTCGCGGCGGATCAATTCCAGGCCGTCCTCCAGCACCCACGGCCGCTCTGCCAGCAGCGCCTGGAGATGAGACTCGACCCCGTCCTTCTCGAGCCCGGGATCGTCGCCCAGCTCGTGGGTCACGTCCTCGAAGATCTCATGGATGTGGATCGTGAGGCGCTCCCCCTTGGAGTTGGTGACGATCCAGCGATCCTCGTGATTCTCGATCACGTTCGGCGCCACCATCCAGTTCAGGGGCTTGGAGGCGTTCCCGTCGGAGTGGATGGCCAGGGTGCCGTCGGCCTTGACCATGATGAGCCGGGTCGCCTCGGGGAGACGCGCCGAGAGCCGCCCTTCGTACTCGACGCTGCAGCGGGCGATGACCAGTCTCACGGCCCGCCAGGGTAGGAGAGGTCAGGCGGCGAGCCGGCGCGTCGGGCGGGTGAAGACAAACCAGAGGGCGTAGGCCATGACAGCCGCCATCGCCCCGCGTACCCAGAGGATGTCGACGAAGAGGATGCCGGAGACCCCGATCGAGACCACGATCGCCGCGGCGGCGATCCACTTCATCCGCATGGTCAGCCCCTCCGCCCGGTAGTTCCGGATCATCGGGCCGAAGTAGGGGTGGGCGAGGAGCCAGTCGTGCATCCGCTCCGACGACATGGAGAAGAAGAACGCGGCCAGCAGGACCAGGTCGAAGGTGGGTATCCCGGGCAGGTAGCTCAGCGGGAGCAGCGCCAGGCAGAGCATCCCCAGCAGGAAGTAGAGGCCACGGGAGAGTGGGTTCCTGGCCTTGGCGCGCGCGCCCGTGTCGGCGTGTACTGCCACGTGATCAAGGTAGACGCGTGGCGTGGCGACAGCGAGTCGTGAAAATCGGCGCGACTACCTTCATACGCGACGCAACAGGAGAGACGAGATGCCCATCGCATCACCCGAGAAGTACCGAGAGATGTTCGCCACGGCGAGGGAGAAGGGCTTCGCCTTCCCCGCCATCAACGTGACCTCTTCTTCCACCCTGCTCGCCGCCCTCGAGGGCTTCGCCGAGGCGGAGTCCGACGGGATCGTCCAGGTGTCATACGGCGCCGGCGAGTTCGCGTCGGGCCAGTCCAACAAGGACATGGCCCTGGGCGCCAGTGCCCTCGCAGAGTTCGCCAACGTGGTCGCCCCGCGGTACCCGGTCAACATCGCCCTGCACACCGACCACTGCCCGCCGGACCGGGTGGACGGGTTCATCCGCCCCCTGCTGGCCGAGTCCCGAGCCCGGCGCGAAAAGGGCATGCCACCCATCTTCCAGAGCCACATGCTCGACGCCTCCAACCTCCCCATGGAGGAGAACCTCTCACTCGCCGACGAGCTTCTCACCCTCTGCGCCGACGTCGACGTGATCCTGGAGCTGGAGATCGGGATCGTCGGGGGCGTCGAGGACACCATGGATCACGAGGGCATCGACCGTTCCAAGCTGTACACCTCCCCCGAGGACATGGTGCGCGTCACCGAGGTGCTCGGCCCGTTCGACCGGGGGGTGTACCTGCTGGCCGCGGTGTTCGGCAACGTCCACGGCGTCTACAAGCCCGGGGCCGTGAAGCTCGAGCCCCGGATCCTCCGCGACGGCCAGGCCGCCGTCGAGGAGAAGTTCGGGCCGGAGGCGCGTCACTACCTGGTCTTCCACGGCGGGTCGGGGTCGTCCCAGGAGGAGATCGAGGAGACGATCTCCTACGGCGTGATCAAGATGAACATCGACACCGACTGCCAGTACGCCTACACCCGGCCGATCGTCGACCACATGATGACCAACTACTCGGGCGTGCTCAAGGTCGACGGCGAGGTCGGGGACAAGAAGACCTACGACCCGCGCTCCTACATGAAGAAGGCGGAGCAGGGAATGGCGGCGAGAGTGGTGGAGGCTTGCCGGTCCCTGGGCTCGGCGGGGAAGACCTTGCGTTGACAGATCCCCGTCATCGGACCTGGGCCGGGTCGGACAGGTTCTTGCCCCGGACGTTCATTCGGCCGTTCGTCAAGTTCAGCCAGATGGAGGCGTCGTCGGGGATCGCCATCCTCGTCGCCGCCCTCGCGGCGCTCGTGCTGGCCAACAGCCCGTGGAGCGACACCTACTTCGCTCTCCTCGAGGAGCAGCTGCGGATCGAGCTCTTCGGCTTCCGATTCGAGCACGACGTCCTTCACCTGATCAACGACGGCCTGATGACGATCTTCTTCTTCGTCGTGGGCTTGGAGATCAAACGTGAACTCGTCCGGGGTGAGCTCCGCGACCGTCGTACCGCAAGCCTGCCCATCTTGGCTGCCCTCGGCGGGATGGCCGTCCCGGCGCTGCTCTACACAACCCTGAACGCGGGAGGTCCGGGCAGCCAGGGATGGGCGATCCCGATGGCAACCGATATCGCCTTCGCAGTCGTCGTGCTCGCTG
>DASVBU010000006.1:0-29290 GCA_036375695.1 Acidimicrobiia bacterium | reverse complement strand
CTGACCACCCAGCGGTGTTTCCCGATCATCCGATCCCGGGCGAACCCGAGCTTCTCGAATGTGGTCAGGGCGCCGTGGAAGAGGAACCCGGCGGGCACGGCACCGGCAGGCTCGGGATATCCCTCCACGACACCTCCGCCCGATGCAGAGATCATCTCCAGTGCGCCGGCCAGGGCCTCTTCGGACACACCCCGACGTCGATGACCACGACGGACGTAGAAGCAGGTGATCCGCCAGTCGGGGAGCTCGCCCTCGCGGGTCTTCTCGTATTCCTTCTGGTTCTTGATCCGGGGTAGCTCCTCGGGCGTCCCGAATTGGCACCAGCCGACACAGAGGTCGTCCTCGAAAACCAGGGCGTGATGGGTCGTGCCCTGGACGACACGGAGTCGTTTCCGTTCCTTGTTGGCCTTGGCGTCGACCGGCCTACCCGTCCCTTCGGGATGGAACCCGAGGCACCAGCATCCGCTCGGATAGCTGTCGCTGCTCTCGGCCAGCTCTGCGAAAGCCTCCCAGGTCTCCTCGTCGAGGGGCTTGACGGTCCGCATGTCGTCTCCCTAGGTCGCGGCCACCGTATGGGCCAGGGTACGCGGGGCGTGCGACAAGAACGACGTGAATATCCCGAAGCCGACGAGGGTCAGCAGAAAGGCGGCCCAGACAGAACCGGCGATGGCGAGGGGTGAAGGGAGCATCGGAGCGCAGCGGATCGAACCGTATCCGACGGCCGGTGAGCCCGGCATCTCATACCGTCGTGGTCTCTCCACCCCTTCTGTCCCTGGCGAACACCAGCTCCACGCCATCGGGTCCCGTCGTTTCCGTGTGGATCGTGTCGGCCGGTATGAAGGCGTATTCACCCGGACCAATCTCGAACTCGTGGGCGAGGTCGTCGCCGACACGAAATGAGCAGAATCCCCGGACGCAGTAGGCGATGGTGTCCGCCGAGTGGATGTGGGCTGGAAGGGCGACGTCGGGGTCGATCACCCATCGACCGAATGCGAGTTCTCGCGCCTGGTCGGCGCCGATGGCACGCTCGGTCAACACCCCGTTTTCGCTGCGGCGTTCCGCCTCGGCCGACTTGATCCAATACCGGCTGATGTCGTTCATGACGATGCCCTCACTTCGAAGCGCTGATCAGGATCATCGGATTGGGGATGACGAGGCCATCCTTGGTCCGATACCGGTCGGCAGCGGACCTCACCGAGTCTTCGATCCGTGCCTGGACGTCCTTGGGGAATCCGTCCAGTTGGGCCCAGGTGCCGAACGCCCGCAGCAGGGAATCGATGGACTCCATCCGCCACATGGTGGGGATCTCCTCTATCGCCACGTCGCCGAAGCCGGCGTCGACGAAGAGCTTCGTCAAGGTCTCTCCGTCGGTGACTCCAAACAGCGGTCCATGGGGCAGCTCTGCGCCACCCGCATGCTCTTCGACGGCGGCGAAGAACAATCCGAACGCTTCGAGACTCTGCGGCTCCGCCCAAATGCTGCAGACGACCGATCCGCTGCTGTCCAGCACCCGATGGGCCTCCGACAGGGCTCGACCCGGCTGGCCAAGGTGATGAAGTACACCGTTGGAGATCACGGCGTCGAAAGAACCGTCGTCGAAGGGGAGCGCCTCGGCATTCGCCACTCTGAAGTCGAGCTTGGGGAGCAGCTGCCTTGCCTTGGTGATCATCGCCTCCGAGAAGTCGATTCCGACCACGAACGCTCCCCTCTCAGCCGCTACCGCCGCGGCGACGCCAGTACCGGTCCCGACATCGAGAACCCGGCTGCCGGATCTCACCCCGGCCCGATCGAGGATCGGGTCGACTCCCTCCCGGGAGAGGACCGCGAAGCCCTCGTCGTAACCTGGGGCACAACGGGACCAGGTGGCGTGCTCGAAAGCGGCAACGTCGGACGGGTTGTAGGTGGTGGCCATCTCTTCTCCTCTCGTCGGCCGTCTGACGCGCGACTCTGTCCGACGACCGTGGCCCGGCCGTGGCCCAGGCGTGGTCGGTACTGTCGTTCTGGCATGCGAGTAGAGATGCTCGGCACCGCCCGGGTCATCGTGGACGAGCAGACCGAGATTCGGCTGAGGCCGACCCTGCGCGATCAGGCCCTCGCATATCTGGTGTACGCTGGCGATTGGGTCTCGCGGGATCGTCTCGGGTTCATGTTCTGGGCCGATGTCCCGGATCAGACCGCCCGGCACAACGTGCGCCAACTCCTGAAGCGAATCCGCCGCCTGGAGTGGATTCAGGGGTTCGAAGCGGACACGGACCGCGTCCGCTGGCTGGTGCCCACGGACGTCGACGATCTACGATCGGCATCCTCCCTCGAGAATCCTTCCGATCCGCCCGCTTCGGGAACACTTCTCCCAGGCTTCGAGCGCGGCGCCAGCTTCGAGTACGAGGAGTGGCTCTTGTCCGAGCGCCGACGCGTTTTCGGCGAGTGGCGAGGCGCTCTCCTCGATGCCGCCGAGCGTGCGGCACGTGTGGGAGATCCTGGTGCTGCGGCCGCCCTGCTCGAACCGGCTTTGTTCGACGCCGCCGACGAAAGGGTGCTGCTTCGGTACATGGACCTGGCCGCCAGGGCGGGCCAGCACGAGGCAGCAGTGAACGCCTACCGATCGTTCACCAGAGGCCTCCAATCCGAGCTCGGCATCGAACCGTCCCGAGAGGCCCAAGACCTGTTCGGCCGGCTGGCAGATCTCGATCGGGGCGATCAGTCCCACATCGTTGGTCGCACGCAGGAGACCAAGGTGATCCTTGGACTCCTCGCAAGCCCTGACTGCCGGCTGCTGACACTCCTCGGTCCGGGTGGAATCGGCAAGTCGACATTGGCCACTCACGTTGCCGGGAACACAGCCCCGATCTACGCCGACGGGTCGACCTTCGTCTCGCTGGAGAGCATCTCGAATCCATCCGTCATCCCGGCTGTGATCGCCGGTGGTCTCGAAGCCCAACTCGACGAGCGACTGGATCCGGTCGAACAGATCATCTCGATGCTGTCCGACAAACACCTGCTCCTCGTCGTGGACGGTGTCGAGCACCTGCCCGTGGGATGGGCCCTGCTCGCCGAGCTCGTCCACGCCTGTCCCGGGCTCGATCTCCTCGTCACGTCCCGGGAGCGTCTCCGGCTCGAAGACGAATGGGTGTACGAGGTCGAGGGCTTGTCGCCGGACGAAGCTGCCGAGATGTTCCGGCGGCGTGCCCGACAGGTCGCTCCCGACCTCGTCGTCAGTGATGAGGATGCCCGATCGATCGCAGAGTTGGTGGGTGGCTCTCCACTCGGCGTCGAGTTGGCAGTGCCCTGGCTGCGCACACTGTCGCCTCAGGAGATCATAGGGGAGGTCCTCGCCGACCCATCGATGCTCAAAGGCGGTAGCCGGGACGCACCGAGTCGGCACCGAAGCCTCGAGGCCGCAATGGCTCACTCGTGGCAACTGCTTTCCAATCGGGAGAAACACGCGATCGAAGCACTGGCCGTTTTCGTGGCGCCGTTCACCCGTGAACTCGCGGCCAGTGTCGCCGACGTCGACGCCTCCATGCTGTCGGAACTGAGAGACAAGTCACTCATCGGTCAGCGAGGGGAAGGGCTATATGCCAGCCATCCCCTGGTTCGCCAGTACGCAGCGTCCCGACTGGCGACCGACTCCGCGCGTCGCTCCGAGGTGCGCTCCCGGCATGCCCGATCCGTGCTCGGCTTGGTCGAGCAGCCGGAACGCGCCATTACGCATAGGCGCCATCTCGACGACATCGTTCAAGGGTGGCTTCACGCGGTCGAATCGAGGGACCATGACCTCATCGAACGGTCGGTGGACGGACTGGGCTGGTTGCTGGAGAGAACGGGGCGAATGGTTCAAGGGTTGCAGATCCTTGATCGAGCCGTCGCCATATTCGACGACGGGGCCGAAGCGACCCGGACCGTCGTCGCCGGTTTGAGAACGGTGGAGGCAACGCTTCTCCAACGCCTGGGCCGGTATCAGGAGGCCGTCGAGGCGGCTCGAGCGGCGGTTGAAGCAGCAACCCAAGCCAATGACCGGCGGCGACTGGTTCGTGCCCTGGTCAGCCTGGCCTGGGCCCGGAAGTGGACCGAAGGTCATGTCGCCCAACAGCAGACCCTCCTCGAAGCCCTGCCCATCGCCCGGACGCTCGACGACGAGTTGCTGCTCATCGAAGTGTTGCGCAGTCTGGGTTGCTCCGCGCCGCCCCTCGAGAAGTGCCGCCAATACCTGACCGACGCGTTGAGCCGGGCCGTCGGTCCGAACCGCTTGGTGATTCGATGCCAGATCCTCTCGAATCTGGGCAGTGTCTTGTGGGGGCTGGGTGAGATCCCCGAGGCCATACATCTCAACGAACGTCTGCTCGACCTCGCCGGCTCACAGGACTTGCTCGCGATGACCATCTTCGCCCGCCTCGACATGGCCTTCTTCCATTCCGAGATCTCGGATCTCGACTCGGCCCACGAACTGTGCCAACAAGCGGAGACGCTCATCGCCAGCACGGAGATCGACTCTCTCGACCTCAAGCTCTACGCCGCAGAGGTGACGGGCGAGATCGCCCGTCTCCGCGGGGACTCCGACACGGCGCAGAGGATGGTCCACGAAGCGCTGAGGCTCGCCAGCGCCACCCGCGTTCCCCCCTTCGGCCTTCGATCGCTGCGGCTGCACGCACAACTCCTCATCGACCGAGGCGAGTTGGAGGAAGGACTGGGGCTGCTCGCCCTGGTTTGCTCGTGGACCCATCGCGGCCCCGACTTCACGGCATGGATCCTCGACCCGCGCATCTGGGAGGACAGCACCAAGGAGATCGACCCTGGGTTGATCGACGATGCCCATCGATGGGCCCGGGACCAAGACCTGGGCCAGGTCGTCGAGAGGGTGATTCGTGGGCCCGGCAGGATTTGAACCTGCAACCAATCGTGACGGATGAGGCCGCTGCTGGCAGCGGACGAGTGGTGGGCCCGGCAGGATTTGAACCTGCAACCTACGTAGTGGGCCCGGCAGGATTTGAACCTGCAACCTACGGATTATGAGTCCGCTGCTCTGACCAGGTTGAGCTACGAGCCCGCGGGGAAATAGTACCGACGGCCCCCGACAGCCCCATCGGCTAGGGTCTGGGAGGCCAGTCAGAGAGGAGCGTCAATGACCGGTCACACCCTGAGCCCGATCGAGCGGACGATCACCCGGCTCCACAACAGAGGTGCCTCGTTGAGCGAGATCGCCACGCGGGTCGGGAAGAAGCCGGGGACCGTGAGCCGGATCATGGAGATGACCCGTTACCGGATCCACGGTGACGGTGCCACGCCCCGGCCCCCCGGCGCCCTCAGCCCTTTGGAGCGTGTCGTCCTCAGACTCCGCGAACGTGGCGAGTCCTATGGCGAGATCGGGATCCGGCTCGCCCGGAGCAGCAGGCGCATCCGGGAGATCGAGAAGTACGCCCAGTTCAAGCTGAGCCGGGCCTGAATTGATTCACCCCCGCCGAGGCGGGGGTGAAATCGTTCTCGCTCTGTGGAACGAGGGTCAGTAGCGGTCCACGTCCTCGCGGATCGCCTCGGTCTCCGTGACCCGGGTCGGGAAGATCATCGCGGCCAGCAGGCCGAGGAGACCGACCACCACGTAGACGAGTCCCAGATCGGTGCCGCCACCGAGGGCCTCGGACAGGGAGTCGGGCTCGATCATCATCACGGCCCCGAATGCGGCCGCCAGCAGGGACACGCCGGTCAGCTGGCCCCGTACCGATATGGCGGCCGCGGCGACGAGGAACAAGAGCCCGGCCACGACGTCGATCAAACCCATGAGGGTCGTGTGCTCGAAGCCGAAGACGGTCGCCGTCTCGCCGGTGAGCGAACTGAGTCCGGTCCGGGCGAGGGCGACGCCGCCCATCACCAAGAGGAAGACTCCGAGTAGGCCCGCCACGATGCGGGCTGGGCTCATCACCCGGCGGTCGACGGCTTGGCTCCGTCGATGCGCCACCTGTGTCGACCTGTATGTCATTGCTCCCTCCGGTTGTGGGGACAGGAATTACCCCCGCGTGAATGGCCCAAAACCGTTCGGGACGTCACCGACGCGGACCGATTGATAGGTTCCCGCGCGGCCGACACGAAAGGGGTAGACGTGAGAGTGTCCATGACGGTCAACGGTCAGCCGGTGACGGCCGATGTCGAGCCCCGGACCCTGCTGGTCCATTTCCTACGCGAGGACCTACGTCTGACTGGGACCCACGTCGGCTGCGAGACCGGCTACTGCGGGGCGTGCACGGTCCACATCGACGGCGAGCCCGTGAAGTCGTGCACCATGTTCGCGGTCCAAGCGGACGGGGCCAGCATCACCACCATCGAAGGGCTGGCCTCCAACGGACAGCTGCATCCGGTGCAAGAGGGGTTCTGGGAACGCCACGGCCTCCAATGCGGCTACTGCACCCCGGGAATGATCATGAGCTCTGTCGCCCTCCTCCAAAACAACGACCGACCCAGCGAGGAGGAGATCAGGCACGGCATCGAAGGCAACCTCTGCCGCTGCACCGGTTACCACAACATCGTTCGCGCGGTGGAGTACGCCGCGGCCCGGATGCGCGGCGAAGAGCCGCCGACACCCGAATGGGAAGGAGGTGAGTGATGGCCACGACCAGTGTCATGGGAGGGGCGGTCCGGAGACGTGAGGACCCCGCACTCATCCAGGGCCGGGGCAAGTACACGGACGACTTCGCTCCTCCGGCCACGCTTCGGGTGGCCTTTCTCCGCTCGCCGGTCGCCCGGGCGAAGATCACGCGGCTCGACACCAGCCGGGCCAGGGCGATGCCCGGCGTCGTCGCCGTGTACACCCACGACGACGTGGCTCACCTCGGGCCGCTGGTCGCCCAGGTGCCGCTCGGGAAGCTCCGGCCGCTGCTTGCCGAAGGCGAGGTCAACCACGTGGGCGAGGCCATCGCCATGGTCATCGCCGAGGACCGGTACCTGGCCCAGGATGCCGTGGAGGCGATCGAAGTGGACTTCGACGTCCTCCCGGCGGTCATCGACCTGAAGAAGGCGGCGTCCGACGAGATCGTGATCCACGACGAACTGGGGACCAACCGCCTCCACACCTGGACCTACCACGGCTACTGGGACGTGCTCGGTCTCGAGGACCAGACGCCGCTGGTCGACGAGGCGATGCAGCGCGAGGACGCCGTCGTGGTCTCCATCGAGATGGTGAACCAGCGGCTGATCCCGGTCGCCATCGAGCCACGATCCGTGCTCGCCGAGTTCGAGGCAGGCTATGGGAGACTGACCGTCCACTCCTCGACCCAGGTGCCTCACGCCCTCAGTGGCGCCATCGCCACCCAGTTGGGGATGCAGGCGCGGGACGTACGGGTGATCGCGCCCGAAGTGGGCGGTGGCTTCGGCTGCAAGCTCAACGTCTACAACGACGAGATCCTCGTCTCATGGGCCGCCCGGGAGCTGGGTCGCCCGGTCAAGTGGACCGAGACCAGACGGGAGGCCGCCGGGGCCACCATCCACGGCCGCGGCTGGATCGGCACCGCCACGCTGGTGGGCACCAAGGATGGCCAGTTCCTCGGGTACAAGCTCGACGCCATCGCCGACATGGGCGCCTACACCCAGAACTTCACGGTGGCCATCCCGCTGCTCGGGCTCTGGATCGCGTCCGGCCAGTACAAGATGCCGGTGGGCTGGAAGGTGGACTGCGTGTACACCAACACGATGACCACCGACGCCTACCGGGGCGCGGGCCGGCCAGAGGCGATCTACTACCTGGAGCGGGTGATCGATGCCTACGCCCGGGAGATCGGGATGGACCCGATGGAGGTCCGGGAGAAGAACTTCTGGCAGCCCGACGAGTTCCCGGCAACCATGGGGTGCGGCTTCTCCCTCGACTCGGGGGACTACGCCTCGGCGACCCGGAAGCTCAGGGAGATCGCCGACTACGAGGGGATGAAGCGGCGTCGCGACGAGGCACGAGAGGAAGGGCGGCTCGTCGGCATCGGTGTCGGCTCCTATGTCGAGGTGTGCGGGTTCGGTCCCGCCATCCTCGCCGAGATCGGCTTCTCCTGGACCAACTACGGCCTGCCCTCGTCCTTCAACGGATCGGGCCTGGTCCGTGTCAACCCCGACGGGACCGCCTCCGTGATGATCGGAACCGGCCCCACCGGACAGGGGCATCAGACGACATGGGGCCAGATCGTGTCCGAGAACCTGGGCATCCCGCTGGAGGACGTACGGGTCTACCACGGCGACACACTGACCAGCCCGATGGGTGTCGGCACCTTCGGGTCGCGATCGATAGCGGTCGACGGCCCGGCCACCCTCGAGGCCACCAGGCTGGTGAGGGACAAGGCGGCCAAGATCGCCGCCCATCTCCTCGAGGCCGCCCCCGAGGACATCGTGTTCGCCGACGGCGGCGCCCACGTGGCCGGCTCGCCCGACAAGGGCGTGGATTGGAAGGCGATCGCCACGGCCGCCTACCAGGCCCACAAACTGCCGGAAGGTGTCGACTCCGGTCTCGAGGCGACGATCACCTGGACACCAGGAAATGCCACGTGGCCGTTCGGGACCCATCTCGCCATGGTCGAGGTCGACCCCGACACCGGCAATGTGGACCTCCTCGAGTACTACGCAGTCGACGACTGCGGCAACCAGATCAACCCGATGATCGTCAACGGTCAGATCCATGGCGGCATCGCCCAGGGCGTGGGCCAGGCGATGTTCGAGGACGCGATCTACGACGACGACGGGAACATGCTCACCGGCTCGCTGCTCGACTACCCATTGCCCACGGCCGCGGACCTGCCGTCGTTCAAGCTGGCGCACACGGTGACCCCCAGCCCGATCAACCCGCTGGGGGTCAAGGGCATCGGCGAGGCGGGCACGATCGGCTCGGCACACACCGTGGTCAACGCGGTGGTGGACGCGCTGGCCCCCTTGGGCGTGAAACACGTCGATATGCCGTTGAGACCGCGCAAGGTCTGGACCGCGATCCAGGAAGCGAGGGCCTGACATGTATCCGAGACAGTTCGACTACGTGGCCCCCACCAGCCTCGACGAGGCGTACGGCGCCCTCGGTGACGACGCCAAGGTCCTGGCCGGCGGGATGAGCCTCATCCCGTTGATGAAGATGCGGCTCCTCTCCCCCGCGAGGCTGGTCGACATCGGGCGGCTCCCGGGCCTGGGCACGGTCGAGGACAAAGGGGACCACGTCTCGATAGGGGCGCTGGTGCGTCATGCGACGACCGCCGGCCATCCGCTGATCGCCCAACATGCCCCCGCGCTGGCTCAGGCGGCCGGGATGACCGGCGACGTTCAGGTGAGGAACCGGGGCACGACCTGTGGCTCTCTCGCCCACGTCGACGTGGCCGCCGACCAGCCTGCGGCCGTCATGGCCCACGGAGGCGTGGCGGTCATCGGCTCTGCATCGGGAGTGCGCGAGATGTCCGCCGCGGACTTCTGCATGGACACGCTCACCTCGGACCTGAGACCAGACGAGATCCTCCTCGAGATCCGGCTGCCCAAGGCCGGTCCGGGCGAGGGCGCGGCATACGACAAGCTGGGCCGCCGCGGCGGCCACTCCGACTACGCCGTTGCCGGCGTTGCGGCGTGGGTGAAGATGACCGACGGCTCGGTGTCGGATGCCCGTGTCGCCCTCACCGGCGTCGGGACGAAGCCCCAACCGATGTTCGGCGTCGCCCAGGCCCTCATCGGCACCGACGGGTCGCACGGCGCGATCGAGTCCGCTGCCGACCGCGCCCTGGAGGGCGTCACGGTGCTCGAGGACCTCTATGGATCGGTGGAGTACAAGAGCCACCTGGCCAGGGTGTTCACCAAGAGGGCCCTCGAGAAGGCGATCGCCTCGATACAGGCCTGAGCGCGAGGAACCGGGGCAAGATGGGCTGTTAGCGTTTCGACCCTGGTTGACGCCGGGGCGGAACCCCATGTCGGCGCAGGTGGTCCCGTGAGCAACACCCGACCATCGATCCTCGCGGTTGACGACGAACCGGAGGTGCTCAACGCCGTCCTCAGGGACCTCCGGTCCAAGTACGGCGCGGAGTACCGGATCCTCGCCGCCGCCGACGGGGCAGAGGCCATCGAGACGATCAAGGAGCTGAGCAAACGCGGAGAGCCGCTCGCCCTCATCGTCGCCGACCAGCGCATGCCCAAGATCACCGGTCTCGACGTGCTGCGAACGGCGGTCGAGTTCACCCCGATCACCCGCAAGGTCCTGCTCACCGCCTACGCCGACACCGAGGTGGCGATCAACGCCATCAACGAGATCGGGCTCGACCGCTACATCATGAAACCCTGGGACCCGCCGAACGAGAAGCTGTACCCGGCTCTCGACGAGGTCCTCCGCAGCTGGCAGATCGCCTACCGCCCCACGTTCTCCGGGCTCCGGATCGTCCATCAGCCGTGGTCGCGTCCCGCCCACGAGCTCAAGGCGTTCCTGGCGATGAACCAGGTGCCCTACCGGTCGCTGCTCCTCGGCGACCCGGAGGCGGACACGTTGTACTCGGCGGCGGAGGCCGAGCTCACCGACCTGCCCCTGGTGGCGCTGGAGAACGGCGAGGTCCTCTTCAACCCGACCCATGCCGAGCTGGCCGCCAAGATCGGGCTCACCACCCGCGCCACCAAGCCAGCCTACGACGTGGCGATCGTCGGTGGCGGCCCCGCCGGTCTCGCTGCAGCCGTCTACGGCGCGTCGGAAGGGCTCCGCACGGTCCTGATCGAGGCCTCGGCCCCTGGCGGCCAGGCCGGGCAGTCGTCACTGATCGAGAACTATCTCGGCTTCCCGAGCGGCATCAGCGGCGCCGAGCTGGCCCGGCGGGCTGCCGACCAGGCGAAGCGCTTCGGCGCCGAGATCCTGGTGCCCGCCCAGGTGCTCAGCGTGGAGCGCAAGGATCCCTTCCGGGTCCTCCACCTGGCCGACGGCTCCGAGATCACCACCAAGGCGTTGGTCATCGCCACCGGAGTCTCATATCGACGGCTCGAGGCAGAGGGCCTCGACGACTTCATCGGCGCAGGCGTCTACTACGGGACCTCGCGCATCGAGGCCGAGAATCATCGTGGCCGGCCGATGCATGTCGTCGGCGGCGGGAACTCCGCAGGCCAGGCGGCACTCTTCCTCACCGGGTTCACCGACAACGTCACCATCGTGATCCGCAGCCCCGGCCTCAGCGCCACCATGTCCCGCTACCTGATCGACAACATCGCGGCCAACGAATCGGTGCATCTACTCCCCCGCAACAGGGTGGTTGCGGCGCACGGCGGCGATCATCTGGAGTCCATCGTCCTCGAGGATCTGGAGAGCGGAGAGACCAAGGAGGTCGAGTCGGGGGCGCTGTTCATCTTCATCGGGCAGAGGGCGCACACCGACTGGCTCGGCGACCTGGTGCAGAAGGACGAGAAGGGATTCGTCCTCTCGGGCACCGACCTCGGGTCTCTCACCAGTTGGAACGTGGACCGGGACCCACTCCCCCTGGAGACGTCGGTGCCCGGCGTGTTCGTGGCCGGCGACGTCCGGCACGGGTCGATCCGGCGGGTCGCCGGCGCCACCGGTGAGGGGGCGACAGCCATCCGATTCGTCCATCAGCACCTGGAGACGTTGTGATGGCGAGCACCAAGGAGATCCTCCGCTCGATCACCTACTTCTCCGACCTCCCGGAGGAGTTGCTCAAAGAGGTGTGTGACGCGTCGGAGCAGATCCGGGTCCAGCCCGGCGAGCTGATCATCCGGGAGGGCGAGGAGAGCCGGGAGCTGTACGTGCTCGCCGAAGGAGAGCTGGTGGTGACCACCAAGCAGAACGGGGTGCCCATCGAGTTGGCCCGGATCAAGGCGGGAGACGTGGCAGGCGAGCTGGCGCTGCTCGACAACGCCCCTCGCATCGCCGATGTCGCCGCCGCCATCCCGTCCCTCGTGGTCAGGGTGCCCGGTGAGGCCTTCAACCGCCTCCTCGACGACCCCCGTGTCGTGCGCCGCATGTTCCGCACGGTGACCTCACGGTTGCGCAGCACCGAGGAGATCCTCCGACACGGGGAGCGCATGGCGGCCCTGGGTCGCATGGCGGCCCAGTTGATGCACGAGCTCAACAACCCGGCTTCCGCAGTGGGCAGGACCAGCAAGGAGCTGGCGCGGGTCCACGAGGAACTGGTCGAGGTCAACTCCGCCCTCGCTCTGCAGCTCGGGTACGACCCGCTGCGCCACGAGCCCGTGAAGCCGCCCGACACGCCGATCGCTCGCGCCACCGCCGAGGAGGCCATGGCGGACTGGCTCACCGAGGAGGGGGTCGAGGGCGCCTGGGAGCTGGCTCCGACGCTGGTGGAGGCCGGATGGACTCCCGAGATCCTGGCCGAGACCGTCTCCCACACGTCCGGATCGGTGCGCACCAACCTCCTCCGCTTCATCGCCCTCCGCGACCTGTCCGGGCAACTGATCGACGAGATCGGCATGGCCGCGGCGCGGGTCTCCGAGCTGGTGCGGATCGTCAAGGAGTACAGCTTCCTCGACCAGGCGCCGGTGCAAGAGGTGCAGGTGGCCAAGGGAATCAAGGACACGCTGATCCTCCTCAAACACAAGCTTCGCCACCTCGAGGTGGTGTTCGACCACGACGACGACCTGGCCCCGGTGCAGGCCCCCGGACGGGACCTCAACCAGGTGTGGACCAACCTCATCGACAATGCCTCGGACGCCATGCCCGAAGGCGGCAGGCTCGTGATCACGGCCCGCAACGCCGACGACCACGTGGTGGTCACGGTCTCCGACACCGGTCCCGGCATCCCCGAGAGCGCCCTGCCCAGGATCTTCGACCCGTTCTTCACCACCAAGGGGCCGGGCGAGGGCACCGGCCTCGGGCTCCACACGTCACACAACATCGTGACCAGGGCGGGCGGGATGATCACGGTGGACACCGGCCCGAACGGGACCACCTTCACGGTGAGCCTTCCCGTGTCTCAATAGAGCCGTGCCCACAGGCCGTAGCCGGCATGCCGGCTACGGCCTTCGAAACGCCGACCTGACCCGGGCGATCAGGACGTCACAAGGGACCGCGTCGAGCAGCCCCTCGGCCACCGTTCCGAGGAGGACCATCCGGGTGGCCGTCGCCCCCCGGCTCGCCACCACCACGAGATCGGCGTTGCGATGTCGCACCGCTTCGTCGACCGCACCCAACGTCGGGCCGTCTACCACGAGGGTCCGCACCCGGCCGTCCCATTCCCGGGCGTACTCGTCCATGCGCTCGAACGCCAGCTCCATCCGCTTGCCACGTGAGGCCTCGACCTCCTCCTGGAAGAGCCCCGCTTCGGCGAGCATGTGGTCGAACCTGGCCGGCAGGACGTAGACCAACGTGACGTCGGCGTCGGGAAAGAGATCGACCGCGGTGTCGACACCGACCCTGGAGGCGTCGGAGAAGTCGACCGCCACGATGATCTTCCGGTACTGGACCCGGGGCTGGCGTCGCACCACCAGAGTGTGGGTCGTCGCCTTGCGGGCGACGCGGCGAGCCGTCGGCCCCACCGAGAACACGTCCTCGCTGGACGAGCCCACCACGACGACGGCGGCATCCTTCCCCTTGGCCGTCAACTCCCAGGCGGGAGCGCCCTTGATCACGTCCATGCGAACGGGCACCGACGACCGCGCCTGACACCAGGCGCAGAGCTCCGACGCCGCCTCCTCCTCCCGCTCGCGCATGAGGCGGGCGAGGGCGGGCTCGATCAAGGCCTCGGCAACGGGTTCGACGACGTGGACCAGGTCGAGCTCGGCGCCCATACCTTCCGCGACGAGACGCGCCCGGTCTGCAACCCGCCGGCCCATGGCGGAGAATTCGACCCCCGCTACAACGCGCTTCGATTCGGCGTTGGCCACTGCGGGCGGACTCTAACCAGTGGGGTGACGGAAGGGCCCGGGAACCGCCAGCGCCTCCCGGAGGAGGCGCATGTACGCCTCACGCCCGACCACCACGGCGCCCAGCGACTCGAGATGGGGCGTGAGCCATTGGACGTCGATCACCTTCCCACCTGCCTGATTCATCAAGACCACGAGGTGGACCAAGGCCACCTTGGACGCGTCCCGGGCGCGGTGGAACATCGACTCCCCGGCGAACAGTCCCCCGATGGCGACGCCATACAGACCGCCGACCAGTTCGCCCTCGTCGCTCCACACCTCGACGGAATGGGCCCAGCCGAGGCGGTAGAGCTCGGTGTAGATCTGCTTGATGTCATCGGTGATCCATCCCAGCTCCCGCGATGGGTCGGCGCACCCGTCGATGACGCCCTCGAAATCCTCGTCCACCGTGACCTGGTAGCGGCGGGTCGACTGCCGCATCGACCGCGTCACCTTGAGACCGTCCAGAGGCAGGATCGCCCGATCTACGGGCGACCACCACCCGAGCTGCCCGTCGGGCAGGTGCATGGGGAACATGCCTCGGCGGTATGCATCGAGCACCGTCCCCGGGTCGAGACCGCCGCCGACGGCGATCAGGTCGTCATCGTCCGGGCGAGGGTCGGGGATGTGGTAGATGGGGGGTGGCGGCTCGATCGGCACGGTCTGATTGTGTCAGGCGAGCCGGCCGACGAGCCTCTTAGGCTGGATCCATGCGAGCCCTGATCTGTGACGACTACGGCGGCGTTGATGCCCTTCGGGTCGGTGAGCTGCCCGATCCGGAGGTGAAACCCGGCACGGTGCTGGTACGGGTGGCATCGGCGGTGGCCAATTTCGCCGACACCCTGATGGTGGCCGGCAGGTACCAGGTGCGGCCCGAGCCGCCCTTCGCCCCGGGGTACGAGCTGGCGGGCGTGGTCGTCGAAGCGGGCGAGGGATCCGGCTTCGAGCCCGGGAACCGCGTGTGCGGTTTCATCCCTCACGGGGCGATGGCCGAACTGGCCCTGATCCCGGCACACAACTGCGACCTCCTGCCGGACAGCCTGGGCTTCGACGAGGCCGCATCGCTCCCCGGCACCTACGGGACCTCGTATCACGCTCTCGTCGACCGGGCCCAGCTGCAGGACGGAGAGACACTCCTCGTCCTCGGGGCTGCCGGAGGTGTCGGTCTCGCCGCCGTCCAGATCGGAAAGGCCCTCGGGGCACGGGTGGTGGCCGCGGTGTCGAGCGACGCCAAAGCGGATCTGGCGGCCTCGTCCGGCGCCGACACGGTGATCCGGTACGACCAGGAGGAGCTGCGGGCCGGGATCGACCGGGTCACCGGTGGCGAGGGAGTCGACGTGGTGTTCGACGCCGTGGGTGGCGACGCCACCGAGGCGGCCCTCCGCTCGACGAGATGGAATGGCCGTTTGCTGGTGGTCGGCTTCGCCGCCGGTGACATCCCTCGCATCCCGTTGAACCTGCCGTTGCTCAAGGGCAACGCCCTCGTCGGTGTCTTCTGGGGCCGCTTCACCAACGAGGAGCCGGAACGCTCGATGGAGAATCGGGCCCGCATCATCGACTGGGCCGCCAACCGGGTGGTCGTGCCCCAGATCGGGCACAGGTTCACGCTCGACGAAGGCGCCGTGGCATTGGGCATGGTCGCCAACCGTGAGGCCGTGGGTCGGGTGGTCGTCAAGCCATGACCGACTTCCTGGTCATCGGCGGAGGCATGGCCGGAGTCTCGGCGGCGGCCCACCTGGCGCACCATGGCAAGGTGGTGCTGTTGGAGGCGGAATCGACCCTCGCCTATCACACCACCGGGCGCTCGGCCGCTCTCTTCGTCGTCAACTATGGCGGCTACGGCACCCGTCCCCTGGCAGCAGCCTCGAGTGCCTTCTTCGACGACCCGCCCGAGGATGCGGTCGACTCTCCCCTGCTCACCGATCGTGGCCTGCTCTGGATCGCCGACGAGGCTCGCATGGACCAACTTCGCGCCCTCGCCGTCGAGCCGCAGCCTGCCGGGTACGAGACGATCCTGGTCGACGCCGCCACCGCCCTGGAGATGGTCCCCCGGCTCCGTCCCGAGAAGGTTGCCGGCGGGTTGGTCGAGCCGCAGGCCCGGGACATCGACGTCGCCGGGCTCCACCAGGCCTTCGTCCGGATCGCCCGCCGCCACGGAGCAGAGATCGTCACGTCGGCGCCGGTGACCTCGATCCGCAGCTCCGGCACCGGATGGGAAGTCGCCGCCGGAGGCACCGTCTACCACACCGGCGCCGTGATCGACGCCGCCGGGGCCTGGGGCGACCGGGTCGCTGCCATCGCCGGGGTGCCGCCCATCGGGTTGGAACCGCGGAGACGGACCGCCTTCATGGTCCCCGGCAGCCTCGAGTATTCGGCATGGCCATTCGTCATCGATGTCGACCACCTCTTCTACTTCAAGCCCGACGGGACCCAGATCCTGTGCTCGCTGGCAGAAGAGGAGCCCGACGAGCCCGGGGACCCCCGCCCCCGCATGGAGGATGTGGCACTGGCGATCGAGAGGATCAACGAGGTCACCGACCTCGACATCCGGACCGTCAACTCGCAGTGGACCGGTCTGCGCACGTTCTCATCCGATGGCGAGCTGGTGATCGGGGAGGACCCGGAGGCCCCGGGCTTCTACTGGCTCGTCGGCCTGGGCGGAATCGGGATCGCCACCTCCCCCGCCTACGGGTCGCTGCTGGCCTCACTGGCCACCGGTTCGGACCTCGACCCCGCCCTGGTCGCGGCCGGAGTCGATCCGGGCCGGCTCTCCCCCGCCCGGTTCCGCGAACGGGTCGCGAGGTAGCCTCGGGGCCGTGAGGAGACCCAAGGCCGGCGGTGGCATCCCCGCCATCGTCTACTCGCTGCGGGCGGCACGACGGGCCGGTGGCCTCAGGGCCACCTACCGGGCCCTCCGCAGCCGCAACGTCTGCAAGACCTGCGCCCTGGGCATGGGTGGCCAGCGAGGCGGCATGGTCAACGAGACGGGCCACTTCCCCGAGGTGTGCAAGAAGTCGATCCAGGCCATGACCGCGGACATGTCGGGGGCCATTCCGGACGAGTTCTTCGACACCTTCGAACTGGAGGCGCTTGCCCGCCTCTCACCCCGCGACCTGGAGGCGGCAGGTCGGATCACCAAGCCGATGTATGCGGGACCACTCGACCGGCGATATCGCCCGATCTCGTGGGACGAGGCGCTGCAGCGGATCACCGGCAAGCTGAACGCGATCGACCCCGGTGAGGCGTTCTTCTACATGAGCGGCCGGTCCTCGAACGAGGCCGCCTTCCTCCTCCAGGTGCTGGCCCGGGTCTACGGGACCAACAACGTCAACAACTGCTCCTACTACTGCCACCAAGCATCGGGGGTCGCCTTGTCCTCGGTCACCGGATCGGGCACGGCCACGGTGGTCCTCGACGACCTAGAGGGTCTGGGCCGCGACGACGTCCTCTTCATCATCGGAGCCAACCCCGCCTCCAACCACCCCCGCCTGATGTCGATCGTCCACCGCATCAAGCGCCGGGGCGCCCGGGTGGTGATCATCAACCCGCTCAAGGAGACGGGTCTGGTCAGATTCAGGGTGCCGTCGATCCCTTCGAGCCTCCTCTTCGGGACCAAGGTCGCCGACGAGTACCTCCAGCCGCACATCGGCGGCGACATCGCCCTGCTCACCGGTCTGGCGAAGCGGGTGCTCGAGAACGAGGCCGCCAACCTGGACTTCTGTGTCACCTGTGCCGACGGTTGGGATGAATTCGCCGCCCATGTCCGGGCCACGACCTGGGAGACGATCGAGGCCGGCTCCGGCGTGCCGCGGGCGGACATCCAGCGCGTGGGCGACCTCTACTGCAGAGCCCCGAACGCGATCTTCGCCTGGGCGATGGGGATCACGCACCACACCCACGGCGTCGACAACGTGAGGGCGATCGCCAACCTGGCGATGATGCGGGGCATGCTGGGCCGCCCCCAGGCAGGGCTCCTCCCCATCCGTGGCCACAGCAACGTCCAGGGCGTCGGCTCGATGGGTGTGACCCCGAAGTTGAAGAAGGCAGTTTTCGAGCATCTGGAGCGGGAACTGGGTGTCACCGACCCGGGCGACGAGGGGCTCGACACGATGGGCTGCATGGTCGGGGCGGCCGAGGGGCGGCTCAAGGTGGGGATCTGCCTCGGTGGCAACCTCTACGGATCCAACCCCGATGCCGCGTTCGCGGCCAAGGCCCTGCGTGCTCTCGATCTCGTGGTCTACATGTCCACCACACTCAACACCGGGCACGCCTCCGGCAGGGGCCAGGAAACCATCATCCTCCCGGTGCTCCCCCGCGACGAGGAGCCGCAGCCGACCACCCAGGAGTCGATGTTCAACTTCGTCCGCATGTCGGATGGTGGCCCTCCCCGGCACGAGGGCCCCCGCAGCGAGGTGGCGATCATCGCCGACATCGGCGAGACCGTCGACAAGCGGCGGATCATCGACTGGGCCGCCTTCCGGGAGCATCGCAACATCCGCAAGGCGATCGCCCGCACCATGCCGGGGTTCGAGGCCATGGAGCGGATCGACACCGAGCGCAAGGAGTTCCAGATCGTCGGCAGGACGTTCCACGAGCCGCAGTTCGCCACCGAGAGCAGTAGGGCGCGCTTCCACGTGGTGCCGATTCCCCCACTCCGCGGCGGCAATGGTCATCTCCGTCTGATGACGATCCGTTCGGAGGGCCAGTTCAACACGGTGGTCTACGAGGTGGAGGACCGCTACCGGGGCCAGGAGCGCCGGGACGTGATCATGATGAGTCCTGCCGACATCGAGCGCCTCGGGCTCGCCGTCGACGTGCCCGTCAAGGTGGTCGGCGAGGCGGGGACCATGGAGCGGGTGTTGGTGCGGGCCATCGACATCCCACCGGGCAACTGCGTCATGTACTACCCCGAGGCCAACATGCTGCTCCCGAAGACGGTCGATCCCGAGTCGCGCACACCCGCCTTCAAGAACGGCTTGGTGTCGATCGTGGCCACCGGGTCGAAATGGGGCCCGTCCACACCGGCGCACCTCACCGCCCGATAATCGATCTCGCACTGGCCCTACTGTCGTGCCACACTGGCCGGTCGTGGACGATCCCGTCGTAGCCGAAGGACTGACCAAGACCTTCAAGGTCCCGGTGCGGCAGGGTGGGCTCAGGGAATCGGTGAAGAGCCTCTTCAGGCGCCAGTACCGCTACGTCGAGGCGGTGAAGGACGTCACCTTCTCGATCGGAGCCGGGGAGATCGTCGGGTTCCTCGGCCCCAACGGGGCCGGGAAGACCACGACGATCAAGATGCTCACCGGGCTCCTCCACCCCACCGCCGGTGACGCCCGCGTCCTGGGCCATCAGCCGTGGAAGCGGGACAAAGACCTGCTGCGCCGCATCGCCCTGGTCATGGGCCAGAGAAACAACCTGCAGTGGGACCTGCCCGCCGAGGACTCGTTCTTGCTCAACAAGGCGATCTACGGCGTTCCGGACAGGGTCTTCAAGGAGCGCATCGACGAGTACGCCGAACGACTCGACGTGACCTCCCTCCTCGACAAGCCGATCCGCAACCTCTCGCTCGGCGAGCGGATGAAGATGGAGATCATCGGCGCGATGCTCCACGGGCCGGAGGTCCTGTTCCTCGACGAGCCCACGATCGGTCTCGACGTCACCATGCAGCGTCGTCTCCGGCAGTTCATCATCGACCAGAACCGCGAGCACGGGGTCACGGTCCTCCTCACATCGCACTACATGTCCGACGTCTCGGCCATGGCCGAGCGGGTCATCGTGATCAGCCAGGGGTCGCTGCTCTACGACGGACTGCTCGCCGGTCTATCCAGCCGTTTCTCGTCCCACAAGACGATCAGGATCGAGGCGACCGACCTCACCGAGGACCTCGGTGGGTTGGGCCGGGTCATCGAGCGCAACGCCGAGCACGTGGTCCTGGAGGTGGAGCGGGACCGGGTGTCCGAGGTCGCCTCCAAGCTCCTGGCCTCGGCGACGGTGACCGACCTCTCCATCGAGGAGCCGCCGTTGGAGGACGTCATCGACCGGGTGTTCACGGGGCGATGACCACCGAGAACCACTTCTCCCTGTTCCGCTACTACCTGGCCGGCAGCCGGGTTGGCTTCCAACGTGACCTGCAATACCGGCTGGCGGCCTTCATGGTCCTGGTCGGGTTCCTCATCGAGCCCGTCGTCTACCTCTCGGTGTGGACGGCCGTGGCCCGGACCCAAGGCGGATCGGTGGGCGGGTTCGACCAGGGCCAACTCGCCGCCTACTACGTGGTGTGGACGCTGGTCCGGGTCTACAACACGGCCTTCGACCCCAAGGCGTGGGAGTGGCGGATCCGGGAGGGCCGGATCAATGTCTTCCTCAGCCAGCCGGTGCACATGTTCCACCGCGACTTCAGCATCTTCATGGGCTCGAAGCTGGTGTGGACCATCCTCTGGATCCCGATCGCCTTCGTCCTCACCCTGATCTTCCGCCCGGCCATCGAATGGCATGTAGTCAACGTGGCGGCCTTCGCCGTCGCCATCTGGGGCGGCTACGGGGTGAGGTTCCTCGTCCTCTACGTCATGGGGATGATCAACTTCTGGACCACTCGGGGCGCCGCCATGTTCGGGATAGTCACCGCGCTGGAGTTGATCTTCTCGGGCCGGCTCGTCCCACTCCAGCTGCTCCCCGACTGGGCGCAGTCGCTGGCGGCGCGGATGCCGTTCCGTTGGACGTTCCAGTTCCCCATCGAGGTCCTGATCGGCCGGCTCGAACCCGCCGAGGTGTTGACGGGCCTCGGCTACCAGTTCGCCTGGGCGACGGGGCTGGGGCTGCTCTTCGCCCTCGTCTGGAGCCGGGCGGTACGACGATACGAGGCGGTGGGGAATTGAACCGTCCCGCTGGCCCCGGCCGTCTCGCCCTCCTCCACGTCAGGCTCGGGATACAGCAGGAGATGCAGTATCGGGCCAACTTCTGGGTGCAACTGGTCAACTCCGTGATCGCCCTGGGGACCGGCATCGTCGCCATCGCCATCGTCTATCAACACACCGAGACCCTCGCCGGTTGGTCACCCGAGGAGCTGGTGACCGTGCTCGGCGTCCATCTCATGGTCGGCGGGTTCCTCCGCACTCTCGTCTTCCCCAACATGTACAAGCTGATGCAGGACGTCGAGCAGGGCACACTCGACTACACCCTGACCCGCCCTGCCGACTCCCAGTTGTTGGTCTCGGTGCGGGAGGTCGAGTTGTGGAGCCTGATCGACGTGTTGACGGGTGCCGGCGTCCTGGTGTGGGCCGTGCTTCGCCTCGGTGACCGGGTCGGCATCTTCCACTACCTCGCCTTCCTGGTGGCGCTGGTCTGCGGCTCGATCATCCTCTACTGCCTCTGGATCATCGCCGCCACCCTGGCCTTCAAGGTGGTCCGGGTGGACAACGTGATGCAGATGCTGTCGGGCATCTACGACGCCGGCCGCTGGCCCGTCGGCGTCTACCCGGGCTGGCTCCGGGGCGGTCTCACCTTCGTGGTCCCGCTGGCCTTCGCCATCACCGTGCCGGCGGAGACGATCAGCGGGCGAATCGACTGGATCTGGCTGCTCTTCACCGGCCTCGCCACCTCCGTGGCCTTCGTGGCAGCGCGTCTGATCTGGCTGTGGGGGATCCGCAACTACTCCGGAGCCTCCGCCTGATCATCCGTAGGCGTCGGGATCGTCGAACGGCTCGGCGGTCTGCTCCAGCCGCTCGGTGATCCAGGCGTCGATCTCGGCCCAGGTGTCGAAGAGCCATTCCTCCTGGCCCTCGGGGGGCGGCACGTCCTCGGCGGGGAACCGCCACAGGCGGACGTCGATCTCGGTGTCCATGGGCATGCCTCGCCATATGTCACCGAAGCCTTCGAACGCCTCGAGACCGGCATGGCCGACGAAGGTGACGTCGGCGGGCATGGTCAGGGCGGCGAGCGCGGTCATCACCCCGGTGGACCGGGGCGGGAGCGTGTTCTCCAGCACCTCGGCCCGCTCGGCCAGGTCGGGTCGACCGATCTGACGCAGCTTCTCGATGGCCCGGCGGTGACGCCCGGGGGTGTAGTTGCCGCCCTCGGGGAAGATGACGAAGGCGTCGTTCGGGCCCATGGTCGCCGCCATCACCCGAATCGCCGCCAGGAGCTCCTCACTCCCTCCCGACCGGGGCACGAAGACCGTGGGGATCCGGTTGAGGAGGATGTCGATGGCAGGGTCCCACTGGAGGAACTCCTTGAGCACGATGCGGGGACGGCGGTTGACCCGGTTGGCGATCCCGTCCATGAGGAGCAGGGAATCGCCGGGCCCGGCATGGCGGCTGAGCACCAGCACCGGGCGTTTGTGGCCGGTTGGGGACGGCCGGGGCGGGTCACCCTCGTAGACCAGCTGGATCCTGAAGGTGAGCTTGGCCGATCGGACCAGCCGGCGCAGCAACCAGGCGAGGAATTCGTAGTGGCGGTCCTGCCAGTAGGGACGTCCCAGGGCATAGCCGAACCCGGATGCCACCCAGAAGGCGAACAGGACAACGATGGCCACCGCCTCCACGGCCCAGTAGAGGAAGAGGAACCAGACGATGCGAAGGATCCGCCATTTGCCCGGGACATAGCGCGACACGAAGGCCGCAACGGGCACCACCACCGGAAGCGACACGACCACGGCGACGAAGCCGACCACCACGGCAGGAGCGACGAGGATCCGCCGCACCACCCGGTAAGGCGGTGGCGGGATCAAGTCACCGCC
Organism: Acidimicrobiia bacterium; assembly: GCA_036375695.1. GTDB lineage: Bacteria > Actinomycetota > Acidimicrobiia > Spongiisociales > ZC4RG35 > ZC4RG35. The sequence continues at coordinate 6,717 of DASVBU010000006.1, read as the reverse complement.
CTTCCAGATAGGAGGTCGTCGCCCGATAGGCGGCGTCGATCAGATCTGTGGTGTCCGAGGTGTCCCGCCACTTGAGCTGGCGCCGATCGTCGAAGGACACCGGATTGCCGGACGGGAGGACGTGGACCTCGACGCCCTCGGGGAGGTCGTCGAGCAGGGTGGAGAAGCGGTGTCGTCGGGCTATCTCGAAGGAGATCAGGGCGGCCTCGTGGAGACGCCGGGGTGGCCGGAGAGGTGACTCCAAGCGGCCGACTTGGAGGACATAGACGACCTCGGCGCCGAGTCTGAGGGCGCGCGACAGGGGCACGGAGTCGACCAGCCCGCCGTCGTAGAAGTGCTCGTCACCGATGCGGACCGGCGGGAACAGGGCGGGTATCGCCGCCGAGGCGAGAAGTGCGTCGACGATGGGGCCCTCGGTGAACCAGTGCTCGGCGGCGCGCTCGATGGAGGCGGCAACGCACTGGAAAGGGATCGCCAGGTCCTCGATCAGCTTCGTGCCGTGGACACCGGTGATCAGGGCCCGCATCTCGGCGGTGTCGTGGATGGCGGGACGGAGTGCCGCCATGTTGCGCATCCGGCGGAAACCTCCCTTGAACAAGTCGGCACCTGCGATCGACTCCCAGAGGTTGGTGAGACGTCGCACCCCGTCGGCCCCGGGCGTGTCGGCGATGACCGAGCCGTTGAGCGCGCCGATGGACGTTCCGAGCACCAGGTCGGGGACGACCCCGGCGTCGTCCAGGGCCTTGAGCATCCCGACCTCCACCGCCCCCCAGCGACCCCCGCCGCCGAGGACGAAGGCGGTCTTCACACCTCTTCCTCGATCCACCATTCGGTGAAGTCGCGGCAGCGCCCGGATTGGTCGAATCGGATCACGAACAGGTTGCGGTAGCTCGCCGGCGGATCGAGGTATCGAGTGTGGGCGGTGACCACGGCGACGTCGTCGGCCTCGACCAGAGGGCGCCACTCGAACTCCCAGTCCGGGCCATCTTCCTCGGCGCCCTGGATCCATCGCGCCACGATCTCGTCCCTCCCCTCCCACTCGCCATCCCCGGTCTGGGGGTCGTACACGGCGTCGGGGGTGAACAGCTCGGCGATGTCGTCCGGATCGACCGACGTCCACGCCCGGACATAGCCATCCATCCACTGCTCAAGGCGATCGCTCATTCGCCGGAAGGTAGCGAACCCCGCGTGGGGATCGACCCCGCCCCGGCATGGTTTCTCGTCCTACACTCGCTGCGCGTTCATCCAGGAGGAGAAAAGATGTCTGCGCCGACACGCCGCACCGGAAATCGCGACGCCCTGATGGCCCTGCTCGCGGCTGATCGCGGGATAGACCGTCGCAAGTTCATCAAGGGCGTAGGTGCCGGCGGTCTCCTCATGCTCGGCGGTCCCGCCCTGCTCGCCGCCTGCTCCCGTGAAGGCGGTGGCGACGGCGACCGCTCCTTCACCTTCGCCAACTGGCCCTTCTACATCGACCAGGTCGAGGACGGCTACTTCGAGACCTCCTCCCTCGAGGACTTCGAGGCCGAGACCGGCATCCATGTCGAGTACCTGGAGGAGGTCAACGACAACACCGAGTGGTTCGCCAAGGTCCAGGCGCAGCTCCAGGCAGGTGAGAACATCGGTCGTGACCTCGTCGCTCTCACCGACTGGATGGCGGCGCGGTTCATCCGTCTCGGATGGGTCGAGGAGTTGGACCACTCCAAGATCCCGAACATCTCCAACCTCGAGCCATCGCTGCAGAGCCCGCCGTTCGACCCCGAGCGCAAGTACACGCTCCCCTGGCAGACCGGCAACACGGCGATCGGGTACAACCCCGAGCTCACGGGTCGCGAGCTGACGTCGATCAACGACATCTTCGACCCGGCGTTCGAGGGGCGCGTCTCCATGCTCACCGAGTCCCGGGACACGCTGGGCCTGGTCATGCTCGGCATGGGAATCGAGCCGGAGACCTGCACGATGGACGACATCCACGCCGCCATCGACAAGATCCAGCCGTACGTCGACAGCGGTCACATCCGCCGCTTCACCGGCAACGACTACGGCTCGGATCTGGTCTCCGGAGACCTGGCCGCCTGCTTCGCCTGGTCGGGGGATGTGGTCCAGTTGCAGTTGGACAATCCCAACCTCCAGTTCCTCATCCCCGAGGAAGGGCTGATGCTCTGGGCGGACAACATGATGATCCCCAAGGGCTCCACCAACATCGACGAGGCCCACGAGTGGATGAACTTCGTCTACGAGCCTCGCGTGGCGGCGAAGATCGCCTCCTGGGTGAACTTCATCCCGCCGGTGGCGGGCACGCGTGAGGCGCTCCTCGAGCTCGCCGAGGAGATCGACGACGAAGAGCTCGCGGCCCTCGCAGACGATCCGCTGATCTTCCCCGATGAGGAGACCAAGGCGAAGAGCCACATCTTCCGGGGTCTCAGCGAAGAAGAGGAGCGGGAGATGGACGAGGCGTTCCAGGCGTTGATCGGAGCCTGACGGGGATGACGGCCGAAAACGGCATTCCTGCTGTCGAGCTGGACAGGGTCACCAAGCAGTTCGCCGACTTCACTGCGGTCCACGAACTGACCCTGAGCATCGGTGAGAACACCTTCTTCGCCATGCTGGGGCCGTCGGGCTGCGGAAAGACGACCACGCTGAGGATGATCGGCGGATTCGAGGACCCGACCTCCGGGACCATCCGGCTCCACGGCGAGGACGTGACCGGCCTCAAGCCATATCGCCGCGCCGTGAACACGGTGTTCCAGAGCTACGCCCTCTTCCCGCACATGACAGTCGAGGAGAACGTGGCCTTCGGCCTTCGTCGTCAGAAGGTGGACGATGCCGAGATCAAGCAGCGGGTCGGTGAGACCCTGGAGCTGGTCCAGCTCAGCGCGAGACGTGGCGCCAAGCCCAAGCAGCTGTCCGGTGGCCAGCAGCAGCGCGTGGCGTTGGCCCGGGCGTTGATCAATCACCCCCGGGTCCTGCTGCTCGACGAGCCACTTGGCGCCCTCGACCTCAAGCTCCGCAAGGAGATGCAGATCGAGCTGAAACGGATCCAGCAAGAGGTCGGGATCACGTTCATTCACGTCACCCATGATCAGGAGGAGGCCATGACCATGGCCGACACCATCGCGGTGATGAATCAGGGCCGGATCGAACGTCTCGGCTCGCCGAGCCAGATCTACGAAGATCCCCGGACACCGTTCGTGGCCGGCTTCCTCGGCGCCTCCAACCTGATGAACGGGACGGTCTCGGGCAACGAGGTGGGGCTGCCCAACGGGTCGGTGATCAGGCTCACCGACATCCAGGCGGCCCGGTGCAACGGTCACGCCACTGTGCAGATCGGTGTGCGGCCGGAGAAGCTCTCGTTCTTCGGCAACGGCGACGCCAATGTCCCGGTCAACCGTCTCACGGGTGTCATCGCCGACACCAGCTTCCAGGGCGTCTCCACCCAGTACCTGGTGGAGGTCCCCGGTATCGGTCAGGTTGCGGTGGTGGAGCAGAACCTGGGTGAGATCCACGCCCCGGGTGAGGAAGTGCTGATGGCCTGGAAGCCCGAGCACACCTTCGTGGTGGAATGACGACGGCGACCGCCGAGCCCGAGCTGGCACGCATGGCGCGCCGGCGCGCCATGGTGCCCTACCTCCTGCTCCTCCCGGGGATCGCCTGGCTGATCTTCTTCTTCATGGTCCCGATCCTGCGACTGATCGGGGTCTCCCTCCAGAGCGGGATCTACCCGAACTACGAGTTCACGTGGGAGTGGGGCAACTACGCACAGCTGTGGACCACCTACCGCGGGCAGGTGTGGAACTCACTCCGATTCGCGTTCACGGCCACGGTGATATGTCTGGTGCTGGCGTATCCGCTCGCCTACTTCATCGCGTTCCGGGGCGGGAAGTGGAAGAACTTCCTCGTTGTGATGCTGCTCATGCCGTTCCTGATGCCGTTCCTGCTCCGGACGTTGAGCTGGAAGATCATCCTCGCCGACGAGGGCCTGGTGGTGAGCACCCTGAAGGGCCTGGGGCTCCTGGGGCCCAATGCGACGCTCCTGGCCACGAGTGCGGCAGTGATCGCCGGCATCGCCTACAACTTCCTGCCGTTCATGACCCTGCCGATCTATGTCTCGCTGGAGAAGCTGGATCGCTCCCTGATCGAGGCGGCGGCGGATCTATATGCGACGCCGGCCGAGGCATTTCGGAAGGTGACCCTGCCGTTGTCGATGCCAGGCGTGGTGGCGGGGACGCTGCTCACGTTCATCCCGGCGGTGGGCGACTACGTCAACGTGCTGCTTCTGGGCTCGCCCAACGAGTTCATGATCGGCAACGTGATCCAGAGCCGGTTCCTCAACGTCCTGGACTACCCGGTGGCGGCGGCGTTGTCGTTCACGCTGATGATCGCCATCGTGGTGCTGCTGGTGCCCTACGTCCGGGCGACCGGGACGGACGAGTTGGTGGCGTGATGAGGCTCCTGAAACGCCATCTGCTCACCGTCTACGCCATCGGGGTCTTCCTGTACCTGTTCCTGCCGGTGGCGCTGGTGATCCTGTTCGGGTTCAACGACGTCAGGGGCCGCTTCAACTACCAGTGGATCGGGTTCACGCTCGAGCACTGGGAGAGCGTGTTCTTCAGCCGCACGTTCGGAGGGGTGCAGGGGCTCTGGGACGGCATGCTCACCAGCCTGAGGCTGGCGTTCCTCTCATCGGCGATCGGCACCGTCCTCGGGACCCTGATCGCATTGTCGCTGGGCCGGTACTCGTTCCGGGGTCGGGGCGCCACCAACGTGTTCCTCTTCCTCCCGATGGCGACCCCCGAAGTGGTCATGGGGTCGTCGATCCTGGCGCTGTTCCTGGTGCTGGGGTTGAACCAGGGCTTCCTGACTCTGCTCATCTCCCACATCGTCTTCATCATCAGCTACGTGGTGCTCACGGTGAAGGCCCGCATCCAGGGTTTCGACCGCCACCTCGAGGAGGCGGCCATGGATCTCTACGCCACGGAGTGGGAGACGTTCCGGAGGGTGACGCTGCCGTTGATCATGCCCGGCGTGTTCGCCGCGTTCCTGCTCGGGTTCGCACTGAGCTTCGACGACTTCATCATCTCCAACTTCAACTCGGGCCCGAGGGTGCAGACCCTGCCGTTGTGGATCTTCGGTGCGGCCCAGCGTGGCATCCCGCCGGAGGCCAACGTGCTCGGCACCGTGATCTTCGTGGTCACCGTGGTGATCATGCTGCTCAACGTCGTGTGGCAACGCCGGCAGGCGGCGAGGACCCGGGTCTAGGCGGGCTCGATAGGTCTCCCCACCGTGAGCGCCTCGCGCATGCCGGGATCGAGGCCCTGAAAGGCGGCGTCGGGTAGGACGCCGGCAGCATCGGTGACCTTGGCGAAGAAGCAACGAGCCGCGGCAGCGAGGATGACGTCGAGGATGTCCCGGTCGCTGAGCCCGAGGCCGCGAAGACGTTCGATGTCGGCTTCGGTCACCGAGGTGGCGTCGGCAGCGACCTTGTCGGCGAGATCCACCACCGCCTGGTCCACATCGTCGAGAGCGCCCAGGTCATCGCCGGTGTAGAAGCCGGTGACCTCGTCGGGGGTGTGGAACTTCTCGGCGAGGATCTTCCCGTGCGCCAGGGAGCAGTACGAGCTGCGAAGACGACGCGCCGCAGCCACCGTCGCCAGTTCATACCTGCGCTCGTCCATCTGGCTGAAGATGCTGTGAGCCAACCCGCGCCAGGCCTGGTAGGCGGCGGGATGCAGGCCGTACAACTTGAGATAGTTGGGCAGATAGCCCATCGATTGCTCGGCCTTCTCGATGACTGCGCTCCAATCCTCGTCGGCGTGATCAGGCGGAGGGAAGTTGAGAAACGACGCCATCGGACTCCTTTCACTCTCGATGGGACGTCGAATCTAACGATGCCGCCCGGCGGGAGTGATCTGGATGCCCTGGTTACGCTGACGCCGGCTCACCTTCTAGCCGTTGGTCGTGCAGAGGAGTGGCAGTGGAAGAGTTGGTGAGAGGAGTCATCGAGTCGTACGAGCGCGCTTTCGGGAGGTGCCTGACCGGGGAAGTAGGGGTCGACGAGGTAGCGCGTCTGTTCACCGGCGCATTCTTCGTAGCGGGTCGTAGCGGAGTGACCACCGGCGATCGAGAGGACTTCGAAGAGGGGATGGCCGAGAACTTCGCCATCTATCGCCAACGTCGTCTCATCGGCAAGCGCATGAAGGAGATGAGGGTGACGCCAATCGACCAGCGGCACTCGGTGGCCAGCGTCACATGGACCTTCATCTACCAACGACCGGACGGTGAGGAGTTGCACCTCGACGGTGACATCCACTACCTGGTCCAGGTGCGCGACGGGGAGGCCAAGATCTTCGGCTGGATTCCGAGCGGCGATCACAGCGGCCCACTCCGGGAGCACGGGATCATCTGATCGGTCCGTGGTCGCACGCCCGGCCGAGAAGAGTCTGGGTCCTCGGGGTCTGATGGTCTGGATCGGGTTCGGTTCAGGTCTGATGTGCCGCCGGCGAGGGCCGATCCCGTCTGGGCGGCGACCGATCTCTGTGGGTCAGGATCCATCGTCTGGTTTTGGGGTCCTGGGTGGGGGTGAGTCCGTGTTGGTGGACTGCGATGTGGTGGTGATACCAACACAGGGTGATCAGGTTGTCGGGGTCGGTTCGACCACCTCGGCTCCAGGGGGTGATGTGGTGCACCTGGAGCCGGGTCCTCGACCCGCATCCGGTG
>DASVBU010000003.1:0-50629 GCA_036375695.1 Acidimicrobiia bacterium | reverse complement strand
AATGTTCTTCCTCGACCACATCTGGATCATTCCGCTGCTGCCGGCGATTGGTGCGGCCGCCATGTTCTTCCTGGGGCGCAAGCTCTCGAAGCGCGCGGTCAGCGTCATCTGCGTGGGCGCCACGGTGCTGGCCTTCGCCATGGCCTGCGGCGCGGCCCTGCAGTATGTGACCTGGGAGCACGCCAGCAACGGCGCGGCCTTCGAGAAGGTAATGTACACCTGGCTGGGCAGCGGCACCGGACACCTTACGTTCCTCTCCCACAACGGCCCGGTGGAGTTCAAGGCTGACGTCGGCTTCCTGCTCGATCCCCTCTCCCTCATTTGGCTGCTGTTCGTCACCGGGGTGGGCATGCTGATCCATATCTATTCGGTCGGCTACATGGCCCACGAAGGTGGTTACTACCGCTTCTTCGGCTACATGAACCTGTTCATGTTTTCCATGCTCACGCTGGTGCTGGGGAACAACTACCCCATGCTGTTCGTGGGCTGGGAGGGCGTGGGCTTGTGCTCCTATCTGCTGATCGGCTTCTTCTTCCATAAGCCCACGGCCAGCGCCGCCGCCAACAAGGCGTTCATCGTGAACCGCATTGGGGACGCCGGCTTCCTGATGGGCATGTTCACCATCGCCTGGTATTTCGGTTCCTTCCAGTTCACCACGGTCACGAACCTGGCGCGCAGCGGCCAGTTTGCGGTAGGCGATCCCATCATCACCATGGCGGCGCTGCTGCTGTTCGTGGGCGCTTGCGGCAAATCGGCGCAGCTGCCGCTTTACGTCTGGCTGCCCGACGCCATGGAAGGTCCCACCCCGGTTTCCGCCCTCATCCACGCCGCCACCATGGTCACCGCCGGTGTCTACCTGGTGGCCCGCTCCGCGGCCATATTCGAGCTCTCCCCCGTCGCCCAGGTGACGGTGGCCACCATCGGAGCCGCAACGGCACTCTGGGCCGCGTCGATCGCCATCGCCCAATACGACATCAAGAAGGTGCTGGCCTACTCGACGATCTCACAGCTCGGCTACATGTTCATGGCGGTCGGTGCCACGGCGTACGTCGCAGGGATCTTCCACCTCATGACCCACGCGTTCTTCAAGGCCCTCCTCTTCCTGGGTGCCGGCTCGGTGATCCACGCCATGTCCGACGAGCAGGACATGCGGAAGATGGGTGGCCTCCTGCCCAAGATGCGGGTCACCGGCGTGACGATGGCGATCGCCACGCTCGCCATCGCCGGGATCCCGCCGCTGGCGGGCTTCTGGTCCAAGGACGAGATCCTCGGCTCGCTGTTCGAGCGGGGAGGCTGGTATGGCGTGTTGTGGGTGGTGGGCCTCGTGACCGCGGCCATGACCGCCTTCTACATGACCCGGCAGTGGGTGATGGTGTTCCTCGGTGAGCCGCGCTGGGGCGAGGAAGTCCATCCGCACGAGTCGCCCCGGGTGATGACGGTGCCACTGGTGGCGCTGGCCGTGCTCACCGTGGTCGGAGGCCTGGTCAACACGCCGTTCCGACTCACCCTGGAGCACTTCCTCGAGCCGGCCTTCGAAGGGGTCTCGATGCAGCACGCCCCCGAGGGTTGGCTGATGTTCCTCGTCCTCGCCGCCATCTCGGTCTTCGCCGGTCTCGTCGGCGTCGCCGCCGCCGGGTTCACCTACCGGCGTCCGACCGAGGACTGGACCCGGTTCGAGGATGGCCTCCAGCCGGTGTGGAGCTGGTGGTCCCAGGCCTATCGCGTGGACGACTTCTACGACATCGTGGTGGTGCAACCCGGGAAGAAGGCGGCCGAGGCAGCCGCCTTCGGCGTCGACCTCCCGATCATCGACGGGGCGGTCAACGGTGTTGGGAGGCTGACCCGAGGCATCGGGGAGCGGGTCCGGGCGTTGCAGACCGGGCAGGTTCGCAACTACGCCGCCCTCCTCTTCGCCGGTGCCATCGCCATCGTCGTCTGGCTGGCGGTGTCGGGGGCGTGATGACGGGCTCGCTGCGCTCGCCCTGTACTCGGTACTTGGCATCTGGTACCTGGAATCGCGAGGTGGAACCGTGCTGACCGCGCTGGTGCTGATGCCGGTCGTGGCGGCGCTCATCGTCCTGGCGGTGCCGCGGCGTCGCCACGAGATACACCTCCCGCTTGGCGTGGTGCTCTCGCTCGGACCGCTGGCCCTCTCGGGCTATCTGTTCTGGAACTTCGAGCCCGTCGCCGGGATGCAGTTCGTGGTCGACGTCCCGTGGTACGAGCCGTGGGGTCTCGGCTGGAGCCTGGGCATCGACGGGATCTCCATGCCGATGGTGGTCCTCACGGCACTCCTCGTCCCGATCGCCCTCGGGGCATCGACCTCCATCACCAAGCGGACACGGGAATTCGTCGTCCTCACCCTGCTCCTCGAGGCGGGGATGCTGGGGGCGTTCGTCGCCACCGACGTGTTCCTCTTCTTCGTCTTCTTCGAGGCGATGCTCATCCCGATGTACTTCATAATCGGGGTGTGGGGGAGCGATCGGCGCATCTACGCCGCATTCAAGTTCTTCCTGTACACGGCGTTCGGGTCGGCCCTGATGCTGGCCGGGATCATCGCCCTGGCGGTGATGCACGACACGCAGACGGGCGCGGCGTCGTTCGCTCTCGCCGATCTCGCCAACCTGGAACTGAGCACCGGCGCCGAGCGTCTCCTTTTCGCCGCGTTCGCCATCGCCTTCGCCGTGAAGGTGCCCGTCTTCCCGCTACACACCTGGCTGCCCGACGCCCACACCGAGGCGCCGACCGCGGGCTCGGTGCTCCTGGCGGGCGTGCTCCTCAAACTCGGCACCTATGGTCTGATGCGGTTCAACCTGACGCTGTTCCCGCAGGCCACCGTGGACGCCGTCTGGATCCTGGGGGCTCTCGGGGTGATCGGAATCGTCTACGGCGCTGCCGTGGCCATCGTCCAGCCGGATCTGAAGCGGCTCGTCGCCTACTCCTCGGTGAGCCACCTCGGCTTCATCGTGCTCGGCATCTTCGCCCTCACTTCGGCGTCCTTGCAGGGTGCGGTGATCCAGAACGTGAACCACGGCCTCACGACCGGCGCCCTCTTCCTGCTGGTGGGGATGATCTACGACCGGCGGCACACCAAGGCCATCGCCGAGTTGGGCGGGCTGCAGAAGCCGGCGCCGATGCTCGCCGGGTTCTTCCTCTTCATGACCTTCGGATCGATCGGCCTGCCCGGGCTCAACGGGTTCGTCGGCGAGTTCCTCGTGGTGATCGGGAGCTTCCCGACGCTGCCCTCGCTCGCCGTGCTGGCGGCGATCGGCGTCATCCTCGCCGCCGTCTACCTGCTCTGGGCGTACCAGCGCGTCTTCCACGGCGTGCCCGAGGGGGAGAACGTGACCATGCCCGATCTGTCACCGAGGGAGATCGGGCTGCTCGCGCCGCTGGTGGTCCTGGTCCTGCTGATCGGGCTCTACCCCAATGTCCTGTTGGACCGGATCGGACCATCCACCGAAGCCGTCCTCGACAACGTCCAGGAGGCCACCGGTTACGAGCCCCCCTACCCGGGCCGGCTCGTCGACGTCTTCATGCCGGGGGAGGGGTGATCGATGCCTGAGGTCAACTGGCTCGCCGTCCTCCCCGAGGTCGCTCTGGCCCTGGGCGCGGCTGCCGTGCTCCTCGTCGAGGTGCAGTGGAAGCCACGCACCATCGTGCTGGCGGGTGTGGCCGGCTGGTTCGTGCTCATGGCCGTCGTGTTCACCGTCTTCCAATGGATCTGGGCGGGTGACCAAGCAGCGGCCCAGGACACGGGCCGACTCCTCGCCTTCTCACGGATGGTGGCGGTCGACGGCATGGCGATCTTCGGCAGGCTCGGTCTGCTCGTCGTCCTGGCGCTGAGCCTCGCCGGCGCGTTCGAGCTGCTGCAGGCCCTGGGGCGCCGGGCGGCCGAGGCCATGGCCATCGCTCTGCTCGCCACCGCAGGCTTCTCGATCATGCTGTCGGCGAACAACCTGGTCCTGGTCTTCCTCGGCCTCGAGGTCGGCTCGATCGCCCTCTACGTGCTCGCCGGCATGACCCGGGAGCGGAAGGGCGCCGACGAGGCGGCCCTCAAGTACTTCCTGCTCGGATCGTTCGCATCGGCGCTCTTCGTGTATGGGGTGGCGCTCCTGTACGCAGGCACCGGCCAGTTGGAGATCCTCGGGATCCGGGAGCACCTGGCCGCCAACATCGTCGCCCGCCCGGCCGTGATCCTCATCGGGCTCGGTCTGATGCTGGTGGGCCTCGGGTTCAAGGTCTCGGCGGCGCCGTTCCACACCTGGGCGCCGGACGTCTACCAGGGCGCCCCGGCCGGAATCGTCGGGTACATGGCCGCAGTGGCCAAGATCGCCGGGTTCGTCACGCTCGCCCGGATATTCGTCAGCGGCCTCCCCGAATTCCAGGCCACCTGGGCGCCGGCGATGGCCGTGGTCTCCGCGATCTCCATGCTGATCGGTTCGGTGGTCGCTCTCGCCCAGACGGACGTGCGGCGGATGCTGGCCTACTCGGGCATCGCCCACGCCGGGTTCGCCATGACCGGGATCATCGCGGGCGAGACGACGGGTGTGCTCTTCTATGTGGTGGCCTACGCCATCCAGTTGCTCGGGGGCTTCACCGTCATCTCCGCCGTGAGCGGGCCCGAGGGCTCCGGCTCCGATCTCTCCGCATACCGGGGACTGTGGCGGCGCAACCCCGGCCTCGCCGCCGGGTTCGCCTTGCTCCTCTTCGGCATGGCCGGCATCCCGCTCACCTCCGGCTTCGTCGCCAAGTTCGGCGTCTTCTCCGAGGTCTGGGGCACGCAGCCGTGGCTGGTCGTGCTCGGCGTCCTCGCCTCCGTGATCACGCTGGCGTTCTACCTGCGGATCACGGTGATCATGTACATGGAAGGGGAGGAGGGAGAGGCCGTCCCGGCACGCCCCTCCACCCGCTGGGTCGTTTGGGTGACCGTGGCGCTGACGATCCTCTGGGGCGTCCTCCCCGGATCGCTCCTCTCCGTCGTCGCCGATGCGTTCGCCCTCTAGACGTGCCCTCCTCTCGTTGGCGGTCGCCGCAATCTGGACGCTCGCCCTCCCGGCGATCGCGGCGGAGACCTCCGGCGTCGACGTGGGGCTGATCCCCGAGGGCGAGGTGGTGGACGACGACCTCTACGCGGCGGGTGTCCAGGTCCTCGTCATGGGCACGGTCCAGGGAGACCTGATCGCCGCGGCCGCGGAGCGCATCGTGGTCGAGGGGGAGGTGATGGGGTCGGTGACCGCACTCGCCCCCGAGGTCGTGGTGCGGGGCCGGGTCGGGGGAGCGGTCCGGGCCGCGGCGGGGACACTGGTCGTCGATGGCGAAGTCGGTGGCGACGTGGTCACGTCGTCGTGGACGATCCGCCTCACCCCGCGCTCCCACATCGGTGGGGAGGTGCTGTTCTGGTCGCGCCGGCTGTCGGCGGCCGGGACCATCGACGAGACGCTCAGGGGATCCGCGTCACGCATCGAACTGGCCGGCGCGATCCACGAGAACGTGAACGTGTCGGTCGGGCGGCTCTCGATTACGGGGCAGCTGACCGTGGACGGTGACCTCTCATATCGCTCGGATCGTGATGCCGACCTGGCCGGCGCCGTGATCGGCGGCACGGTGGTGAAGCGCGCCGAACTCCCACCCAACATCCGGGTGCGGGCGATCGCCTGGATCAGCCGGCTGCTGGCGGTGATCTTCGTGGCCATCGTGGCGGCCACGGTCGTATGGCTCTGGCCCACCGCCACCAGCCGGGCGGCGCAGCGGGTCCGATCGCCAAAGGCGGCGGTCGTCGGGTTCCTGGTTGCGCTCAGCCCGGCCCTGCTCATCGGGTTGGGTTGGCTCTTGCTCCGCTTCGCTCCGGCCGAGGCCGGTGTCCCGCTTCTCGCGGTGCTGGTCCCGATGTTCCTCGCCCTGGTGTCCTTGCTCGCGGTAACCGCTCTGGCCGCGGTGGTGCCGACTGCCGCCGCGGTCGGCCGGGCCGTCTTCAGGAAATGGGGCATTCACGGAGCGACACTCGGTGGGGCGCTCCTGCTGGGTCTGGTCTGGCTGTTGCCGTGGGTCGGATGGGTGGTGCCGGTGGTGGCGATTCCACTCGGTCTCGGCGCCTGGTTGACCGATCAGGCCGACCTGGCCGTCACCTGATCCCGGTCTTCGGGCTCCCTGGTGCCGCCCAGCACCGCCTCGATGTGCACCATGCCGCACCGGCGACAGACGACCCGGACGAGGCCGTAGTTGCGGGTGGTGACCACCTCCGGGTGCTCGCAGGGGCGGTTGCGGCCCAGACGACTGAACATCGCGAATCTCCTTGTGAATCGATTTACGAGCGTGGCATCGACACCCGGCCTGCGATCCTTGGGTGTCATTGGCCCTACGCCCCATGGGACTAGTCACCCGTCGTCAACGGACGCGACGGCTTATCGTCGGGGTGGATGACGGTGCAGGACCGCCTCGGTCGCCCGCTGCGGGACCTCCGGATCTCGGTCACCGACCGCTGCAATTTCCGCTGCACTTACTGCATGCCCAAGGAGGTCTTCGGGCCGGGCCACCGCTTTCTCGCCCGCGAGGACCTGCTCACGTTCGAGGAGATCGCCACGTTGGTGTCCCGATTCACAGAGAGGGGTGTGACCAAGGTCCGGGTCACCGGCGGCGAGCCGCTCCTCCGGAAGGGCATCGAGAAGCTGGTGGGGATGATCGCCGCCGTCCCCGGCGTCGAGGACCTGACCCTGACCACCAACGGGTCCCTCCTGGCCCGCAAGGCCGAGTCGCTGGCCGCGGCAGGCCTGCGAAGGGTCACGGTGAGCCTCGACGCACTGGACAACCCCACGTTCATGGCGATGAACGACGTCGGCTTCCCGGTGTCCGCGGTGCTGGAGGCGATCGACGCCGCGGCCGAGGCGGGGCTCGGCCCGGTGAAGGTGAACTGCGTCGTCAAGCGGGGGGTCAACGAGCACGCCGTGGTCGACCTGGCCCGTCACTTCAGGGGGACCGGCCACATCGTCCGCTTCATCGAGTACATGGACGTGGGGAACACCAACGGCTGGCGAATGAACGACGTCGTGCCGGCCTCGGAGATCCTCGAGATGATCCAAGGCGAGCTCGCCGTCGAGGAGGTCCCGCCCAATTACCCCGGCGAGGTGGCGACCCGGTACCGGTACGTCGACGGCGAGGGGGAGTTCGGCGTCATCGCGTCGGTGACGCAGCCGTTCTGCGGCACCTGCACCCGCGCCCGGATCTCGGCGGAGGGGATGCTCTACACCTGTCTCTTCGCCGATCACGGGACCGACCTGAGACAGGCGCTGCGGTCGGGGGATGACGTCGGGTCGATCATCGACCGGGTGTGGTCCAACCGCGCCGACCGCTACTCGGAGATCCGCTCGGCCAACACCCGTCGCCGTCGCATCCCGGTGGAGATGTCCTACATCGGCGGCTGAGCCACGGACTTCTCCCCCGTGGAGCGGCAGCGGAACGGGGGAGTACCGCCGAAGGCGGGGAGGGGGCGCGCCGAAGGTGCAAGGTCACAGTCTCGAACGAGAAGATGCCGAACCAGTCCGAAAGTCTTGCGCGCGCTACGGGGTCTGTGGCTCGGCCCTACGGGCGCCGGACGCGACCTTGTACCCGGCGAAGATCAACGTCGCCGCCAGGAAGAGGGAGATGGAGAACCAGGCGGCCTCGCCGAACGCCAGGCTGGTCCCTCCCGTGGAGGCGGCCAGTGTGCCGAGCAGGATGAGGAAACTGCCCCACACCACACGTGGGGCGGTCTTGCGGAATCGGACGATGCTCACGACCGCCAGCACGATGAGGATCGTCGCCCCCAAACCACCCCCGACGGCGGCGAACATCCGGGGCCCGAAGCCACTAGCGAAGACCTTTTCTGGAACCTCCCCATGGCCGAACGTGGCGTCTTCCAGGAACGGGGCCGTCGCCACCAGGGTGATGGAGATCGCCGAGAACGCCCCGAGGAGGATGGTCATGATGTGGCCCGCCCTCTTCCCACCCACCAGGAACATCGACCCGAGGGCGAGGTACGGGATGTTGAGCACCGCGCCGAACAGATAGAAGACCCGGTAGTAGAACGGGTTCCAACCCCAGACCAGGGCGGCGAAGAGCGCCCATGTGGCCAGGGCGAACATGGTGATGCCGATGGCATAGGCCACCACGTGCGGGCGGGGCCGGCGGGCGTAGTTCCGCCAGAGGTCGATGGAGAAGATGCTCGCTGCGATCGCGGCGAAGAAAGCGATAGGAGCGTCCATCTCGGTTTTCGAGGATATGCCGACTGCGCGCTGCCCCGACCCGACACCATGTCGGAACGGCATCTTCCCGGCACGTAGCATCGTTCCGGATGGCATCCGACAATCGCCCAATCACCGTCCAGTTCCTCAAGAATCCCGACCACACCCACTGGGGGTTCGAGGCGTTGTGGCTGGGCGAGGACGAGCATGGATCCTGGGCCTGGGTGCCTGCCGGCTCGAGACGTTGGAAAGGGCCCGTCGAACACCCGCCGACCGGCGTCGATGCCGTCTTCTGCGCCCCGCATGACGGGTGGTGGCACCTCCACTACAACGGTGTCGAGACCAGGTTCTCCCACTTCGTCGACATCACCACCCCGCCCCGTTGGGTTGGTGCGAACCGGTACGAGATGATCGACCTCGACCTCGACGTGACCGTCGACCGGAGCGGAGCCATCGACGTCGAGGACGAGGACGAGTTCGAGGAGAACCAGGTGGTCTACTCGTACACCCACGACATGATCGCTCGCGCCCTCGCCGAGACCCGCTTCGTGGTCAGCGCCCTGGAGCAGCGCGCCGAGCCCTTTTTCGAGGTGGCGGCGGAGTGGCTCAGGCGGGGCCGGGCCATCTAGCCCACGAGCAGAGGGATCTCGACCTCGGCGCGGCTCAGCCCGCCGTGATAGCAGACCAGCCGCTTGTCGAAGCCACTGGGGATGACCGCCAGGTCGTCCGGCGGGAGGAGGATCCTGTCACCGAGCCGGGACCTGGCCTCCGGTGTCGGATCCGGGCCGATCAGCTTCACCGGGTCGGCGAGAAGGCCCCCGCTCTCGCCCGCGAGCTTCTCCATCTGGGTCGGGTCGCCCCACAACTGGACACCCCTGGAGTCACCGGCGAAGCGCAGGTCGGGAAAGTCGTCCCGGTCGACCAGGAGCTTGCGGTCGGGCGGGAAGGCGGCGAGACCGTGATCGGCGGTCCCGAGGAGGGTGACGCCGGGCGGCAGGGCCGAGGCGATGCGGTCCCACAACGAGGCGGCCTCAGTGACGGCGGTCTCGAACTCCGACGAATCCAGCCCGCTGACGTGACCGGCGACGTCCACCGACGGGTAGTAGGTGAAGATGAGACGGCCGGGCTGAGAGGCCAGGGTCACGGTGGCCTCGGCCATGTCGGCCAGGTCCCACGCCCTCTCGAATCGGGCGCCCCGATAGAGCAGGCGGGAGAAGGGAGTCCCGTCGAAGCCTCCGAACTGCACCGTTATCGGCTCCGTGCCCGAGTCCCGGAGCCGTTCCCACATGTTGGGCCGGGGGAGGACGCCGGCGTAGTGGTGCTCCACCAGCGCACCGGTGAGATCCACCCATTTCAGGGTGTTGACCACCCGTTGGTGCTCCTGGAGCCAGACGAGGTGCCCGACGAGCCCGTGTCGGGACGGTGGCAGGCCCGTGGCCAGCGTGGCCATCGAGACGCTGGTCGTGGTCGGGAAGGGCGCTTCCAGGACCCCTCTCATGTCGTCGGCGAGCCTCGCCGCCGCGGGGTGGCCCAGCTGCGCCACCCCGAGACCGTCGAAGAGGACCAGGACGTAGGTGCCGGCCTCGGGCACCAGATCGGGGTCGGCGAGACCCGGTGACGGGGCCGACCCGGTGAGTCGGAGCTCGAGCTCGGCGGCGAGATTGACCAGGCCGAGGCCCTGGTGAGATGGCGCGACGGGCACGACGGCAGGCTAGATGACCTCGACTTCGGCCCCGGAGAAGGGCCGCTTATACTCGCCGCGTCCACCTACAGGGCCACAGATAGAGGCATGAGCACCTACTTCGAGAGCTATCTGACGGTTGGCGCGTTCGTCGTGCTCGGTGCCGTCCTGGTGCTGATCATGCTCGGTGTCGCCACGGTCCTCCGGCCGACGAAGCCGAAGCCGACCAAGGAAGAGATCTATGAGTGCGGTGTCGACCCGGTCGGGTCGGGGTGGAGTCAGACCTATGTCCGGTACTTCATCTTCGCCCTCCTCTTCCTGATCTTCGACGTCGAGGCCGTTTTCGTGTTCCCGTGGGCCATCGCCGCCGAGCAGCTGGGCATGTTCGGCCTGATCGCCATCATCCTGTTCACGCTCACGCTGATCGAGGGCCTGGTCTACGCGGCCAAGAAGGGAGTCCTCCAGTGGGAGTGATCCAGAAGTTCGGGGCCCCGAAGCCAGTGTCCTGGCTTCTCAACTGGTCCCGGAAGTACTCGCTTTGGCTCTTCCAGTTCGGTCTCGCCTGCTGCGCCATCGAGCTGATGGCGGCGTCCAGCCCGCGCTACGACTTCATGCGCTTCGGGATCATCCCGCTGCCGGCGTCGCCGCGTCAGTCCGACCTGATGGTCGTGGCAGGAACCGTCACCGACAAGATGGCGCCCTCGATCCGGCGTCTCTACGACCAGATGCCCGAGCCCAAGTACGTGATCTCGATGGGATCCTGCGCCAACTGCGGCGGTCCGTACTGGGACTCCTACTCGGTGACCAAGGGCGTCGACCAGATCATCCCCGTGGACGTCTATGTGCCCGGGTGCCCACCACGCCCGGAGGCCCTGATGGAGGGCATCGTGCTGTTGCAGAAGGTCATCCAGGGCGAGGACGTCCGGGAGAAGTGGAACAGACGTGACCTCCAACCAGTCTGACTTGACCAACGAAGCGACCGGGACCGAGACGACGGTCCACCCGCTCCAGGAGTTCGCCGACGGCGTCGCCGCGGCGGTTGGCGGCGTGGCCGAGATCACGGTCGGCACCGTCAAGGTCAAGGTGCCCGCCGACCGATGGGTCGAGACCCACCGGATCGCCCGCGACGACCTGGGTCTGGGCTTCTTCTCCTTCCTTTCGGCCATCGAGTGGGCCAACGAGGTCTCGGTGGGATACCCGCTGAGCGAGCCCGTGGAGGAGCGGATCGAGGTCATCTCGACGCTCGGCGATCTCAGCGAGGGGAAGAGGGTCACCTTCTCCACCGATCTCCCCTTGGACTCCCCGAGGATCCAGAGCATCGTCGAGGTGTTCCCGGGAGCCAACTGGCATGAGCGCGAGGCCCACGAGATGTTCGGGATCGTCTTCGAAGGCCACCCCAACCTCGTGCATCTGTACCTGCCCGACGGATTCATGGGGCACCCGCTGCGCAAGAGCTTCCCGCTGCTCAGCCGTGAGGTGAAGCCCTGGCCGGGCGACGTGGACGTCGAGGCCATGCCCGGCGAGGCCCAGTCGGGCGGCGGTTCCGACGAGCCGAGCACGGAGAACCCGGAGGCCTGATGTCGATGGACGCCGACACCATCAGGCACCTCAGCGAGGTATCGGTCTCGGTCGAGCTCCAGACCGAGGACATGATCCTCAACATCGGTCCCCAGCACCCGTCCACCCACGGGGTGCTCCGTCTCGTCGCCCGGGTCGACGGTGAGAGGGCCTTCGACGTCCAGCCGGTGATCGGGTACATGCACCGCGGCTACGAGAAGCTCGCCGAGGTCCGCACCTACCCGCAGATCACCACGATCGTGAACCGGATCGACTGGGTGTCGGGCTACGCCAACGAGATCCCCTTCATCGTGGCCTGCGAGAAGATCATGGAGCTGGAGGTGCCACCCCGCGCCCAGTACATCCGGCTCATCCTCACCGAGATGGCGAGGATCTGCTCCCACCTCGTATTCATGGCGTCCTACCCCCTCGAGCTGGGCGCCGCCTCGCCGCTGTTCTTCGCCCTCCGCGAACGGGAGCGTGTGCTCGATCTCCTCGAGGGTGTCACCGGTGGCAGATTCCACCCCAACTTCAACAGGATCGGCGGCGTCAAGCCGGCCTATGGCTCGGGGTCTCAGACCCGGAAGCTGGTCCAGGACCTGCCGGCCGGCTTCTACCGGGACACCCGGGCGGCGATGAGCCGGGTCCTCGAGGTGTGTGAGGAGCTCGACGATCTGGTGGCGGGGAACGAGATCATCCACGTCCGGACCAAGGGCGTGGGCGTCCTGCCGCCGGACGTGGCCGCCTCATATGGCGTCTCGGGCCCCAATCTCCGCGCCTCCGGGGTCGACTTCGACCTGCGCAAGGTGGAGGACTACCTGCCCTATGACGACCTGGACTGGAACGTGGTCACGGGCACCAATGGCGACTGCTACGACCGCTGGTGGTGCCGTCTCCAGGAGATCCGGGAGTCGGCGAAGATGATCCAGCAGGCCATCGACAACGTCCCCACGGGGCCCATCCAGGCGAAGGTTCCCAAGGTGATCAAGGTCCCCAAGGGCGAGACCTACGTCCGGGCCGAGAACCCCAAGGGCGAGATGGGCTACTACCTCGTCACCGACGGAGGCAACGGCCCGTACCGGGTGAAGATCCGCTCCGCCAGCTTCTCGAACCTCTCCATCCTGCCTTGGGTGCTGGAGGGGGCGATGATCCCGGACATCATCGCCATCATGGGCTCGCTCGACTTCGTGCTGGGAGACGTGGACAGGTGACTCGCTCGCCGAACTCGCTCGTTGTACTGAGTACTGAGTACTCGGTACTGGGAATCTCCAAGTACCAAGTACCAGGTACCGAATTCGGATCGGTCAAGGAGGACACGAAGTGGAACTCCTGACCGATCTCATGAGCAATTTCTGGATCGCCCTGGTCCTGAAGCTGCTGGTGGTGGCGCTGATCATCCCGCTCATCGGCATGGTGATCGGCTTCGCCGAGATGAAGCTCTCGGCGAAGATGCAGGCCCGCGTCGGTCCCTACTTCGCCGGCGGCCGCTGGGGCTGGGCGCAGCTGATCGCCGACGGCGTCAAGTTCTTCCAGAAGGAGGACCTGATCCCGAGGGACGCCGATCGGCCTGTGTTCAAGCTGGCACCGATCGTCGTCATGATGGGCACGGTCGCCCTCTTCGTGGTGATCCCGTGGGGTCCCGGGATCATCTTCCGTGACCTCGAGGTCGGGATCTTCTACGCCCTGGCCATCTCCGCCCTGACCACCGTCGGTGTCCTCATGGCCGGGTGGGCGTCGGCGAACAAGTACTCCCTGATCGGTGGCCTCCGCGCCGCCGGCCAGCTCATCGCCTACGAGCTGCCCCTCGTGTTCTCCGCCGTGGCCGTGGTGATCATGGCCGGGACGATGAGCATGACGGGCATCGTCGAGGCACAGATCGACGCCGGCTACCCGTTCGTGATCTTCCAGATCGTCGGCTTCGTCATCTTCCTCATCGCGGCGCTGGCCGAGCTGTCGCGGATCCCGTTCGACCTCCCGATCGCCGAGTCGGAGCTGGTCATGGGTTACATCACCGAGTACTCGGGCTTCCGCTTCCTGTTCTTCTTCCTCGCCGAGTTCGCCAACATGTTCTCGATGTCCGCCATCGCGGTGACGCTGTTCCTCGGTGGCTGGTACCTCCCGGGCATCCCCGAGAACGTGCTCGAGTTCGCCGGCCCGGTGATCCTGATCGGCAAGAGCCTTCTCCTCGTCTTCGCCATGATCTGGTTCCGCTGGACCTTCCCCAGGGTTCGCCAGGACCAGCTCCAGGCGCTGGCCTGGAAGTGGCTGATCCCGATCTCGCTGGCCAACGTGATCCTCACGGGAATCTTCAAGGTGGTGTTGTGAGCAGCAGGACGATCCCCGGCGTCGGCCTCTTCAAGGGCATGTGGGTCCTGCTCTACACGATGGTGCGGACCATCTTCCGCCCCAAGAAGTACCTGGCGACCGTCAACTATCCGAAGGTCAAGGAGACGCCGGTGGCCCGGGCTCGCGGGGTCATCGCCCTCGACCAGGAGGCGTGCACGGTCTGCATGCTCTGCGCCCGCAACTGCCCCGACTGGTGCATCTACATCGAGGGCCACAAGGAGGAGATCCCGCCCGACAAGCCGGGCGGCCGCATCAAGGTGCGCAACAAGCTCGACCGCTTCGACATCGACTACGCCCTCTGCATGTACTGCGGCATCTGCGTCGAGGTGTGCCCCTTCGACGCCCTCTTCTGGAGCCCCGAGTACGAGTACTCGGAGCAGAACATGGGCGAGATGATGCACGACATGGACCGGTTGCAGGACTGGCTGGCCACCGTCCCCGACCAGCCGGAGCTGGAGAAATGACCTTCGAAGCTTGGATCACCCAACCTGTGAACTGGGCCTTCCTCGCCATCGGGCTGGTCACGCTGGCGAGCGGGTTCGGCGTGGTCGCCGCCCGCAACGTGGTGCATGCAGCCCTGTTCCTGGTGGGGACGATGGGCGGTATCGCCGCCCTGTTCCTCCTCCTGTCGGCGGAGTTCGTCGCCTGGGCCCTGGTTCTGATCTACGTCGGCGCGGTGATCATCCTCTTGCTCTTCGGGATCATGATCACGCGAGCCCCCACCGGCATCGACCCTGCCCTGAGCGGTGAGCAGCGGGTCCTGCCCGCCATCCTGGCGCTGGCGCTGTTCGGGCTGATCACCTGGTCGTCGTTCGAGGCGTTCGGAGCCAGCGAGCTCTCCCTGGTGGGTGAGGCGACCGCCACCGACCTGCTCGGCGAGATGCTGGTGACCCGCTTCGTCATCCCGTTCGAGGTGGTGGGGTTCGT
Source organism: Acidimicrobiia bacterium (assembly GCA_036375695.1). Lineage (GTDB taxonomy): Bacteria > Actinomycetota > Acidimicrobiia > Spongiisociales > ZC4RG35 > ZC4RG35. The sequence goes on along the minus strand of DASVBU010000003.1, from coordinate 35,899 downwards.
GCTCCTCGGTGCCCTGGTCGGCGGGATAACCATCGCTCGTCGCGACCTGACGCCGCTCGAGGAAGAGCAGAGGGGAGCGGTCTGACATGACGGTCATCCAGTACGTGGTCCTGGGCGCCGCCCTGTTCGCGATCGGGGTCTACGGCCTGCTGGTGCGGCGCAACCTGGTGCTGATCCTGTTGTCCGTCGAGCTGATGCTGGCCGCGGTCAACCTGAACCTGGTGGCCTTCGAGTCGCTACTCGCCACGAGCGAGGCGTTGGGCCAGGTGTTCGCAATCTTCGTCATCACAGTGGCCGCCGCCGAGGTGGGCATCGGCCTGGCGATCGTGATCATGATCTTCCGCAACCGGCAGTCGGCCAACGCCGACGAGCTGACCCTGATGAGGTGGTAGGGATGGGCTCGCTGCGCTCGCCGTACTTGGGACTGGGTACCGGGTACTCAGATGTCTCCAAGCACCGAGTACCAAGTACCAAGTACTTGGGGGTGGCGCGATGACGTACCTCCTCGCGGCCGAGGGCAGCTACGGGACACAAGGCGGCTTCTTCGCCGACACCGCGGGGATCATGCTGGTGCTGCCGCTCCTGGCGTTCCTCCTCATCCTTGCCGTCGGCAAGCGACTGCCCAACGAGGGCGGGGAGATCGCCGTCGGCGCCCTCGCCATCAACTGCATCTGGGCGGTGACCCTGTTCGTCCAGAACATGGTGTCGCCGGTGGTCACCGAGTACACCTTCGAGATCGGGCGTATCGGATCGGGGCTCTCCTTCGAGTTCGGGTGGGTGATCGACGGCCTGGCGGTGATGATGTACTTCCTCATCAACGTCGTGGGCCTGATCGTGTTCATCTACGCCCTCGGCTACATGCACGGCGATCGCCGCGTCCCCTGGTTCTTCGCCGCCTTCTCCCTGTTCGCCGGGGCGATGCTGATCCTCGTGGGCGCCCCCAACCTGATCCAGCTCATCCTGGGCTGGGAGGGGGTAGGTCTCGCCTCGTACTTCCTCATCGGCTTCTACTGGGAGGACATGGCCAACGTGAAGTCCGGCAACAAGGCCTTCATGGTGAACAAGCTGGCCGATGTCGGGCTCCTCCTCGGCGCCGCGATCCTCGGCGTGGTGATGGGGACCTTCTCGTTCTCCGAAATGGAGCACCTTGCCACCACGGGGGATGCCGCGCTCGGTGGGGTCGCCATGGTCGCCGGCCTGCTCCTCTTCTTCGGCGCCATGGGGAAGAGCGCCCAGTTCCCACTCCACATCTGGCTCCCCGATGCCATGGCCGGCCCCACGCCCGTCTCGGCCCTGATGCACGCCGCCACCATGGTGACCGGTGGCGTCTACCTCATGGCCCGCACGTTCCCGCTGTTCCAGAACCTGGCGCAGGACGCCCGGATCACGATGGTGGTGATCGGCGCCATCACGCTCTTCGCCATCGGCTTGCTCGCGCTCACGGCCGACGACATCAAGAAGGTGCTGGCGTACTCGACGGTCTCCCAGCTCGGCTACATGATGACCGCGGTCGCCGCGGGTGGGTACACGGCCGGTGTCTTCCACCTGTTCACCCACGCCTTCTTCAAGGCCCTCCTCTTCCTCGGGGCGGGGTCGGTGATCCACGCCGTGCACTCCAACAACATGAGCGACATGGGTGGGCTCAAGGAGCACATGCCGACGACGTACCGGACGTTCGTCATCGGGTCGCTGGCCCTCGCCGGGATCTTCCCGCTGGCGGGCTTCTGGTCGAAGGACGAGATCCTCGCCACCTTGGGCCACGAGGGCTACACCGCCGTGATGTGGATCGCCATCGGCGGCGCCTTCGTCACCGCCTTCTACATGGCGCGGGCGATCGCCCTCACATTCCACGGCACCTACAAGGGCCACGGCCACCCCCACGAGTCGCCGCCCGTGATGACCGGCCCGCTGGTCGCCCTGGCCATCCCGTCGGTCCTCTTCGGCCTGTTCAACATCCCCGGTGTCCATATCCCCGGCATCGGGAACTTCGCCGAGTGGCTGGCGGTGCGTGGCGTGGCGATGGGCGACCACCACGCCGAGTCCATCGACTTCTTCCTCGCCGGCGTCGGTCTGGCGGCGGGGATCCTCGGCCTGCTCGTCGGCTGGCTGATCTACTCGAAGGACCGGGAGACCCAGGTGGCCCGGGACAGCTTCGAGGTGCCGCTCCTCTACCCGCTGCTCCAGCGCAAGTACTTCCTCGACGACCTGTCCGACGGCGTCACCTACGCCACGATGGGCCCGATCGCCCGGTTCGTCGACTGGACCAACACCTACGTGATCGACGGGATCATCAACGCCGCGGGCGGACTCACGGTCTTGCTGGGCAGGTTCGTCTACAACGGTCTCGACCAGAGGGGCGTCGACGGGATCGTCCACGGTCTGACCGCAGCCACCGACGGCGCGGGCAACGTCATGCGCAAGTGGCAGTCGGGTCGGGTCCAGCAGTACGCCGCGGGTTTCGTCGGTGGCGCGATCGTGCTCGCAGCCGTGTTCATGTTCGTGTTATAGGGATCGATGGAGGAGAGGCCTTCACATGGATTGGTTCGATAGCTGGGCACTACCGCTGACGGTCTTCGTGCCCTTGATCGGTGCGCTCTTCGTCGGGCTCATCCCGAAGGAGCGGGAGGACGCCATCAAGGGTGTGGCGCTCGTCGCCTCCGCGCTGGCGTTCCTCGTCAGCATGGTGGTGGCGGCCAACTTCGACTACTCGGCCGGCGGCTACAACAACTATCAGTTCGAGGTCGACCTCCCCTGGATCAACGCCATCAACTCCAACTTCCACGTCGGTGTCGACGGGATCAGCCTGCCTCTCCTCGTCCTGTCCACCTTCATGGTCCTGGTGTGCGTGATCTACTCCTGGAACCACTGGGACGAGCCCCGGAACCCGAAGGCCTTCCTCATCCTCATGCTGATCCTGGCCACCGGCATGAACGGCACCTTCGTGGCCCTCGACCTGGTGCTGTTCTTCATCTTCTTCGAGATCGTCCTCCTCCCCATGTACTTCATGATCGGGGTCTGGGGCGACCGGACGATGCGCAAGATCCCGGGTTTCCGGAAGGAGTACGAGACCCGGCTCTACGCCGCGATCAAGTTCTTCATATTCACACTGTTCGGCTCGGCCTTCATGCTCCTGGCCTTCCTGGCGCTCTACCTGCGCTCTGGTGAGTTCCTCGCCGAGCGGACCTTCGACATCCCGGCCCTCACCGAGCTCGGCGCCGCCGGTGCCTTCACCGGGACATTCGCCTTCCTGGTGTTCGGCGGCCTGTTCCTCGGATTCGCCGTGAAGGTCCCGATGTGGCCGCTCCACACCTGGCTGCCCGACGCCCACACCGCAGCGCCGACGGTCGGCTCGGTGCTCCTGGCGGCAATCCTCCTGAAGCTCGGCGGCTACGGCTTCATCCGGATCTCGCTGCCGATACTCCCCGAGGAGGCCCAGAACTGGGCGCCGGCCATCGCCGTCCTCTCGGTGATCGGGATCATCTACGGCTCGCTGGCCTGTCTCGCCCAGACCGACATGAAACGGCTCATCGCGTTCTCGTCGGTGGGCCACATGGGCTTCGTCATGCTGGGGATCGCCACGCTGACCGACGTCGGCATCAACGCCTCGGTGATCGGCATGGTGGCCCACGGTCTCATCACCGGGCTGCTCTTCTTCCTCGCCGGGTCGATCCACCACCGCTACCACACCAGGGAGATGGCCCGGCTCGGCGGGAACATGAAGCTGCTCCCGGTGCTCGGTGGCATCCTCGCCTTCACCGCCATGGCGTCGCTGGGCCTACCCGGTCTCGCCGGCTTCTGGGGCGAGTTCATGTCGCTGGTGGCGTCGTACAACCCGTTGCCCGGCCTCCCGCTCGGCGTGTTCCGGACCGCCATGGTCCTGGCCGCCATCGGCACGGTGCTCACCGCCGGCTACATGCTGTACATGCTCCAGCAGGTCAACCTCGGGGAGCCTTCCGAGGAGTGGGCGGGCCGCGAGTTCCACGACGTCGACCGGTTCGAGGCCATGGCCTGGGTGCCTCTCGTGATCCTCGTCGTGATCATCGGCCTCTACCCGAAGGTGATCTTCAACGCCACGACCGACTCGATCACCGCCCTGGTCGACATGGTGTTCGGCTCATGACACGACGGTCTCCTCGGCGGGTGAGGTGGTGACTTGAGCTTCGACGTCGACTACCTGGCGATAGCCCCCGAGCTGGTGGTGGTTGCCACCCTGCTCGTGGTGCTGGCGCTGGACCTCGTGCTGCCGCGGCCCCTGAAATACTGGACCGCCACGGTGGCGGTGGCAGGCACCGCGCTGGCGCTCCTGCCGCTGGCCGCACTGTCCATCGACGGGTCGGCTCTGCCGAGGTCGATGTTCGACGGCTCCTACGTGGTGGACCAGTTCGCCCTGGTGCTCAAGGGCCTCTTCCTGATCGCCGGGTACGTGGTGTTCCTGATGTCCCATCACTACATCGAGTCCGATCGGTACTACCAGGGCGAGTACTACCTGTTGCTCCTGGCGTCGATCCTGGGCTCTCTGGTGATGGCGTCGTCCCGTGACCTGATCGTGCTCTTCGTCGGTCTGGAGCTCACCACCGGCCCGCTCTACATGCTCGCCGGATGGCGGAAGGGGGACGTCAAGTCCAACGAGGCCTCGATGAAGTACTTCATCCTCGGGGTCCTCTCCACTGCGATCCTGCTCTACGGCATGTCGCTCCTGTTCGGCCTCACGGGCGAGGTGACCTTCGCCGGCCTGGCCGAGGCGACCGCAGGCCGCGCGGGCGAGCCGCTGCTGACGATGGCGGTGCTCTTCATGCTCGTCGGCTTCGGCTTCAAGGTGTCGGCCGTCCCGTTCCACTTCTGGGCGCCCGACACCTACGAGGGCGCACCGACGCCCGTGACCGCCTACCTCTCGGTGAACTCCAAGGCCGCCGGGTTCGTGGCCATGCTCATCGTCCTGTATCTGGCGCTACCCGACCTGTCGGAGGTGTGGGCGCCGGCGCTCTGGGTGCTCGCCGCCCTGTCGATGACCCTGGGCAACCTCTCTGCTCTCCGTCAGAACAACATCGTCCGTCTCCTGGCCTATTCGTCCATAGCCCAGGCCGGCTTCATGATGGTGCCGTTCGCCGCGGCGGCAGTGGCCGGGGCCGAGCTCGAGGAGGCCTTCGCCGCGACGCTGATCTACCTGGTGATCTACGCCGTGATGAACCTTGGCGCCTTCGCATCGGTGATCGCCGGTGCCCGGACGACGCAATCCGGTGAAATCCCTGCCTGGGCCGGGCTGGGACGGGTCGATGCCCGGATCGGCGTCCTGGTATTGATCTTCTTCTTCAGTTTGGCCGGGATCCCGCCACTGGCGGGGTGGTTCGCCAAGTTCGTGATGTTCCGGTCGGTGATCATCGCCGGTGGTGCGCCCACGGTGGTGCTCGCAGTCATCGCCGCTGTGAACGCGGTGATCTCCCTGTACTACTACGCCCGGGTGGTGAGGACCGTATGGATGGACGACCCCACCACCGACCTCCAGGTGGCCCGGCCGGTCGGTTCGCTCCGGCTCGCCCTCGGTGTGGCCGTGGTGCTCACCGTCGTCATCGGGTTCTACCCGGCGATCACCACCTTCGTCGGCGAGGCGTCCCGCATCATCGCCACGGGTGGATGAGTCCCGACCGGAGGTTCGCCTCACTCAGGGGGACGCCGCGGGCGTAGAGTTCCCCACCGCGCCGGTGGCAAGGAGGTGCGGCGTGGGCGAGAGCGAGAATGTCGCCGTGGTGCAGCGGCTGATCGACTGCATCAACCAGAGACAGGTCCACATCATGGACGAGTTGTTCCACGAGGATGCCGTGATGGACTGGCCGCAATCGGGGGAACAGGTGATCGGCGGGGACAACCGACGGGCCGTGTACGCGGCCTTCCCCGCGTTGCCCACCATCACACCGAGACGCATGGTGGCTGCGGGTGACCTGGTCGTGGCCGAGGCACATCTGGATTACGGCGAAGCCGCCTACGAGACGGTGTTCATCTTCGAGTTCCGTGACGGGAAGATCGTGCGTGAGACCGCGTACTGGTCGGAGCCGTTCGAGGCGCCCGAGTGGCGGAGACAGTGGGTGACGCTGGGCTAGTCGACGGGTTCGCCACTCCGTATCGGGGCTTCCTTCCCCTTCACCGAGCCTCGGGGGGACGAGGCCTAACGAGTCAATTCGGTGCGCTTCATCGCCCGGTACTCCCGGTCGAGAAGCGACCAGTGGGTGTGATCCACCCAGTTGCCCCGGATCAACAACTCCTCCCTGAGCACGCCCTCGCGGGTGAAGCCCAGCTTCTGGGCGATGCGGTCGGAGGCGGCATTGCCGACGGCGATGCGCAGCACCGCCTTGTGCTGGCCGAGGGCCTCGAACGCTTCCTGGAGGATGCGGTCCACCGCCTCGGTGCACACGCCTTTTCCGGTCTCGTCGGATCGCACCCAGTACCCGATCTCGACGATCTTCCCGAGACGCGACACCGGCCAGAACGAGACGTTGCCGATGTGCCTCTCGGGGTCGTCGTTCCACCGGATCGAGTAGTCCCAGGCCCGGTCCTCCCGCCATGCCGCCATCGACTCGCGGAGAAAGGCGACGGTGTCCGCTGACGTGTAGTCCATGCGCGCCCATGGCAACCACTGGTGCAGGTCGGGCAGCGAGACGCGGATCGCCTCGTCGAGGGTCGTCGCATCCCGTCGACTGAAACGCTGCAAGATGAGACGATCCGTCTCGAGAAGGGCCCGGGGCACGTGCCCAGGATATAGGTCGCACTACGTTGGACGTCGGACATGTGGGATGAGCTCAGGTACAGGGACGAGCCGCCGGCCGATTCGGGCAAGCCGATGGCGGCCGTCCTGGCGCCTCTCTTCGAGGACGAGGAGGGCGACCTGCGCATCGTCCTGATCAAGCGGCCCGACACGATGCCCACCCACGCCGGGCACATCGCGTTCCCCGGTGGCCGTCCCGATCCAGGTGACGACGGGCCGGTGGCGACGGCGCTTCGAGAGGCGCACGAGGAGGTGGGGATCGAAAGCCACCAGGTCGAGGTCCTGGGCTTTCTCCCGTCCATCGACACCGTCGAGACGCCGATGCTGGTGGTGCCTGTGGTGGCCCGGCTCCTGCCCCCTGTCCGCCTCGTCCCCTCGGAGCGGGAGGTGGCTCGAATCCACACCCCCCTGGTCGCAGACCTCGCCGACCCGGAGCGTTGGTGGTCGGTGCCGTGGAATGGCTGGGACGTCTGGTACTACGACCTCGACGGTGACACGCTGTGGGGCGCCACCGCGCGCATGGTGCGGCAGTTGCTGGGCCTCGAAGCTCACTGATCGCCGGTAAAGAATTCGTCCCGAAAACGCCGATCTAATCGTGTGCTTTCACGCTCGAGTGGGTGGATTCAACGCGACCTTCATCGCCAGGTGGCTCTCCTCTTCGTGGTGGTGCTACCGGTCCTGATCGCGGCCGAATTCCTCGTCCCGTTCTCCGAAGGCTCCTGGGTTCGCTGGATCGGCTATGTCCCACTCGGCTGGTGGACCTGGCGTGTCAGGCGATCCGAGAACGCCAACGCCGTACCACTCCTTCTCGCCGCGATGACCTACCTGGCCCTGATGGGCCTGGCCGAGGTGCTGTTCGACATGCAACTGACGCCATTCGATTCCGACAGCACATTCGGCGGCGTGATGCTCCTTTCGGTTCTCGCCGGCGCCCTCGTGGAGAAGAACCGGGTCCGCTGGGCGGCCGGGTTCGGCCTCGGGATCGGGGTCTGGGTGATCCTGGTGGGCATCGCCTCGGGTCTGGACGCCCCACCACTGCTGGCGCGCACCGTCACCGGTGTCGCCGGCGTGGTGTTCACGATCGGCCTCGTGGCGAGACTGGTCGACCACCTGAGGAACGCCGTGGAGAGCCACGACCGCGCCCACAGGCTCAACAATGCCATCGCGGCATGCTCCGAGTCGCTGCTCGTCCACTCCGACATGTTCGCCCTTCACGAGGCCACCCGGGCCCTGCTCGACGCCACCGACGCCGACTACGCCTACGTCGACCGGATCATCACGATCGACGGTGAGCGCGGCTGGGAGATCATCGCCGAGGCGTCGCGGCGAGGAGTGGGATGGGCAGGCGGCTGGCGACGCGGCAGCTACTCGGAGATCCCCACCATGATCCAGGCCCTGGAGGCGGGCCGGGTGGTGACGATCCGGACGGCGGACCTCCCCGAGGAGGAGGCGAGGCGCTACAGGGAAGACGGGATCGTCAGCGAGGTCGCGGTGCCTGTCTTCGTCGACGGCCTGCTCAGAGGGTCGCTCGGGTTCATCCAGTACACCGGCGACCGTGCCTGGACCGATGACGAGGTCCAGACCCTGTGGCGGGCCTCCCACATGATCGGTGCCTACTGGAAGCGGCTGGACCAGGCCGAGCAGCTGCGGTCGTCGAACGAGTCGAAGGACCGACTCCTCTCCTCGGTGAGCCATGAGATCAGGACGCCGCTGACCGCCATCGTCGGGTTGTCCGAGGCGATCGTGGCCGGGGCCGAAGACCTGAGCGAGGGGGAGGTCGGCGAGCTGATGGCGATCATCGCCCGCCAGAGCCGGGAGCTGGCCGAGCTGGTCGAAGACCTCCTGGTCGCCTCCCGGGCCGACTTCGGCAACCTCTCCATCAGGCCCGAGCCCGTGGACCTGATCGGCCAGGCCCGCCGCGTGGTGGAAGGCCTGACGCAGTCCTACCCGACATCGAAGACGATCACGGTGGAGGGTGAGGAGACCTGGGCCTGGGCCGACCCTCTGCGGGTCCGGCAGATCATCCGCAACCTGGTCTCCAATGCCATCAAGTACGGTGGTGACCAGATCACCGTCGCTTTCGAGGAGGGCACCAGCACCCGGCTGGTGGTCACCGACAACGGACGCGGCGTCCCTCAGGAGGAAGTGGAGTTGATCTTCCAGCGCTACTACCGGTCCAGCGATTCCCCCACCATGCCGGGCTCCGTGGGCATCGGTCTCGCGGTCTCCCGCCAACTGGCGGAGATGATGGATGGATCCCTCGAGTACGTGCCCGGCGACCGAGGTCGGTTCGTGCTCACGCTCCCAGGCGTGGAAGACGTGAGCCGGTCGGGGTCGATCCCGGCGTAGCCCTGCCTGACCCTCTTACTCGCAAGTCCTCATAGACTCGCTTTGAGCATCGGAGCCATGAGTACCTCCAAGCGTAAGAAGCGCATGCTCGTGGCTTCGGGAGCCGTGTTGGTCCTGCTGATCGGAACGATCACCGCCCTGGCCTACCAGGCCTGGAACGACGTGAACCGCGTCGACATCGATCGTCCGACGCCGGCAGCGCCGCCGCCCGAAGCCAACGAGGAAGAGCCGGAAGAGGAGTTTCCTCTGCCCCCGGAGACCGAGGGCGTGAGCATCTACCTGCTGGTCGGGTCGGACTCGCGCGAAGATCTCGACAGCCTCGACGGGTTCGGCGACTTCGAAGGTCAACGCGCCGACGTGGTGATGGTCCTGATCCGGGTTCAGGGGGGCGCCGCTCTCCTGTCCGTGCCCCGCGACCTGCTCGTCGACGACCCCTGCCGGGAGTCACAGACCAGGGTCAACTCCTTGCTGGCGGGGTGCCCGTCCGGGATCAACGGCCCGACCCTCCTCACGCTGGCGGTGGAGGAGCTGATCGGTGAGAGGGTCGACCATTACGCCATGGTGGACATGGCGGGGTTCCAGGAGCTGGTGGACGGCCTCGGCGGTTACGAGATCTGCGTCGACCGCCCGGTGCGTGACACCCGTTCCGGTCTCGACCTGCCGGCCGGCTGCACGATGGCCGATGGCGGTCAGACACTGGCGTGGCTCCGCTCGCGTCACACCCAGGAGCTCACCGAGGACGGCTGGCGGACGATGGCCGGTGTCAGCGACCTCGCCCGGAACGAGAGGCAGCGGCAATTCGTCATCGACATGATGTCCCGCCTGTCCGACTTCTCCAGCCCTCAGCAACTCGCCTCCCGGGCCCGTACCCTGGCGCCCTTTGTCACCGTCGACTCGAGGCTGAGCTTCACCGACGCCGTCGGGCTCGCCTGGGCGATGAGGGGGATCAGCGCCGGCAACGTCGAAGAGCTCACCATCCCGGTTCGCTCGGCGACGGCGGACAACGGCGCCTCGGTCCTGGTGGCCACCGACGACATCGCCGAGATCGTGGCGACGTTCATCGACACGCATCGGCAGACCATGTCCGGCACGCCGTCGCCCGGCTAGGATGAGAGCCATCATGAGATTCGAGCGGACCCGGGAGTGGTGGCGCTGCTGACCGAGCGGCCGCTGCAACGTGTCCCAGTGTCGCCGCCGGCAGGAGACCGGCGGCTTCGTTTTGTGAGGAAGAGATGACAGACAGAAAGCGGGTGTTCTCGGGGATCCAACCCACCGGCAACATCCACATCGGCAACTACATCGGAGCCGGACGGAACTACGTCACGCTCCAGGAGGAGTACGAGACGATCTACTGCGTGGTCGATCTCCACGCCATGACCGTTCCGTATGACCCCAAGGACCTCCGGGCGGGGAAGATCAACGTGGCCAAGATGCTGCTGGCCATGGGAATCGACCCGGAACGGTCGCTCCTCTACAACCAGAGCGACGTTCCCCACCACGCCGAGCTGTCCTGGATCCTGGGCACCATCACCAGCATGGGCCAACTGGAGCGGATGACGCAGTACAAGGAGAAGTCGGACAAGTCGGGCCAGAACTTAGGGCTGTTCGCCTACCCGGTCCTCATGGCTGCCGACATCCTCGTCCACAGGGTCCATGCCGTCCCGGTCGGCGAGGACCAGACCCAGCATCTCGAGCTCACCCGCGACCTCGCCGAGCGATTCAATCACCGCTTCGGGGAGTTGTTCCCGGTGCCGGAGGCCATCGTGCCCGAGGTCGGGGCGCGCATCATGTCGCTCACCGACCCGACGTCCAAGATGTCGAAGAGCGACCCGAGCCCGAGGTCCCGGGTCCACCTCACCGACACGCCCGACGAGATCGCCTCCAAGATCCGCTCGGCGGTCACCGATGCCGGGGCCGAGGTGGCATACGAGCCCGAACAAAAGCCAGGGATCTCCAACCTGCTCGAGATCTTCTCCGCATTCGACGGCCGATCCATCGACGAGTTGGTCGCCGAGTACCGCGACTCCGGCTACGGGGTGTTCAAGAGCGCCGTGGCTGACGCGGTCATCGAGGGGCTGCGGCCGCTCCAGGAGGCCTACTCGGCTCTCTCCGACGATGAGGTGCACAGGGTGATGGAGGCTTCCGCCGAGAAGGCGCGCGACATGGCATCGGAGACCATGCGTCTCGTCCGCGAGGCCGTCGGCCTGGACTGAGGAACCCGAAGGTCAGGCGAGGGCCCTCAACCCCCGGCGAGGTCCTCGATCAGCTCGGGCGGGATCAGCAGGATTATGCCGGCAATGAAATTCCACCCGGAGTGGATGAAGAACGCAGGTCCGAGCCTCCCCGTTCGCTCGGTGACCCATCCCAGCAGGATGGCCAGGGCGAAGAGAGGTGGGAGGGCGATCGCGGCCGACCCTGCCATGTTCTCGGGGTCGAGCCCGGTGACGTGGACCCCGGCGAACACGAAGGCCGTGGTCAGGATCGCCACCCAGGGCCCACGTGGTCGCATCGCCTTGAACAGGACCCCCCGATAGAGGAGCTCCTCGACGAAGGGTGCGAGGAGCGCCGCCGACACGAACAGCGCCACCCTCGTCGTGTCGCCGAAATCCGCATTCCCGATGATGTCGGCGATCTCCTGTGGCGGGCCCGCGTCATCGGGGTAGACCAACTCCGCGATCGGGCGCATCAGGATGTTGGCCACGATCTGAAGCCCGATCCCCAGCAGGGCGTATTTGATGTCGCCCGGGGTCAGCCCGAACCTCAGTGGATCCTCCTGGCGCCGGCGGAGATAGATGACGGCGAAGACGATCAGGCTTCCGAGGAACTGACCGGCGAGTGTGAGGAGCACCGAGACGTCCAGCGCCAGGTCGAGGCTGTTGGCCACGGCCGCCGCCCAAAGGGACATGCCGGCGCCCGCGAGCCAGATCAGGATGAAGTCGAGAAGGGTCCAGGATCGCCGCACCGATCGGGAGCCTAGATGCCCTCGGCTGGTTCCCCCGCGTCTCAGCCCTTGACCACGCCCAGGGGCCGGAGACGTGCCACCTTCGCCGCCAGACCCGCCTTCTCGCAGACGTCGGCCACGACGTCGACGTCCTTGTAGGCGTATGGCGCTTCCTCGGAGAGGAGCCGGACGGAAAGGGGCCTCACCGAGATCCCGGCTTGCTCCAGGTCTGCCCGCACCGTGCGTCCCGGGGTCTGCCGGCCTGCCTTCTTCCGGCTCATGAGACGACCGGCCCCGTGGGCTGCCGAGGCGAAGGCCGGGTTGCCCTCCATGCCCCGAAGGACCCAGGAGGCGGTTCCCATCGACCCGGGCACGAGCACCGGCTGGCCCCATCGCCTCAGGTCGTCGGGGAGGTCGGGATGACCGGGGCCAAAGGCGCGAGTGGCGCCCTTGCGATGGACGCACACCTCGGTGGGGACCCCGTCGACGTCGTGGATCTCCGTCTTGGCGAGATTGTGGGCGACGTCGAACACGAGACGCATCCCCGTCTCGGTGTCGCCGACACCGAACGCATGGGCGAACGCCTGCCGGGCCTCATGGGCCAGGATGTGCCTGTTGGCCCAGGCGAAGTTGGATGATGCGGCCATGGCCCCGATATATGCCGCCCCCTCGTCCGACCTGATCGGCACGCAGGCGAGCTGCCGATCGGGGACCGAGATGCCGTGACGCCGCATGGCCTCGCCCATGAGACGGAGATGGTCGGTGCAGGTCTGGTGGCCGAGCCCCCGTGAGCCACAGTGGATCATCACCACCACCATGGCCTCGGCCAGACCGAAAGCCGCGGCTGCTGCCTCGTCGACGACTCGATCGACCACCTGGACCTCGAGGAAGTGGTTGCCGGCCCCGAGGGACCCGATCTGACCGCGGCCCCGGGTGATCGCCTTGTCGCTGATCAGCTCCGGCTTGGCTCCGGCCGATGTGCCGCGTTCCTCGCAGCGTTCCAGGTCGTCGGGCCAGCCATAGCCGTGCCGCACCGCCGCCGCGGCTCCCTCGGCCAGCACCTCGTCGACCATGCTCGCCGGGGCGATGGACCCCTTTCCGGGCCCGCGGGGTATGCGGGCGTCCAGCTCTGCCATCACTGCGTCACGATGGGCTTCGAAGTCGGTCTCTGTGAAGCCGGAGGCGAGGAGACGGACGCCGCAGCAGATGTCGAAGCCGACACCACCGGGCGAGACGACCCCGTCGGACACACGCATGGCCGCAACGCCCCCGATGGGGAAGCCATAACCCCAGTGGATGTCGGGCATGGCGAACGAGGCCTCGACGATGCCGGGGAGGTGGGCGACGTTGGCCACCTGCTCGACGGAGCGGTCTTCGAGCACCACCTCCATTAGGGCGTCATCGGCGAAGATGCGGCCTGGCACCCGCATGCCGCCGGTCTGCGGAACCTCCCAGACGACGTCGGAGACCCTCTTCAGATCCATGCCCTGAAGTCTGCCAATGCCGCGGAGATGTTCGGAGGGGCTTTGGTCACACGTCGAAGTAGACGCGCCCGAACCAGCCGTCGGGCCGTTCCTCGACGACCAGGTCGTGGTAGGTGACCGCCTTGATCGGTGGCCCCGACATCTCCGTCTTGGACATGGCGACGCCACGGGCCGTGACCCGGGCGTGATTGGTGTCCGGCATGGTCACCCTGAAGTCGGTGAGTATCAGGTCCCCGGCCTCCGACTCGTACAGCAATTCGGACAACACGTCGACCACCAGGTCCTCGATGGTGCTCGCCTGCAGCTCGATCTCGACTGGCACGCCCTCATCACCGGGTGTGGACGGAGCCATGAGGTCGAACATGCCGGTCGCCATTTCGGCGATCAGGTCGGCGAGCGTGCCCGCGGACGCCTCGATCCCGCTGTCGGCCGTGTGGGAGAGGACCTGGTACGGCATCGCGGGCAAGCCTATTTCAGCGCGGGTCACCGCTGTTACGATCGGGTCTCGCGCTGGTAGAAGGGCCTCCATGGAGATCGACATCGGCATCGGCAAGTCCGGCCGACAGGCATACGGATTCGACGACATAGCCATCGTCCCCTCGCGACGGACACGAGACCCCGACGACGTCGACATCTCCTGGCAGCTCGACGCCTTCCGCTTCGACCTCCCGATGATGGGATCGGCCATGGACTCGGCGATCAGCCCGGCAACGGCCATAGAGATCGGCAAGCTGGGTGGTCTCGGCGTCCTCAACCTCGAAGGTCTCTGGACCAGGTACGAGGACCCCACCATCCACTTCGAGGAGATAGCGGAGCTCCCCGACGAGAAGGCGACCCGGCGGATGCAGGAGATCTACCTGGAGCCGGTCAAGCCGGAGCTGATCGGGCAGCGGGTCGAGGAGATGAAGGCGGCCGGCATCGTCACCGCGGCCAGCCTCACCCCGCAGCGGGTCCGGGAGTGGGCGCCGTTCGCCCTGGAGGCGGGTCTCGACATCCTGGTCATCCAGGGCACCGTGGTCTCCGCCGAGCACGTCTCCTCCAAGGAGGAGCCGCTCAACCTCAAGGAGTACATCGCGGCCTGTGAGGTGCCGGTGATCGTCGGCGGCTGTGCCAGCTACTCCACCGCCCTGCATCTGATGCGCACGGGCGCCGTCGGCGTGCTGGTCGGCGTCGGCCCGGGCGCGGCCTGCACCACGCGTGGCGTCCTCGGGGTGGGGGTGCCCCAGGCGACGGCGGTCGCCGATGCCGCGGGTGCCCGGATGCGATACCTCGACGAGACCGGCCGCTACGTACACGTCATCGCCGATGGCGGGATGCGCACCGGTGGCGACGTCGCCAAGGCGATCGCCTGCGGCGCCGATGCCGTGATGATCGGATCGCCGCTCGCCTCCGCAACCGAGGCGCCGGGCCGGGGCCATCACTGGGGGATGGCAACGTTCCATCCCACGCTTCCCCGCGGCGCCCGCGTCAAGGTCGGCAACCTGGGGACCTTCAGGGAGATCCTGGTCGGCCCGGCCCACGAGAACGACGGCCGGCGCAATCTGTTCGGGGCGCTGCGGGTCTCGATGGCCACCACCGGTTACTCCGACGTCAAGGAGTTCCAAAAGGCCGAGGTCATGATCGCCCCGGCGCTGCAGACCGAGGGCAAGTCGTTGCAGCGCTCCCAGAAGGTCGGGATGGGGTGAGCGCTCCCGAGCGCGAGCCCACCGTCCTCGTCGTCGACTTCGGGGCGCAGTACGCCCAACTGATCGCCCGGCGGGTCCGGGAGGCGCACGTGCGCTCCGAGATCGTGCCCTGGGACGTCACCGCCGACCGCCTCCGGGAGATGCAGCCCAAGGGGATCATCCTCTCCGGCGGCCCGGCGTCGGTGTACGCCGACGACGCCTACCGGCCCGACCCGGCGATCCTCGACCTCGGGGTGCCGGTGCTCGGCATCTGTTACGGCCACCAGTTGATCGCCGACCTGCTCGGGGGAGAGGTGGCCCGTACCGGCGAGGGGGAGTACGGGAAGACCGGGTTCGAGGTCACCGGAGACTCCATCCTGATGAAGGGTCTCCCCGCCGAGCAGCAGGTGTGGATGTCCCACGGCGACCAGGTCGTGGAGCCGCCCCCCGGCTTCCGGGTGGTCGGCAGCAGCCCGGGCGCCCGGGTCGGCGCCATGGAGGCCCCCGATCGCGGGATCTACGGCGTGCAGTTCCATCCCGAGGTGGCGCACACGCCGCGCGGCCCCGAGATGCTCAAGGCTTTCCTCTACGAGGTCTGCGGTCTGGCCCCGTCCTGGACCTCGCTGTCGATCATCGAGTCCCAGGTGGAGGCGATCCGGCGTCAGGTCGGGGGCGCCCGCGTGATCTGTGGGCTCTCGGGCGGGGTCGACTCGGCCGTGGCCGCCGCCCTCGTCGCCAAGGCGGTCGGCGACCAGCTGACGTGCATATTCGTCGACCATGGCCTTCTCCGGGCGGGCGAGGCGGAGCAGGTCGAGGAGACCTTTCGGTCCCATTTCGACGTCGACCTGGTCCACGTCAAGGCCGCCGACCGCTTCCTGGAGCAGCTGTCGGGGGTCACCGAGCCGGAACGGAAGCGGAAGATCATCGGGGAGACGTTCATCCGGGTGTTCGAGGAGGCGGCGGCCGGGGTCGGCGAGGCCCGCTTCCTCGTCCAGGGGACGCTCTATCCCGACGTCATCGAGTCGGGCTCGGCGACGGCGGCGACCATCAAGACGCATCACAACGTCGGCGGTCTCCCCGACGACATGGAGTTCGAGTTGGTCGAGCCGCTCCGTGACCTCTTCAAGGACGAAGTGCGGGCGATCGGGGAGGAACTGGGTCTGCCCGAGGAGATCGTGTGGCGTCAGCCCTTCCCGGGCCCCGGTCTGGCGGTCCGGATCATCGGCGAGGTGACCGGCGAGCGGCTCGACGTCCTGCGCGCCGCCGACGCCATAATCGGCGAAGAGATCCGGCGGGCCGGCCTGTACCGGGACATCTGGCAGGCCTTCGGCGTGCTCCCGGCGGTGAGGACGGTCGGCGTCCAGGGCGATGGGCGCACCTACGCCTACCCGCTGATCATTCGGGCGGTCACCTCCGAGGACGCCATGACAGCCGACTGGGCGCGTCTGCCCTACGAACTGCTGGAGCGAATGTCGTCCCGCATCATCAACGAGGTGCCGGGGATCAACCGGGTCGCCTACGACATCTCGTCCAAGCCACCCGCCACCATCGAGTGGGAGTAGCGCCCGGAAACTGCCCGGAGTCGGGGGACCATCCCCGATACCATGATGCGATCGACCCGAAGGGGTGTATGCGCCGGATCTGCTCGAACTGAAAGTTTCCATGGGCCTCTAGCGGCCCAGGTCTCGATCCTTCGAGGAGCGATCCGTCATGCCTGCCATCCATCTCAACCATCTCCACTTCCGCTATTCACTCGCGGTCGACGTCATCGTCGACGCCGACGCCCACATCGGCCCGGGCTGGACCGGCGTCGTCGGAGCCAACGGGTCGGGAAAGACCACCCTGCTGGCGTTGGTCGCCGGGGAGTTGGCGCCGAGTCGGGGAAGGGTCCTGATCGACCCGGCCGATGCAGTGGTCGTCTCGTGCCCGCAGACCGTGGACGGGCTTTCGACCGACATCGAGCGGTTCGCCGCGTCCCTGGACGGCCACGACATCGCCATGCGCGGCCGATTGGATCTCGATCCGGCCGACCTGACCCGGTGGCCGACGCTGTCACCGGGGGAGCGAAAGCGTTGGCAGATCGGGGCAGCCCTGAGCCGCCGGCCCGACGTCCTCCTGCTCGATGAGCCCACAAATCATCTCGACGGCGCAGGGCGCGACCTGCTGATCGGGGAGCTGGACCGGTTCCGGGGTGTCGGCCTGGTGGTCTCCCACGACCGATCGCTCCTGGAAGGCCTGACCAACAGGACCCTCCGGCTCGACCACGGCCGGGTCACGCTCTGGAACGGCGCCTACGAAGCGGCGAAGGCGGCCTGGACCGCCGAGGAGGCGGAGCAGGCTGCGGAGCGGGAGCGGCTCAAGGAAGAGGCGCGCAGGGCCCAGCGGTTCCTCGTCGAGCAGCGGCGGATCAACGAGCAGAAGCGTGCTGCGTTCCGGCGCAAGAACAACACCAGCTCGTTCAAGGACATCGACGCCCGATCTGCGGCGCGGCAGGCGAAGCACCGGGAAGGGGAGAAGGCGGCAGGGAAACTCCTCTCCACCGCTGCCAAGAGGGCCGAGCGCGCCAGGGAGAGGCTGGCGGCGGTCGAGGTCCGTGGCGAGGTCGGGCGTGACCTCTTCATCGACTTCGCCCCGTCTCCCAAGCGGATCCTGACCACGCATACCGGGCCCCTTTACGCCGGCGGGCACCTCGTCGCCGAGCACGTCGCCATCACCGTGGAGCGCTCCGACCGGATCTGGCTACGGGGGCCCAACGGGATCGGCAAGACGACCTTGCTCCGATCGCTGGTGGCCAACGCCGGCATCGCCGCGGAGCGGATGCTGGTGCTGCCTCAGGAGCTGACGCCGGAGATGGTGGCCGAGTCGATGGGGTCGGTGCGCTCACTCGGCCGTGGGCAGCGGGGAAGGGTTCTCGCCGTCGTGGCCGCTCTCGGGGTCGACCCCGACGTGCTGCTCGCATCGAACAGCCCCTCACCGGGAGAAGCCAGGAAGGTTGCCATGGCGCTCGGCCTCGGCCGGCAGGCGTGGATGGTGCTCCTCGACGAGCCCACCAACCATCTCGACCTCCCGTCGGTGGAGCGTTTGGAGGCCGCACTCGCCTCGTACCCTGGGGCAGTGGTGGTGGCGACGCACGACGATGCGTTCGCCGAGGCCATCGATCTGAGGCCCTTCGACCTCGGCGACTAGCGGGTTTGGGCCTGAAGGCGGGTACAGCCCGTACCCGAGGCTGCCGATGTTTACGCAGGCAGGGGTGATTTTCTCTTGGAGATCGACACACCGGAACTGACGAGGATCTTCCGCGAGGAGCTCGAGGAGCGCTCGCGGCGTCTCGTCATGGGCGCACGGGAGCTCCTCGCCGGGAGGCTCTCCCTCGAAGAGGTCTCCGATCTGGTCCGCGACGCCCACACCATCAAGGGCTCTGCCGGCCTGCTCGGACGCGACACGATCTCCCAGGCAGGCGCCGCCCTGGAGCGGCTCTGGCGTCGCGTGCTCGACGGCGAGACCCCGTCCGATGCCACGATCGTCGCCATGGAGGCGACCGCGGGTCGGCTCCCGGGAGCGTTCGAATCGGGGGACGACGCAGCCCTGAGCGAGGCCGTCGCCCGCATGGAAGGCTCCGCCGCCGCGGTCACGCCCGAGTTGAGGGCGCTGCGCCCGCCGGACGCCAGCCTCGGCGGCCTGCTCACGTCGATGACCGGCGCCGTGCTCGGCGACGCCACCAGGGTCGACACGGCTCACCTGTACCAGCTGATCAATCGCATCGTCGAGGTCGCCCTCGATGTCGACGCCCTCGCCGATCTCTCCCTGGTGTCGATCGAGGGGGCCGACCCGGCCGTCTTCCGCAAGACGTTCCGCAAGCAACTCCAGAAGCTGTCCGAGTCGATCCAGGACGTCCAGAACCAGGCGGTGGCCCTGGCCAACGTCCCGTTCGCCGACGCGGTGGCCACCTTCCCGCAGTTCGTGCGTTACCTGGGACGGCGGATGGGAAAGGACGTCCGCATCGAGATCGACGGTCTGGACATCCAGATCGACCGGCAGATCGTCGACCTGATCCGCGAACCGCTCCGCCACCTCCTGGTCAACGCAGTCGACCACGGCATCGAGCCGCCTGACGAGCGGGTCGCTCTCGGAAAGCCTGCGACCGGCACCATCAAGGTGTCCGCAGTGGTCGAGGATCTCAGGGTCGAGGTGTCGATCTCAGACGATGGCGCCGGCATCGACTGGGACCGCGTGGCCGAGGTCGCCGACGAGAAGGGCATCCCGGTCATGCCCCCCGATCTCTCGCCGATCCTGTTCCACTACGGATTCACCACCCGGACCGAGCGGACCGAGTTCTCCGGCGACGGCGACGGTCTCCCGCTGGCCAGGGAGGCAGTGGAGAAGGTCCGCGGAGCGATCCACATCTCGTCGCAGCGTGGCGTGGGCACGACGGCGACGATGGTCCTCCCCTTGTCCCTGGTGCTCCAGAACGTGGTGGTCGTCGCCGTGGGCGACCAGTTCTGGGGCATTCCGGAGGCGGCCGTCGAGGCCTCGATGCCCCTTCCCGCAGCCGAGCTGACCATGAACGGTGTAGGCAAGACCGTTTCGTTCCGGTCGACGTCGATCCCCTGTATTTCCCTTGCCGTGGCGGTCGGCGCCGAGCAGCCGGACGACGAGTCGGAGCTGCTCATCGTGAGCACCCGCGCCGGGCTGGTCGCGGTCACCGTGAGCGAGATCGTCGATCGGCGGCGGGTGGCGGTGAAGAGCCTCGGGCCCATCCTGGAAGGTGCGAGCCATGTGACCGGTGCGGCCATGCTGGGCGGTGGGCAGGTCCTGGTCGTGCTCGACCCGAATTTCCTCGGGGTGGTGGCGCGGCAGCGGCCCCGTGCCCTCTCCGATCGGCCCCGCGTCCTCGTGGTCGACGACTCAGCCGGGGTCCGTCAGCTCCTCTCGGCGACCCTGGCCGGCGCCGGCTTCGATGTCGAGGTGGCGGCCGGCGCCAGGGAGGCGGTCCTGGCCATGGCCACCAGCGGCTTCGACGCATTGGTCGTCGACTACTCGATGCCTCGGTCCAACGGCGTCGAGCTGGTGCGCGCCATGCGCGCCGCCGAGATCCGGGTGCCCATCGTGATGGTCTCGGGCGTGGCCACCGAGGAGGAGAAGCGGGCGGCCTGGGACGCCGGTGTCGATGCCTATCTGGACAAGTTCGACCTCCGTCAGGGTGTCCTCACCCAGACCCTGCGACGCCTCCTCGGCATGGATGCCGCGGACTCCGCCTGACGGCCAGTACTCGCCACATCCGAAGCGTGACTTCAGAGCGCTCGAGGAGGCGTCGATAAACCAACAGGCATGCCGGATCTGAGTAGCTGGGTCGCGATACTCCAGTACGCCGCACCCGTGATCGGGGTGGCGGCGGTCATCTGGGCTTGGCGTATCACCGCCCAGGGTAGGGAGCGCGAGCGGGAGGCGATCCGCCTCTCGGAAGAGGCCCACACCATCAAGAACGACTTCGTCGCCATGGTGAGCCACGAGCTCCGCACCCCCCTGACCTCCATCGCCGGGTTCGCCGAGACTCTCGTCGAGTCCTGGCGTGACCTTCCCGAAGAGGAGGTCGACGAGTTCCTCAACATCATCAACAAGCAGGCCATCTACCTCGGTGACCTGGTGGAGGACGTGCTCGTCATCCCGCGGCTGGAGGCGAATCGGCTCCGCCTCGACCCGGAGCTGTTCGACCTGGGCGACCTGATCGAGGACGTGGCGCAGATGGTGTTCCCCAACGGAGGCCGGAAGACGTCGTTGGTCTCACTGCCGGACGGCGTCCGGGTGTACGCCGATCGCCGTCGCGTCCAACAGATCGTGCGCAACCTCATGGAGAACGCCCGGAAATACGGCGGCGACCAGATAATGGTCGAGGGCTTCGTGGTCGGTGACCAGTACACGGTGATCATCTCCGACAACGGCCCCGGTCTCGGCGACGAAGACTCCCTGAAGGTCTTCGAGAACTTCGAACAGCTGTCCAAGGGAGACGCACGCGAGGCCACCGGCATCGGGCTCGGCCTCCCCATCGCTCGTCGCCTCGCCCGGTTCATGGGTGGCGACGTGTGGTACGAGCGGCGCTTCCCGACGGGTGCCCGCTTCTGCTATTCGCTGCCCCTCCGTCGACCGGCGACCACCGGCGACGAGCAGGGCGCCGACGTCGAAGCCATCGGCGTCGTCGAGATGCCTGTGTGAGTCCCGTGGCGGTGAATCCGTCCTGAACCGCTGGCGATGTCTCCCCCGTGGAGCGGCAGCGGAACGGGGGAGTACCCCGAAGGGGGGAGGGGGGTGGCGAACCCGTTCGGGCAGTACTGAAGATCAGTCTCCGGCTCTCACTACGATCGGCCCAGATGCAGGCCGAGTGGCTCACCGACGACGTACCGGCCGACACCCCACTGTTCGCCGACCTCAACCCCTCGCAACGGGAGGCGGTTGCCGCCACCGAGGGTCCGGTCCTCGTGGTGGCGGGCGCCGGCTCGGGGAAGACCAGGGTGCTCACCTATCGGATCGCCCACCTGATCCGCGACCACCAGGTGGCGCCCGACTCGATCCTGGCCATCACGTTCACCAACAAGGCGGCCGACGAGATGAAGCAGCGGGTCGCCGCTCTCATCGGTGGTGGTGTCTCCAAGCGGATGTGGGTGAGCACCTTCCACTCGGCGTGTGTCCGGATCCTCCGCCGTGAGGCCTCCCGTCTCGGTTACCGCTCCGGCTTCTCCATCTACGACGACGCCGACTCGCTGCGTCTCATCAAGCTCGTCCTGCGTGACCTGGACCTCGACCCGAAGCGATTCCCCGAGAAGGCGATGAAGGGGATCATCTCCAAGGCGAAGAACGAGCTCGTCGACTACGAGTCCTTCGCCGACCAGGGCGAGGGTTTCTATCACGAGCAGGTCGCCGACGTGTACCGGCTCTATCAGCAGCGGCTCCTGGCCGCATCGGCCATGGACTTCGACGACCTGCTGATGATCACGGTCGAGCTCTTCGCCGCCTTCCCCGACGTGCTCGAGACCTACCAGAACCGCTTCCGGTACGTCCTGGTCGACGAGTACCAGGACACCAACCGCGCCCAGTACCAGCTGGTGCAACAACTCACCGCCAGACACCGCAACCTGTGCGTGGTCGGGGACTCCGACCAGTCCATCTACCGGTTCCGCGGCGCCGACATCCGCAACATCCGGGACTTCGAGAAGGACTACCCCGACGCCCGGGTCATCGTCCTCGAGCAGAACTACCGGTCCACGGAGACCATCCTCGACGCCGCCAACGCGGTGATCGCCCAGAACACCAGGAGGACGCCCAAGAACCTCTGGTCGGACCGGGGTCGGGGGGTCCCCATCACCCGCTACGAGGCGGAGGACGAACACGACGAGGCGGGCTTCGTGGTCGACGAGATCGAGAAGCTCCGCGAAGAGGGCTACGACCTCGCCGACATCGCCGTCTTCTATCGGACCAACGCCATGTCACGTGTCGTCGAGGACGTGTTCGTCCGGCGCGGCATCCCGTACAGCGTGGTGGGGTCGGTGAAGTTCTACGACCGCAAAGAGGTCAAGGACGCCCTCGCCTACCTGCGGACGATCGTGAACCCGGCCGACGAGGTGTCGGTGAAGCGGATCATCAACGAGCCGAAGCGGGGGATCGGCTCCACCACCC
The DNA here is from genome assembly GCA_036375695.1 of Acidimicrobiia bacterium. Lineage (GTDB taxonomy): Bacteria > Actinomycetota > Acidimicrobiia > Spongiisociales > ZC4RG35 > ZC4RG35. The sequence goes on along the minus strand of DASVBU010000003.1, from coordinate 13,036 downwards.
TGGCGCATCTCGACCGGTTCGCCCAGTCGGAGCGGATCGGGTTCTTCGAGGCGTTGCGCCGGGTCGACGCGATCCCGCAGATCGCAACACGCACCCAGAGTCAGGTCCTCGAATTCGTCGCCCTGATCGACATGCTCCGGGAGAAGGCGGAGGAGGGTGGCGTGGTCGCCGCGATGGAGGCGGTGCTCGACGACACCGGTCTGGTGGCGGCCCTGGAGGCGGAGCGAACCGTCGAGGCGATGGGCAGGGTGGAGAACCTCAAGGAGTTGGTCGGTGTCGCCAACGAGTTCGAGAGCTCGAGCGAAGGAGCCGTGATCGGCGACGAGGAGTTCGACACCCTCGACAACCTGCGCCGGGTCGAGCTGTTCCTGGAGACCACGTCCCTGGTGGCGGACATCGACGAGTGGGACGAGGGCGCCGGGGCGGTCACCCTGATGACCCTTCACACCGCAAAGGGCCTCGAGTTCCCCGTCGTGTTCATCATCGGCATGGAGGACGGGGTCTTCCCGCACATGCGCTCGCTCGGCGATCCCGACGAGCTGGAGGAGGAGCGTCGGCTCGCCTACGTCGGCATCACCCGGGCCATGGATCGTCTCTACCTGACCTCGGCGTGGAACCGCATGCTGTTCGGCGGCTCCAGCTACAACCCGCCGTCACGATTCCTCCAGGAGGTCCCAGAAAAGCTCGTCACCAAGATCTCGAAGAGGAAGGTGAAGGAGCCCCGGACAGAGGCGGAGCGTGCCGCGTTCACCGGCCCCTCCAGCAAGGTCGACCCGTCCGAGATCGGTCCGGGTGACCGGGTCCGTCACGGCAAGTGGGGCCTGGGCACGGTGCGCGAGGTCGTGGGGGAGGGTGACATGGCGGAGGCCGAGGTCCTCTTCGACACCCAAGGGAAGAAGCGGCTGCTCCTCACCTGGGCACCGCTGGAGAAGGCCTAGCTCGCCTCGCTCGCGCCCCTCCCGGCCCTTCCCTACTCCCCCTTTCCACTGGCGCTCCACGGGGGAGAGCACCCTGAGCTAGCGCTCGGGGGGAACAGAGGCGATCAATTCGCTCCAGCTCTTTGTGAACTTCTCCACCCCTTCACGCTCCAGCGTGTCGACCACGTCCTGATAGGAGATCCCCAGTTCTGCCATCCGGTCGAGGTCGGCCCGGGCGGCGGCGATGTCGTCATCGGTGAACGGCTCCGGCTCCGGGTCACCGTGGTCCTGGTAGGCGTCGATGGTCTCCAGCGGCATGGTGTTCACGGTGCCGGGGGCGACGAGGTTCTCCACGTAGAGAAGGTCGGAGTACGCGGGGTTCTTGGTCGAGGTCGACGCCCACAACGGCTTCTGGCGCCGGGCGCCCTTGGAGGCGAGGGCCTCGAACTGCTCGGAGGCGAAGCGCTCGAGGTAGAGGCCGTAGGCCACCCGGGCGTTGGCCACGGCGGTCTTGCCGAGGAGAGACCGCGCCTCGTCGGTTCCGATGGCCTCGAGACGCTTGTCCACCTCGGTGTCGAAACGTGACACGAAGAACGACGCCACGGAGAAGACCTCCCGGGGGTGTCCGCCGTCGGCCACGAGGTCCTCGAGACCACCGAGGTAGGCGTCCATGACCTCGTCGTAGCGATCGAGGGAGAAGATCAGGGTCACGTTGACCGAGATCCCCTCTGCGGTGAGGGCACGGATGGCGGGCACGCCTTCCCTGGTGGCGGGCACCTTGACCAGGAGATTCGGTCGAGCCACGGCCGTCACCCAATAGCGGGCTTCGTCGATCGTGGCCTTGGTGTCGGAGGCGTGTTCGGGCGATACCTCCACGGAGACGAAGCCGTCGGTCCCGTCGGTGGCCTCGAACACGGGGAGGAGGACGTCACAGGCGCGGATGAGATCCTCCTTCATCAGGGCCTGGATGATCTCCTCCGGGCTCTTCCCGGCGTCGCGTAGCGACTCGAGCTGGTCGTCGTAGTCCTTGGAGCCGAGGATGGCGTTGGCGAAGATCGTCGGGTTGGAGGTGACCCCGCTGACGGCGTCCGCCTCGACCCGCCGGGCCAGCTCGCCGGTCTCGAGCATCGCCCTGGAGATCTGATCCGACCAGATGCTGACCCCGGCTGCGGCCAAGCCGTGCAAATTCGAAGCCATACCCCGAGAGTACCCCCTCTCACTCGCCAGCAGTCCGTCCGGACTTCTCCCCCGGTGGAGCGGGAGCGGAGCGGGGGAGTACCGCCGAAGGCGGGGTGGGGGCGCGGCCCGAAGGGCCGCCAGAATTCACCCCGGAAACCCCTACTAGCCTTGGCTTTCGAGTGCCCCGCCGCATCCTCATCGCCAAGCCAGGCCTCGACGGTCACGACCGCGGTGCGAAGGTGATCGCCCGCGCCCTTCGTGACGCCGGTCACGAGGTGATCTACTCCGGTCTCCACCAGACCCCGGCGCAGATCGCCGAGACCGCTGTGCAGGAGGACGTCGACGCCGTGGGTCTCTCTTCCCTCTCGGGCGCGCACAACACCCTCTTCCCCCAGGTGGTCGGGGAGTTGCGACGACGGCAGGCGGACCCGGTGGTGTTCGGTGGCGGCGTGATCCCGGACGGCGACATCCCCAAGTTGAAGGAGGCCGGGATCGCTGCCATCTTCACCCCTGGAACACCGCTCGACGAGATCACCGCGTGGGTGGAGGCCAACGTGCCGGCCAGGCAGGCACGCTCGAATCACAAGGAGAACCCAGTTTGAAGATCCATGAGCACCAGGCGAAGGAGCTCCTGGCCGCCCGCGGTATAGCGGTCCCGATCGGCCGGGCGGCGTCTTCGGTCGACGAGGCGGTGGCGGCGGTACGCCCGCTCGTCGAGCGGTCCGGCAACCCCGTTGTGGTGGTGAAGGCGCAGATCCACGCCGGCGGCCGAGGCAAGGGGACCTTCAAGGAGAGCCCCGATGTCCGTGGCGTCAACGTGGTCACCGCCGGTATCCAGGGAGGTGTGGAGGCGGCCGAGGACGAGGTGGGCCGACTGGCCGCGGAGATGCTGGGCAACACCCTGGTGACGCTTCAGACCGGCCCCGAGGGGAAGACCGTCAACCGCCTCTACGTCGAGCAGGGCATCGACATCGCCCGTGAGCTCTATCTGGCGGTCCTCCTCGACCGCTCCCGGTCGCGCAACATCGTGATGGCGTCCACCGAGGGCGGCATGGAGATCGAGAAGGTGGCCGAGGAGACACCGGAGAAGATCCTCCGCCAGGAGATCGACCCGGCCTTCGGCCTCCTCAATTTCCAGGCCCACGAGCTCGCCGTCGACCTGGGTCTATCGGGTGACGCCGCGACGTCGTTCATCGGTTTCGTCCGATCTCTCGCCGACACCGCGATGGATCTCGACACCGACCTGATCGAGATCAACCCGCTCGTGGTCACCGGTGACGGGAAGGTGCTCGCCCTCGACGCCAAGATGGCCCTCGACGACAACGCCCTGTTCCGTCACCCGGACGTGGCGGCGATGCGCGACGAGTCGGAGGAGGAGCCGGCCGAGATCCGGGCCAAGAACGCCGGCCTCAACTACATCAAGCTCGACGGGACCATCGGCTGCCTGGTCAACGGTGCCGGTCTCGCCATGGCGACGATGGACACCATCAAGCACGTCGGGGGCGAGCCGGCCAACTTCCTCGACGTCGGTGGCGGCGCATCGGCGGACCAGGTGACGACGGGCTTCGAGATCATCACCTCCGACCCCAACGTGAAGGGGATCTTCGTCAACATCTTCGGGGGGATCATGCGCTGCGACGTCATCGCCACCGGCATCGTCGAGGCCGTGAACCGGGTGGGGCTGGGAGTTCCCCTGGTGGTGCGGCTGGAGGGGACCAACGTCGAGGAGGGGCGGCGGATCCTCGCCGAGTCCGGTCTGGCGGTGGTCACCGCCGACAGCTTGCGTGACGGCGCCGAGAAGATCCTGGAGCTGGCATCGTGAGCATCCTCATCGACTCCTCCACCAAGGTCATCGTCCAGGGCCTGGGCAAGACCGGCCAGTTCCACACCGACAAGGCGATCGCCTACGGGACCAAGATGGTGGGCGCGGTCCACCCCTCTCGTGCCGGTGAGACCTTCGTCTTCGAGGGCGAGACCGACCACTCCGGCGTCCCGGGTCGTCCCGACACCTACCGCGTCGAGCTGCCCGTCTACGCCACGGTGCGCCAGGCCGTCGAGGAGACCGGCGCCACCGTGTCCGTCGTCTACGTCCCGCCTGCCTTCGCCGCCGACGCCATCATGGAGGCGGCCGCCGCCGGCGTCGAGCTGGTGATCGCCATCACCGAGGGCATCCCGGTCGCCGACATGATCGTGGCCAAGCGGTTCCTCCAGGGCACCTCCACCAGGCTGGTCGGCCCCAACTGTCCCGGTGTGATCACCCCCGGGGAGTGCAAGATCGGGATCATGCCCGGGTACATCCACCAGCGGGGGAAGATCGGCGTCGTGTCGCGGTCGGGCACCCTCACCTACGAGGCCGTGCACCAGCTCACGCAGCTGGGCCTGGGTCAGACCACGGCGGTCGGTATCGGGGGAGACCCGGTCAACGGGACCAACTTCGTGGACGTCCTCCGGATGTTCGAATCCGATCCCGAAACCGAGGGCGTGATCATGATCGGCGAGATCGGTGGCAGCGCCGAGGAGGAGGCCGCCGAGTTCGTCGAGACCATGACCAAGCCGGTGGCCGGGTTCATCGCCGGCACCACGGCGCCTCCGGGGAAGCGCATGGGGCACGCCGGTGCCATCGTCTCCGGCGGGTCGGGCACGGCGGAAGCCAAGATCGCCGCGATGACCGCGGCCGGCATCGTCGTGGCGGAGACCCCGTCCGAGATGGGCGAGGCCATGGCCAAGGCTCTGGGGTGACGGCAAGGCCGTAAGACCCCCGCATAGACTGCCCGCATGACTCCATGGATCATCGGCGGGATCGTCGTCCTCCTCCTGATCATCTTCATCTCCATCTACAACCGGTTGGTGGGGGCGCGCAACCGGGTGGACAACGCCTGGGCCCAGGTGGAGGTGCAGCTCAAGCGTCGGTACGACCTGATCCCCAACCTGGTGGAGACGGTCAAGGGGTATGCCTCTCACGAGCGTCAGACCTTCGAGAACGTGACCGCCGCCCGCTCGGCCGCCCAGAGCGCCCAGGGGCCTGCCGAGCAGGCCCAGGCCGAGGGCTTCCTCACCCAGGCATTGCGTCAGTTGTTCGCGGTGGCGGAGGCGTATCCGGAGCTGCGGGCATCGGAGAACTTCATGTCGCTCCAGGCCGACCTGACCGACACGGAGAACAAGATCCAGGTGTCCCGTCAGATCTACAACGACACGGTGCTCACCTACAACAACATGGTCCAGCAGATCCCGACGAACATCGTCGCCGCCATGGGCGGCTTCAGGCAGCGGGAGTTCTTCGACGCCGGACCGGAGGCCGAGACGGCGCCCACCGTCGACTTCGGGTGAAGCGCCGCCTCCTCGTCGTTGCCGTCGTCCTGGCCGCGCTGGCGGCCCCGGCTCTGCCCGCGCTCGCCAGGTCGTACTGGATCTCCGACGCCCACGTCACGGTCGAGGTCAACCCCGACGGCTCCTTGCTGGTCACCGAGGAGCTCTCCTTCGCATTCGACGGCGCCTACTCGGGTGCCTTCCGGGACATCCGAATCCGGTCCGGCGAGGACATAGTGGTGTTGTCCGTCGGAGACGAAAGAGGGGCCTACCAGCCGGGCGGGTGCACGACCCTCGGCTGCTCCTCTCCACCCGGCACGTACGGGGTCGAAGAGATCCCTGGTTATGTCCGCGTCGTCTGGCACCACTCCAGCCTGGACGAGGTGCGCACCTTCGTCATCCGCTATCGGTTCGAGGGCCTCGCCGTCGCCTACGACGACGTCGTCGACGTCAACCTCCAGGTGTGGGGTGACAAATGGTCGGTGGGTGTCGACCGGCTCACCTCCGAAATGATCATCCCGCCCGGCGCCCGGGCCGATGAGGTCCGGGTATGGGGTCACCCGCAGACCATCGACGGTGAGACCTCGCTCGGCGAGGACCGGATCAGCCCGACGCTCGAAGCGAGGGGCATCCCGCCGGAACGCTGGGTCGAGTTCCGCGTCGTCTTCCCGAGACGGCTCCTGACGTCGACGGACGGCGCCTCGGTGCGCTCCGGCGACGGTCTCCCCGCAATCCTCGAAGAGGAGATCCGGTGGGCCAACGAGGACCGTGAGCGGGCCGAGGCGGCCCGCCGCGGGCTGATCTATGCATCGGCCGCCGCCCTGGGCCTGTCGCTCGGTCTCGGCGGCCTCGTCTACCTGCGCTTCGGGAAGGAGCCCAGGGTCAAGTACGACCGGGAGTACGAGCAGGAGCCACCCACCGATCTCACCCCCGCCGAGGTGGGCGCCCTCCTCAGCCAGGGCTATGTCGACGAGAAGGAGTTCACCGCCACCCTCTTCGACCTCATCCGGAGGGGCCACATCATCGCCGAGCCCACGCAGGTGGAGCGATCCACCTGGGCGGGATTGCGCAAGGAGATGATCTCCGACCTCATGCTGTCGCTCGGAGACACGGACGAGAGCAAGCTGAAGGACTTCGAGGAGTCCGTGATGACCGTGATGAAACGGGTCCTGACCGACGGTCCCCAGCCCCTGCACGAGTTCCGAAAGCTCATCCGGGAGGACGCCTCGGCCAACGCCACCACCTATCAGGCGTTCCGCACCCGGGCCGTCGGGGCGGTGAGACGGGGCGGACTGTTGGACAGCACGGGCTCGGCCGTCGCCGGGCTGGTCATCCTCGGTGTCATCGTCCTCGTGGTGGGCACGTTCTTCCTGCTCCCCAGGATCATGGGTGACCAGGTCACCGGCCCCATCGTCCCGGTGTTCATCGCCTTCGGGCTCGTGGTGGGAACGATCATCCTGGTGGTCATCCTCGCCTTCCGTAAGGTGCGGGTGAAGCGGACACCGGAGGGCGCCTGGGAGGCGGCCCGATGGGAGGCGTTCCGACGCTATCTGACCGATTTCTCACGTCTCGAGGAGGCGCCGCCGATCTCCCTCGAGTTGTGGGATCGCTACCTGATCTACGCCATCGCGTTCGGCGTCGCCGAAGAGGTGCTGGAGCAGGCCAGACTGCACGCGCCGCCCGAGTTGGAGCAGACCTCGTCGATCTACTGGTACGGGAACTACGGCTTCTCGGGCGGATCCACCCAGAACGCATTCGCCGGGATCACGTCGGCCCTGTCGGGGGCGTTCACGCCGCCTGCCTCCACCGGCTCCGGTGGGGGTGGTGGGTTCTCCGGTGGCGGCGGCGGGGGCGGAGGCGGCGGGGGCGGAGGCGCCTGGTAGCGGCCATGAAGCGGCTGTTGCCGGCCGCCGTGGCGCTGATCGTGCTGGCAACCCCTGCCGGCGCGGCCTACGACGAGCTTCCCCAGTACGACGGGCCCGGCTTCGTCGCCCTCTACGACCACGCCGTGGCCAACACGTTGCCGGGCCTCGCCTACCCGGACACGCAACCTGAGATCACCGGAGACACCGAGTTGGACGACCGGATCTGGGCCCGCGCCATGGAGCGGGGATACCGCCTCCGTCCGGTGGCGACCGGCGAGCTGGTCCCGGCCGGGCGGACACGGATGCAGCCAGAGGCAGCCGCGGCGCTGGAGGCGCTCCTCGCCGAGGTCCGGGCGGGCGGTCTCGGGTTCGTGGCGTCGTCCGCATACCGGTCGCCCGAAACGCAGCGGTCGACGTTCCTCTCCCATCTGGAGGGGACCTCGGACACCGCCATAGACGCGGCCCTTCGTTGGTGGTCGATCCCCGGGGCGTCGAAGCATCACAGCGGGTACGCCGTCGACTTCCGCTATCCCGACGGGACCTTCGGGCAGTTCCGCTCCTCGCCGGGCCACGCCTGGTTGGCAGAGGACAACTTCGCCCGGCCCAAGCGCCACGGTTTCATCCCCTCCTACCCGGACGACGTCGAGGGACAGGGCCCCAACCCCGAGCCGTGGGAGTACGTGTGGGTGGGACGGGAGCTGGTGCTGTGCGGTGTTCCCCAGGAGGTTGCCCCCGTGCGCGGGCCCGCTGCCGCCCTGACCAGGGACCTGGCACGGTGTCCCGGTGGCCAGGACCCGGTGAACGTGCCCGACTGGCTCGACGGCTGACCCGGCGCGCAAACCGGCCCTTCGGCCAGAATTGGGCTGTGGCCATCGACTGGCGCAAGGAGGACCCTGGTCTTCCGGTCCACTTCGGCCAGTGCTCCAACGGGGAGTATTGGCCGGAGCCGCTCACACCCGTGCGTCTGGAGATGGCGGACATCGCCCGCACCGAGGTGGACCGGGCCATCGCCCGCTCCGGGATGAGCCGTCGCCGCTTCCTCCGCTCGGCGAGCGCACTGGCCATCTGCCTCATCGCGGTGGACCAGGCGGTTGCCGGAGCCAAGGGATTCGTGCCGGGCAGCTTCTACCCGTTCGACCCGTCGGCCCGTCTCGACACCGACGCCGCCCGGGCAGCCCTGGGGGCGCCGAAGTGGGTGTTCGACGTCCAGGGCCATCTCCTCGAGTACGACCTCGACCCGTCGACCCGGGGCAACTGGTTCTGGGGGGCGCAGTTCCCGCAGGCGAGATGCGAGGACGAGGACGACCCCAGGGCCTGTTTCGCCACCAACCACTTCCTCGAGGAGCTGTTCATCCGCTCCGACACGACGATGGTCGCCCTCTCCGGTCTCCCCATCAACCCGGAGGGCAGCCCGCTCTCCAACGAGATCATGGAGGAGACCCGCCAGCTCGTCGTCGCCCTCTCCGGCGACGAGCGCGTGGTGGTGAACGCACTCGTCCTGCCGCAGACAGCGCCCATCCAGTCGGTGCTCGACGAGATGTCCCGCACGGTTTCGGAGCACCGGGTGGCGGGTTGGAAGACCTTCACGCACTTCCCCGAGGGCATGGGCTGGTGGCTCGACGACCACGACCCCGATCTTCCCCAGGTGGGCGATCGCCTCCTCGAGCATCTGGTGACGATCGGCACGCCGATCCTGTTCTGCCACAAGGGGCTCTCCAACAACACGCGTCTCGGGTCGCCCGCGGACATCGGCCCCGCCGCGGCCCGTCACCCCGACGTCTCGTTCGTGGTCTACCACTCCGGCTTCGAGGTCGGCATCAGGGAAGGCCCGTACACCGAGGCCACGGCCGAGCGGGGCGTCAACCGGCTCATCACCTCGGTTCGTCGCGCCGGGATCCAGCCCGGGTCCAACGTGTACGCCGAGCTGGGCTCGACCTGGTGGCACCTGTTGCGCCGACCCGACGAGGCGGCGCACGTCCTCGGCAAGCTCCTCCTCACCTTCGGCGAGGACAACATCCTCTGGGGCACCGACTCCATCTTCTACGGGTCTCCACAGGGTCAGATCGACGCCTTCCGGGCGTTCCAGATCCCCCGGGAGATGCGGGAGCAGTTCGGCTACCCCGAGCTCACGGAGAGGATGAAGTCGATGATCCTGGGTTGGAACGCGGCTCGCCTATACGACATCGAGCCGATCACCGAGCCGGTGGGCTTCACGCCGGCGGACCTGGAGGCCGCCCGCGCCGAGCATCCGGTTCCGACGCGACCCTGGGGCCCGGCCACCCGACACGAGGTGCTGGAGTTCCGACACCACCACCAGGGCTGGCCCTGAGCGCTCACGGTCGCAACACGTAGAACGCCGAGAAGCGATTGGTGATCTCCGTCAGCGGCTGGAAGGCCGAGAACCCCGCTTCCCTTGCCATCTCCTCGGCGCGCCGGCGACCCCACCCGGCGCCCAACCCGGCGCCACCGATGGCGAGGGACTGGGTCATGCAATGGAGCAGGGAGATCCCGTAGTTGATCACCCCGTTGTCGTGGATGTTGTCGTCGAGATCCGACGACATGTTGGGCTCCATCATCAGATAGACGCCCTCGGGGCGGAGTGCCTCCCGGATGTGCCGGAGCGCCGCGGCCGGGTCGGCCAGGTCGTGGACCACGTCGAAGGTGGTGATCAGGTCGTACTCGCCGGGGAAGTCGGCGGCCCCGGCGTGGACGAAGTCGACGTTGTCGAGAGCCTCGCCGCGCTCCCTGGCCAGCGCCAATGCCTCCTCGGAGAAGTCGAACCCGGTGAACCGCGAGGCGGGGTAGGCCTGCGCCATCGTGATCACCGCGGTCCCGGTGCCGCAGCCAACGTCGGCCACGTCGGCGCCCTCCTCGAGCCTCGCCACGAGCCCGGCGACCGCGGGGAGCCATTTGCGGGTGATCAGGATGCGTTGCGACGGGCCGTTGGCGCGGTCGAGACCGCGGAGCATCTCTGGTGGGAAGTCGTCGAAGGCGACACCTCCGCCCTCTCGGGCTGCTGTCGCCACCCGGTCGATCACCGCGTAGCCCGCCGACAGCATGTCGAACCAGCCGCCCATGTAGTAGGGGCTCCCGGGGTCGGAGACGAACAGGGCGTGTTCCGCGGGGAGAGTGAAGACGCCGTCGTGGTGCTCCAGGATCCCCGCCGCCGTGAGCCCCGCCAGGATCTCCTCGGTGTACCGCCGGTCGAGACCGGTGCCGGTTGCGATCTCCCCGGCGGTGCCGCCGCCGTTCTTGCCCAGCCACGCGAGCATGCCGCAGCGGTCGGCGACTGCGAGGATTCCCAGGGCAGCCGCCCCCGCGGTGAGCCCGACGAACCGATCGAAGAAGGCATCGATCCGCGCCCGGTCCGTCATGCCGCCACACCCGAGCGGATCACCCGCCAGGCCAGGTCGGTTGCCGGCCGGTAGGGGATGTGGGCCGGGTCGGGGGCGTCGAGCACGACGAGGTCGGCCACCGAGCCGACCGTGATCAGACCCCGGTCGGGCAGTTCCAACGCCAGGGCGCCACCACGCGTGGCAGCCCAGATCGCCTGCTCCACCGTGAGACCCATCTGCACCACGGCGAGCGACACTATCGGCCCCATCGCCTCGAAGAAGGAGGTGCCCGGGTTGCAGTCGGTGGCGATGGCCACGGTGCAGCCAGCCTCCCATAGCATCGGCCCGGGCGCCTGAGGGCCGCGCAGGGTGTACGAAGCCCCGGGACAGAGGACCGCGACGACACCTGCCTCCGCCAACGCCTCGGCGTCCTCCGGTGTGGCATGGTCGAGATGGTCGGCTGAGACCGCCCCGATCTCGGCGGCCAGCGCGGCCCCGCCGCTGTGGCTCAGCTGCTCGGCGTGGATCCGTGCCTTCATCCCCAGACCGGCAGCCCTCCCGAGGAGGACCTGGGCCTCGTCCACCGTGAACGCACCGCGCTCGACGAAGACGTCGCAATAGTCGGCGAGACCGGCCACGGCAGGGAGCATCTCCTCGAGCAGGAGCTCCACGTAGCGCTCTCTCGTAGAGCCATCGGGGACGGCATGTGCTCCCAGGAAGGTGGTGCGGACGGTGATGCCCAGCTCGTCACCCAGCTGTTTCGCCACCCGCAACAGCCTGACCTCGGTCTCGGTGTCGAGGCCGTAGCCGGACTTGATCTCCAGGGTGGTGGTCCCGGCGGCCATCATCCGGCGCACCCGCTCGGCCGCCAACACGAACAGCTCCTCCTCGGTGGCGGCCCGGGTGGCACGCACGGTCGCCTGGATCCCGCCGCCGGACGCGGCGATCTCCTGGTAGCCCTCGCCGGCCATCTTGCGACGGAACTCGTCGGAGCGGTCGCCGGCGAAGACCAGGTGGGTGTGGGCGTCGACGAAGCCCGGGATCACCGCCCGGCCGTCGCAGTCGAGGACATCTCTCGATCCCGCCGCGGGTGCGTCTGCGTCCGGCCCGGCGAAGGTGATCCGGCCGTCGTCGACGACCACGACCGCGTCACGAACCGGATCGCCGTCGTTGGTGGTGAGGTGGCCGATCCCGTGGATGAAGAGGCCGCTCACCGGATGTCCAGCTCTCCCGTCTCGATCGAGCGGGCCACGGTCTCGATCTCGTCGGACAGTGACCGGTCGGCGGTGAGGGAGGGGACGATCGACCGGATCTTCTCCACGATGGCGCCGGTTCCTGGTGCAGGCTTCAAGGGCTTGCGGTACTCGATGCCCTGCACCGCGCACAGGATCTCGATGGCGATCACCCTCCGGACGTTGTCGATGATCGAGAACAGCTTCCGGCCGGCGCCCCATCCCATGGAGACGTGGTCTTCCTGCATTCCCGAGGTCGGAACGGAGTCCACCGACGCCGGGTGGGCGAGCACCCGGTTCTCGGCGACCAGGGCCGCCTGGGTGTACTGGGCGATCATGTAGCCGGAGTTGACGCCCGGGTCCGGTGCGAGGAAGGCGGGGAGGCCTGCGGAGCGGACCGGGTCGAGGATGCGGTCGGTGCGGCGTTCCGAGATCGACGCCAGCTCCGACACGGCGATGGCGGCGAAGTCGAGGGCGAAGGCGAGCGGCTCGCCGTGGAAGTTTCCTGCCGAGATCACGTCACCGGTCTCGGGAAAGACGATCGGATTGTCGACCACCGCCGACAACTCCCTTCGCAGCACGGCCTCGACGTGGTCCAGGGTGTCGGAGACCGCGCCGTGGACCTGGGGGGCACAACGCAACGAGTAGGCGTCCTGCACCGCGTGGTGGAAGTCGTCGGCATGTGACGCCCCGATCTCCGAGCCGGCGATGAGCCCGGCGATGCGCTCCGCCGAAGCCGCCTGGCCGGGATGGGGCCGGAGCTCGTGGACCCTCGGGTCGAAAGGCCGGGCCGACCCCATCAGCGCCTCGACCGAGAGGGCGCAGGCGGTGTCGGCTGCCAGCACGAGCTTCCGGCAGCTGTCGAGGGCGAGGACCCCCATGGCGGTCATCCCCTCGGTCCCGTTGAGCAGGCTCAGACCCTCCTTGGTCCTGAGCTGCAGCGGCTCCAGCCCGGACTCGGATGTGGCGACGATGCGACCGTCGACCTTCACCGTCCCCTCTCCGATGACCGGGAGGGCGAGATGTGCGAAAGGGGCGAGGTCGCCGGACGCACCGACAGAGCCCTGCGAGGGCACCACCGGGAGGATGTCCCGATCCAGCATCTCCAGGAGTTTGGCGACCACCTCCGGGCGGACGCCCGAGTGGCCTTGGGCGAGGGTGCGCGCCCGGAGGAGGAGCATCGCCCGCACCATCTCGTCGGG
>DASVBU010000038.1:0-56244 GCA_036375695.1 Acidimicrobiia bacterium | reverse complement strand
CAGCTGCCTACGTCGCCCGCCGCATGAGCGAAGGCAAAACCAAGAAAGAAGCCATCCGGGCCGCCAAACGCTACGTCATCCGAAGGATCTGGAGAACCCTCAACACCACCGAGTTGACATAGGAGAGCCCCGTGGAGCGGTGGCGGAGCGGGGGAGTACGGCCGAAGGCCGGGAGGGGGCGCGGTCGATCAGCCGCTCGGGAACTCCGTGGTCAGCAGCGTCGCCCAGAGGTCGATCCCGTACCAGATGTTGGCCACACGAACGTTCTCGTCGGCGCCGTGCTGGTTGTTGTCGTGGTTGGCGATCGGGAGGACCACCACCGGCGCCCCGAGCAGCTCCTCGAACAGGTGGAGCGGCACCGAGCCACCCAGTGTGGGCATCGCCACCACCTCACCACCTGCCGTCTCGCACGCGCTGAGCAGGGTTCGGGCGAGTGGCGAGTCCATGGGGATGCGTGCCGCCCGGTAGCCCGGCATCTTCTTCAGCCACGCCAGCCTGGGGTGGGCGCGCCGTTCCTCCGGGGTCGGTGGGCGGTCGAGGACGTGATACCCCTGCTTCTCGAGATGCGCCTCCACCCGGTCGAGCATGACCACCGGGTCGTCGCCGGCCGCCAGGCGGATGTCGACCGACGCGGTCGCTTCCGTCGGGATCACGTTGCGCGCCTCTTCGCCAACCGATGCCGACCGTAGACCCCGCACGTTGAAGCTCGGGATCATGAGACGCTCCACGTAGAGGGCGTCGGACACCTCGGAGCCGCCGAAGCCCAGCTCGTCGGGCAATTGCTGCTCCACCGGCGGGAGGGCGGCGATGGCCGCCCTGTCGGCATTGGTCATCGGGATGGTGTCGTCGTAGAAGCCCTCGATGGTGACGCGGCCGTTGGCGTCCTTGCAGCCCGCCAGCAACCTGGCCAACTCGAACGCCGGGTTGGGCACCCAGTTGCCGTAGTGGCCCGAGTGCAGCTCGCGCTCCGGCCCGTAGACGGTCAGATCGAAACCGGTGTACCCCCGGACACCGAACACGACCTGCGGCTTCCGGGTCTGGTGGACCGGCCCATCGCAGAGGAGCCAGGCGTCGGCCCGGAGGCGGTCGGCGTGCGCCTCCATGTAGCGAGACAGGTTGGGGCTGCCCGACTCTTCCTCTCCTTCGAAGAGGAAGACCAGGTTGACCGTCCGATCGATGCCGGCCGCGTCCAGAGAGTCCAGGGCTGCCGTGATCGCAGCGAAAGGGGTCTTGTCGTCCGATGCCCCGCGGGCGTAGATCCGCCACTCAGGGTCGATCTCGTCTCCCGGCCCGGGGTCCGAGGTGATCTCTTGGCCACCGAGATGGAGGGCGTTGCCGACGAGCGTGGCCGCGAAGGGGTCTACGGTCCACTTCGTCGGGTCGACGGGCTGGCCGTCGTAGTGGACATAGACGCCCAGCGTGTAGGTGGCACCCGGGGACGTCAGTTCGCCGATCACAGCCGGGCTGGCGCCCGGGAGCTCGACCACCTCCATGGTGGCGCCGCGCTTCTCAAAGCGCCGCACCAACTCGTCGGCGTTGACACGCAGGTGGGCGGCGTCGCGGGTGACGTTGGGCATCCGGAGGAGGTCCCGGAAGTCGGCGAGGACCCTCCATCCGTTCTCGGCAACGAATCGACGGCTGGCTGCGAGGGCTGATGTCGTCACGACCGCCATTGTGCCGTCCGTGGGCAGGGGAGGCCATCGGCTGCCGGGCATACCTCGCACATCTAGATTGGCCGCCATGACGGGATCACCGGTGATGACCGCCGAAGAGGTCTCCCGGAGGCTTGCCGCGCTGTGTCTCGGTGGTGCCCGGGGGTTCCCCAAGAAGAGCCGCGACCGGCACATCCTCCTCGCGGCAGCGACCCTCTGGATGGAGCCCGGGGCCGTCTATACGGAGCGCGAGGTCAACGACGCGCTGGCCCAGTGGCTCGAGGAGGCCTGTCCCGCGCTCGCGGTCGACGTGGTCAGCCTGCGGCGGGAGCTCGTCGACTTCGGCTACCTCGACCGTGACGACTCGGGGACGCACTACTCGGGCGGACCCGGACCGGCCGAATGGCGGTTCGCCGACGACGTCGCCGATGTCGACCCGATCGACGTGATGAGGGCTGCACGTGCCGAACGGGAAGCCCGTCGTCGGGCGTACGAGGCGTCACGGGCTTCGAAGGACGAGGAGTGATGCCGTAGACGTCCCGGGTGCTTGCCCCGGGTGGGGGTACGCTCCAGGCGCTGTGCCCATCGAACACCTCGGCATCGGTGTGCCCGACGTGGAAGCCGCCAAGGGGTACTACGACGAACTGATGCCGATGCTCGGGTTCCGATCGTGCTTCGGCAACGGGTATCGCCCCAACGACTGGCAAGGGGCGCAACTCTTCCTCTACGAGACCGAGAGCGACGTGTATTCGAGGCATGCCCCCGGTTTGGACCACATCGCGTTCCTGGTTTCCACACGCCGTGAGGTGCACCACGTCCACGACTGGGTTCTGGGGCGCGGGGACCGGGTTCTGGTGCCGCCGACAGCCTTCCCGGAGTTCGGTGAGCACTACTACGCCACCTACTTCCTCGATCCCCACGGGTTCAAGATCGAGGTGGTGTGTGTCTCCCCGGAGGTGACCTCTACCTAGCGGGTGGCGCCGTCACCTCGGCCGAATGACCTGGTAGCGCATGTAGACCGCGCCGTTGTCGAAGGTCCGTGTCTCGAGGAGTTCGAGGTCGACTCGGCGTTCGGCCCTGGGGAAGTATGGGACCCCACCGCCGAGCAGCACCGGGTAGACCACCATCCGGTACTCGTCGATCAGGTCGAGTTCGGCCGCCTGGGCGGCGAGGTCGGCGCCGCCGATGGCGATGTCACCGTCACCCGGCTCCTCCTCGAGTTGCCGGATCTCCTCCTCGAGCGTCCCGGTGGCGAGACGCGCGCTGTCGACCACCTCGGTGAGGGTGTTGGAGAACACGACCTTTGGGAGGGCGTTCCACAGGGTGGCCCACTCCTGCTCGGCCTCATCGAGATCCTGGGCGGTTTCCCAGTAGAGCATCGTCTCGTACAGCTTCCGGCCCAACAGGTGGACGTCGACCCCCCGGATCTGGTCGATGTGGAAGCGGAACACCTCATCACTCGGTATCGACCAGTCGAATGCGCCGCCGGGGCCCACGATGTAGCCGTCGAGTGAGGGGTTCATGGAGTAGGTGACGCGGCGCATCAGGGGATTGAAGCACCCGCCGGGTTGAATCGGCCCAGGGCGGGTAATCGGCCCACATGACCCACCGAGAACGCCCCGACACCGAAGAGCCGCGCACTCCCGAATACGCCGACGAGTTGGTCGACGAGTGGGGCCAGGACTCCTTCCCCGCCAGCGACCCTCCCGGAGAAGTCCCTCCCACGCTCGAAGAAGCAGATGGGGATGAGCCGGAGAGCTCGGAGGACCCCGCCGGTCCTTACGTCTGATTCCGGCGTCTGGCCCACAGATCCACGACGACCCGCCAGCCGACCAGGAACAACAAGAGGAACCCCGCTCCGACGATGATGAACGTCGGCTGGACACCCTGGCCGGCAGCCCACCGCAGGAGCATCCCTCCGGTCGCGGTCACCGCCCACACCGGAATCCCCGTTCGCCAGGGCGCCACGGGCGCCGTCCACGCGCGCGACACGACCCAGGCGATCACCAGTCCTGTGAGGAACGGCCAGATCGTGTTCCCGATCCCTCGGAGCAGATCCCGCTCATGACTGGCGCGGCCGATGACGGTGAAGGCGACCACCATGACCGCGTCGGTGGCGAATCCCGCCCAGACACGACTCGGGGCGAACCTGGTCTCCGTCACTCGGGTCACGGAGGCAGGCTAGGGACGGGTGGGAGCAGGGGGGAATCCGAAATGGCCCTCCCGGGTAACGTCGCTCGTCCTGCTTCCGAGGAGCCAGACGATGACCCGAGTTCGTGTCCACAACTTCGCCATCTCCCTCGACGGTTTCGGCACCGGCGAGCCGCAGTCTCTCGAGGAGCCGTTCGGCCACGCCGGGGAGAGACTCCACGAGTGGATGTTCCGCACCCGGTTCTGGTCGGATGAGGGTGAGGGCGGCATCGACGACGCATTCGCCCAGCAACACAGCCAGGGGATCGGCGCCGAGATCATGGGGGCGAACAAGTTCGGGCCTCCCGGCTGGCAGGACGATCCCTCGTGGAGGGGCTGGTGGGGGCCCAACCCGCCGTTTCACACTCCGGTCTTCGTCCTCACCCATCGGCCCGTATCACCGATGGAGATGGAGGGCGGCACCACCTTCCATTTCCTCGACGCCACCCCCGAACAGGCCTTGGAGACGGCTCGCGAGGCGGCCGGTGGCCTCGACGTGCGCCTCGGTGGCGGGGCGACGGTGATCCGCGACTTCCTCCAGGCCGGGTTGGTGGACTACATGCACGTCGTGCAGGTGCCCATCCTCCTCGGCAGGGGAGTGCGGCTCTGGGACGGTCTCGAAGGCCTGGAGGAGGACTACCGGGTGACGGCGGTGTCGTCGCCGAGCGGGGTCACCCACATCACCTTCGAACGCAAAGCCTGACCCTCAGACCGAGGGCTCGAGGGCTTCCTCGGGCTCGCCGGGGCCGATGTCCGGCTCCGGGTGATGGTCCCTGGCCATGGCCACGGCCTGGCGACCCGAGGGCATCAGGACGGCCACGGTCATGAAGCCCATCGTGGCGAGACCGCCGATGACGAGCAGGCTCTGCACGGTCATGCGGTCGGCCAGGGGGCCGAACGCCAGCATCCCGACAGGGGTTGCCAGCGCCATGACGATGCTCACGTAGCTGAACACCCGTCCGTGCTTCTCCGGTTCGACGGTTTCCTGGATCAGGGTCATGAAGGGCGTCGAGAACAGGGGGACGCTAAGACCCAGGAGGAACATCAGCCCGTATAACACCCACAGGTTGGGCGTGAGGCCCATCCCGACGATGAGGGCGCCGAACATGTAGGTGGACACCATGATGAGGGCCATCCGGCTTCGCTTCGCCAGCCAGGTGGCGACGACCATTCCGCCGAGCACCATCCCGATGCTGAACGAGATCTCGAGCGCGGCCAGTTTCCATTGCTCGGGGCCGAAGTCACGCACGATCAGCAGCGGGGTGATGAAAGACGGGGCGACGGTGAGCAGGAAGATGATGGTGAACACGATCAGCAGCCACCGGACGATCCGGTGGGTGAGGATGTAGCGCATCCCCTCGACGAGATCCTGCTTGTAGCTGGTCGGCTCGGACTGAGACCGGTCGATGTCGGGGACGGCCACCTTCAAGAGGAACCCGACCCCGATGACGGCGGTGACCACGTCGAGGAAGAAGACCTGGACGATGCCGAACGCCGCGAACACCGCCGCGGCGACCGCTGGGGCCACCAGCGCCATCGCCGATCCGATGGACTGGAAGATGCCGTTGATCCGCATCAACTGATCCCCGGGCACGATCTGGGGAATCATCGCCTGGACGGTCGGCGTCTGGACACCGGCTCCAACCGAGCGGACCGCCACCGCCACGAGGATGACCCAGAGGTCGTCGACCCCGCTCATCATGAGGAAGGCGAGCGCCAGCGTCGTGAACGCGATGACGCTGTCGGAGACGATCGCCAGGACCTTGCGGTTCATCCGGTCGGCGAACACCCCGGCGAAGATGGACACGATGCCCTGAGGGGCGAAGGCGGCGATGGCGTAGAGGGCCACGGCCCACCCGGAGCGGGTCTCCAGGGTGACGTACCACATCACCGCGTATTGGACGACCATCGACCCGAAGAGGGAGACGGTCTGGCCGCTGAGGAAGAGCGCGACGTTGCGCTTCCAGTTTCCGGGGACGACGAAAGAGTCTGCTGGGGTGGGGGTGGCCTGGCTCAAGGGACGGGACAAGGTAGCGGCGACCGGTCGGTTTTCGCGAAGGTTTTTTCACCCTCTCGAGTCGTGCACCACGGAAGGTCCCCGGAGCTCGGAATGACTGTGGCCGGTCAGCGACCGCTGAGAGCGGGCTGTCCGGCGAGAACCGACCGCACGAAATCCTCGCGACCCGGAGCCACCGAGAACCAGGCCCACTTGCCGCGCTGCTCCCTGACGACCAGCCCGGCTCTGACGAGCAGCGAGAGATGATGACTCACCGTTGCCTGGCTGCGCTCGACGGGATCGGTGAGGTCGCAGGCGCAGACCTCTGGCGAAGCTGCGATCAGGCTGAGCAGGCGGAGACGGACGGGGTCGCTCAGCACCTTGAAGGTGTCGGCGAGTTCTTCGGCTCGGTCCTGGGGGAGTGCCTCGGCAGTGCAGCAGCCCGATTCCATGGGGAACAGCCTAATACATTGACGCGCGTCGATACGAAGGTTATGCTCCAATAGTTCGATAGACATCGATATGAGGAGGCGCTGATGAGCCGGCAGAACATCGAGCTTCGGGAGAAGGTGAGGGAGCGCTACGCGGTGGCGGCGACGAGCGGGTCCTGTTGTGGCGACGGGTGCGGGACAGAAGCGTCTCTGGATGTCGACCTCACCGCCGGGGCGTACGGCGAGGAGTTGAAGGGCCTGCCAGCGGGAGCGGTCGAGGCGAGTCTGGGCTGTGGCAACCCGATGATGGTGGCCGAACTCAGGGAAGGGGAGACGGTGCTCGATCTCGGATCGGGTGGCGGCATCGATGTCCTGCTCTCGGCGCGACGCGTCGGTCCGGCCGGGTTCGCCTACGGCCTCGACATGACCGACGAGATGCTCGAACTCGCCCGCAAGAACGCAGCCGAGGCCGGCTCAGACAACATCGAGTTCCTCAAGGGCTACATCGAAGACATCCCACTCGACGACTCCACGGTCGACGTGATCATCTCCAACTGCGTGATCAACCTGTCCACCGACAAGCCTGCGGTGTTCGCCGAGATGGCCCGGGTCCTCAAGCCGGGTGGGAGGATCGGGATCAGCGACGTGGTCGCCAGAGACGAGCTGACACCGGAGGAGCGAGCCGAGCGCGGCACGTGGGTCGGCTGCATCGCCGGTGCACTGTCCTACTCCGAGTATCGGGAGATGCTCGCGGCGGCCGGGTTCGAGGACATCTCCATCCAGCCCACGCACGAAGCGACCGACGGGATGGACTCCGCCCTCGTCAGAGCCGTCAAGCCGCGCTGAGCGTGGCGCGCCTAGCCGGCGCTCGGCACCGGGAGGTGCATCTCGAAGCTGCTGTGTGAGCCGTTGCTGTGGTGGAACAGTGATCCGCCCATCAGGTCGGCGAGACGCGATGCAACGGCCAGACCCATCCCCACCGGATGAGGTCTCGTTGCCCCGGGCCGGACTTGCGTCATCGGGGCCATGCCCTCCATCAGCACGTCCCGGGTGACGTCGGAGCGGTGTCGAGCCGCCACCACCGCGGCCTTCCCGTTCTGCCAGGTGGAGATCACGAGGTCGCCTTCGAGGTAGGCGAGGCAGTGGCCCACCAAAGCCCGGATCGCCTGACGGGCGCGCACCGGATCCGCCCAGCAGACTGCCGGTTGGAGGTCGAGGCGGAGCTTGCCGTCGACCACCGTCTCCGGCAGACGCTCCAACGCCTCACGCACGGCGGTGTCGAGCTCGATCGGGCGTGGCTCGAACACGAGCGCCTCGTCGTCGAGTCGGGCGGCGACGATGTAGCCCTCGATGATGTCCTGGAGCTCGCCGACCTCCTTGTTGATGACGTGGACGAACTCGCGCATCTCCTTCTCCGGGAGGTCGTCGAAGCGGTCCGAGATGATCTGGGAGAAGCCGAGGATGGCCGACAGGGGGGTGCGCACCTCGTGGGCCACGGCCGAGATGAATTTCTGACGGGTCTGCTCCATCTTGAGGAGGCGACGGCGCCCTTCGCCGACGATGAGCCCGACCACCACGAAGAAGGCCATCCGAAGAGCCCATCCACCGAGGGTCTGTGGCTCCTTCAGGGCGGTGTCGAGAGGCATCAGCGGGCCCATCAGCAGACCTGCGATCGCTGCCGTGAGCAGTCCCGCCCGGACGCCTCCCACCAGTGCCGCGACCACTATGGGCAGATACATCAGGTGGGGCATGGCGGTCCGCGTCCCCCCGGACCAGGACACCACGGCCCAGCCGGCGAGCAGGGCGCCGCCGATCAGGGCCACCCACCACCCGGGGTGGATTCTCCTCACCGTGGGGATGTGATGGAGTCTCACCCTGTTGTGATCGGTCGAAATGACTCGGGTCTTGACGCGCCCCGGTGGGGGTGACGCGAAAAAGAGGGCGGGCCGCCGGAGCGACCCGCCCTGCTTTCGCGGTGGTTCAGGCAGCCAGGACCTGTTCCTCGAGACGGGCGTAGCTGGTCTCCATGCCGTCGACCATGCCCGTGGCGAGCACCATGTCGCGGACCTCCGTGCTCGGGTAGGTGATGACGATCGTCACCAGGGTCCCACCTTCGACCGGGCGGAAGGTCAGGTCGTTGATCGCCGGTGGGCCCTCCATCCCGATCATCCCCTCCGTGGTGACCATGCGATACGGGGGCTGGGCCTCGAGGAGTTCTCCGGTGAAGCCGAAGCGGTCACCGGTTTCCTCGTTCTCCCACTCGTACCGGTAGGTCTCGCCTGGCTCGGTGGCGATATCGGCCACAGGCATGGTCCAGCCGTCCGGCCCGGTCATCCAACGCTTCACCAGGTCGGCCTCGGTGTGGGCACGCCACACCTGGTCGACGGTGCCGCGGACGATCCGGGACGTGCGCACCTGGGTGTCGTTGAGGATCTGGGCCTGGGTGGCGATCCCGGCGGCGAACGATGCGAGGTCGGCGACCACGTCGTCGATCTGGGACATCGCCGAGCGCATCCCTTCCTCCATCCCCATCTCCAGGAGCTGCTG
Source organism: Acidimicrobiia bacterium (assembly GCA_036375695.1). Taxonomy (GTDB): domain Bacteria; phylum Actinomycetota; class Acidimicrobiia; order Spongiisociales; family ZC4RG35; genus ZC4RG35. Next base: position 47,428 of record DASVBU010000038.1, on the reverse strand, counting down.
GAGCTCGTCCGCGGAGGAGAAGTAGGAGGTGGTGATGAGACGCGAGCCGTTGTCGGTGGGCTCGAACCGGAACACCACGCGGATCCGGGGGAAGTCGTGGTTCGGTGTCCCGTCGGCGTTGGCAAAGCCGTCGATCACCTCGAACGACTTGTGTCGGTCGACGGAGACGAAGTCCCAGTACCCGGCGGAGGTCTCACCATTCGGGCCGGTCATCACGTACTCCGACCTGCCGCCGGGGAACATGTCGTGGCGGGTGAACGTGGCAGGCCACTCCACCGGCCCCCAGAACCTCTCCAACTGCCGGGGGTCGGCATAGGCGTCCCAGAGACGCTCCACGGGGACGGGGAAGTCGGCGACGACCTCGAGAGTGAGCTCTTCCGGGTTCTTCTTGACTGCTGTGATGGGCATTTGCTTGTTCCTTTCGGTCAGTCGTCGGCAAACAGAGCGTCCAGTCGGTGTACCCGATCCCGCCAGATCTGCTCGTAGGCGTCGATCAGCACCTGTGCCTCGGCGAGGGTTTCCGGGTTCCCGTTGACGAGGCGCTTGCGGCCATCGGGTTCCTTGGTCACGAGACCAGCTCCTTCCAGGACCGCCACGTGCTTCTGCACCGCGGCGAATGACATGTCGTAGGCCGCGGCCAGCTCGCTCACCGAGAGCGGGCCGGCCATCGACCGGCGCAGGATGTCCCGACGCGTGGAGTCCGCCAGCGCATGGAAGATCCGATCGACTTGCTCGACGGAGAGCTCTGCACCCGGTCGCTGATCTACAACCATTTGGTTGTACGTTACGGGATGACCATGACTCTGTCAAGAGGGCGTGGGCGCGGCGGCTAGGTCGGGGCAACGCCTAAGCTGCGTCCCGTAGCGGAAGACCGCTACCGCCTTGCTGCTCTTCTGGTCCGTCGATTGGAGCGGTGGGTCCGCCCGCCTGCTTGGTGAAGGTTCCGACGGACGAGGAGAACGCATGTCCACCAATCTCTACGTGGGGAACTTCACCTTCAACACCACCGAGGGTGATCTCAGGTCCCTGTTCGGCCAGTACGGCGAGGTCGTACGGGCCCAGGTAATCACCGATCGCGACACCGGTCGCTCCCGTGGTTTCGGATTCGTCGAAATGGGATCGCAGGAAGAGGCCCAGAAGGCGATCGACGCCCTCGACGGGCGTGATGTCGGCGGCCGCGCTCTGACCGTCAACGTGGCCAAGCCGAGACGATGAAGTCTCGGCCGGCTCCGACCGGGCGGGTCCGTGGCTAAGCGGGGTCGCGAAGCCGCCTTGAAGCGGAGCCGGGAGAAGGCCCGTCAGGAGAAGCAGGAGGCGAAGCGGGAGAAGCGAGCCGAACGCCGCTCCGACACGGACAAGCCCGATGTCGACGAGCAGGCCCTAATGGAGGAGTTCGCCCGCCTCAACGAGCGTCACGAGGCGGGCAAGATCAGCGCCAAGGAGTTCGAAGAGGAGCGCGCCCGCATCTTCGAAGAGCTCGGCATCGAGATCTGATCGCTACAGCGGCTCGGTCGCCGGCGCCGCGCTGACGTGGGCCTGATCCCGAAGCGGCAGCTCGGGCAGGAACACCGCCAGCGCCAGCGCGGCCAGGGCGAACGGGACCGCCACGACGAAAGACGCGGTTATGGCATCCGACAGGGCCGCGACCACCTGCTCACGTATGGCAGGGGGAAGGGCATGGATCGCCTCGGGGCTGCCCGTGAGGTCGCCGATCCCAAGACCACCGGTGTCGGGGAGACGTCTTGCGATCTCGATGGCCAATCTGCTCCCCAACACCGCCCCGAAGAGAGCGGTGCCGAAAGACCCGCCCAGTGAGCGGAAGAACGCCTGGGACGAGGTGGCGACACCCAGATCCTCCATGTCGACGGCGTTCTGCACCGCGATCACCAGCACTTGGAGCACCAGCCCGACGCCGACCCCGAGGATCAGCATGTATGCCGAGGCTGTCACCAGGCTGGTTTCAGGGCTCATGGTGGAGAGCAGGTACAGGCCCAGAGCCGCCACCGATGTCCCGGCCAGGGGATAGCGCTTGTAGCGCCCGTGGTGGGAGATGCGACGCCCCGAGATGATCGAGGAGGAGAGCACCCCGGCCATCAGGGGCACCAGGAGGAGGCCCGAATGGGTCGGACTGACGCCGATCACCGCCTGGAGGAACAGGGGCAGGAACACGATGCTGCCGAACATGGCCAGCCCGATGATGAATCCGGTGGTCGACGTGATCGTGAAGGTGCGATTTCGGAAGAGGCGCAGGGGGAGGATCGGCTCCGCGGCTCTCCGCTCCTGGAACACGAACAGGGTGAGCAGCACCGCGGACGCGGCTCCGAGGCCGATGATCTGAGGAGACGCCCAGTCGTACTCGGACCCACCCCAAACAGTCACCAGGAGAAGGGCGGTCACTCCCGAGACCAGCAGCGCCGCTCCGAGGTAGTCGATGGAATGCTCCCTACGCCGCACCGGGAGATGGAGGAAACGGGCGGTGGCTGCCATCGCGGCCAGGCCCACGGGCACGTTTACGAAGAACACCCACCGCCAGTCGAGGTTGTCGACGATGAAGCCGCCGAGCAGCGGCCCGCCCACCGAGGACACCGCGAACACCGAGCCCATGTAGCCCTGATACCGACCCCGCTCCCTGGGGGAAAGGACGTCCCCGATGATCGTGAGGGCCATGACGATGAGGCCCCCGGCGCCCAGCCCCTGGATGGCCCGGAAGGTGATCAGCTGACCCATGCCGAAGGCGAAGCCGCACAACACGGAGCCCACCAGGAAGATGCCGATGGCCGCCTGGAACATCAGCTTGCGGCCATAGAGATCGGAGAGCTTCCCGTACAGCGGTGCGCTCGCCGTGGAGGTGAGCAGGTACGCCGTCACGACCCACGAGAGATGGGAGATGCCGCCCAGCTCCCCGACGATGGTGGGAAGGGCGGTGGCCACGATCGTCTGGTCGAGCGACGCCAGGAACATGCCCAGCATCAGTGCGACGAAGACCAGGAGGACGTCGCGGCGGGATGTCTCGGGCGCAGCGGTTGCCGTCATCCTCACCGCCAGCCGAGCTCGGGCGCGACGTACTTCAGGACCGACTCGATGACGTGGGCGTTGTACTCGACACCCAGCTGGTTGGGGATGGTGAGAAGGAGCGTGTCGGCCGCTGCGATGGCCTCGTCCTGGCGCAACTCCTCGACGAGGGCGTCCGGCTCGGCCGCGTAGCTGCGCCCGAAGATCGCCCTGGTGTTGGCATCGATCATGCCGACAGTGTCGTGGTCGTGCCGCTCGTGTCCAAAGTAGGCCCGGTCGAGCTCGGTCACGATGGGGAAGATGCTGCGGCTCACCGAGACACGTGCTTCACGCTGGTGCCCCGCCTCCTTCCACGCGTCCCGGAAGATGTCGATCTGCTCCCGCTGCTGGATGTGGAACGGCTTGCCCGACTCGTCGAACTTGAGGGTGGAGCTCTGCAGGTTCATTCCCAGCTGCGCCGCCCACCGGGCGGTGTCATTCGAGCCGGAGCCCCACCAGATCCGCTCCCGCAGACCTTCCGAGTGCGGCTCCAGCCGGAGGAGGCCGGGAGGGTTGGGGAACATCGGCATCGGGTTGGGCTGGGCGAAACCCTCGCCGCGGAGCAGTTCGAGGAAGACCTCGGCGTGGCGGCGGGCCATGTCGGCGTCGGTCTCGCCTTCGGCGGGGGAGTAGCCGAAGTAGCGCCAGCCGTCGATCACCTGCTCCGGCGATCCGCGTGAGATGCCGAGCTGGAGCCGGCCACCGGCGATGAGGTCGGCCGCTCCGGCGTCCTCGACCATGTAGAAGGGGTTCTCGTAGCGCATGTCGATGACGGCGGTGCCGATCTCGATGCGGCTGGTCCGGGCACCGATGGCCGCGAGAAGGGGAAACGGCGAGGCGAGCTGACGGGCGAAGTGATGGACACGGAAGTACGCGCCATCGGCTCCGAGCTCCTCTGCGACCACGGCCAGCTCGATGGATTGGAGCAGCGAGTCCGAAGCGGTCCGCGTCTGGGAGCCCGGGGCGTTGGACCAGTGGCCGAAGGAGAGAAAGCCGATCTTCTTCACGGAGGTCATTCAACCCCCGTGCGGGCGCAACGATTCCCGGTCAGGTCCAGCCCTGGTAGTCCTCGTTGTCCGGCCAGATCGCGATGTCGACACCGTGGTTGTCCGGCGAGGCGATCGTCCACCACTCCGGCGAGTTGTCCCGCACCAGCCTGCCGCCCGCGGCCAGCGCGGCCTGGAGGCGCCGCTCACCCTCATCGGCGGGAACGCTGACGTCGATGTGGTACCGCCCTCTGCCCGGCTTCGGCGGGTCGATGGGATGGAACCAGAAGTGCGGGTTGCGTCGTGTCGGGTCGATGGAGTCCTCGTCGCCGAGGTCGACATAACCCAGCACGGCGTTCCAGAACGGGCGGGTGTCGACGCCCTCGTCCTGCGCCACGGCGACACCGACGACCTTGAGCCGGCTCGGATCGGGCTCCAGCCCCAATTCGCGGGCCGCGACCGATATCCGGCGCGCCATCTCCACGTCGGACTCGCCCACCGAGCCATCGGGTCGTGCGAAGGTCTTGATGGTCACACCCTCGGGGCGGAGGTCGACGTCGGGGAAGCGGCCCATCTCGGCGCCGATTCGGGCGATCTCGTCCACCAGGGCGGCGCCCTCGACGAAGCTGGGAGTCCGGTAATGGGCGTGGGCTCCCCAGTAGAGGATCCTCCAATCCTCGACTCCGGGTGCCTCGTGGAAGGCCTTGGCGGTTACTCGCTTTTCCATCGTCGCGACCTCCGGTTCCTGTCGGGCGGGCGCCGACCGGTCCCACCGCGACGATACGACGCGGCCACGGCGGGTGGTGACTGCGCCCTCGGAAAGTGCTCCGCCCGACACGCGCTCATGCCCCATGTGTAGGTTTGCGGTGTGCAAATGGCGGACATCTCGGACTCCAGTTGCGGAATCCGGCATTTCCGCGCGTACACGCCAACGAAAAGAGGGGTTACCTCATGAGACGAACGGCGATACTGGCCATTCTCTCCATGGTCACCGCCATGATGGTGGTGGCCGGCCCCCTATCTGCCGCACCGAACGGCTTCCGAGCCTTCGACCGCGGGGAGAGGGCATCGGGAAACGTATCGGACGCGTTCCAACGGCACAGCCCGGACGACATCGTCCAGGTGTTCATCCAGCTGGATGAGCCGGCGGTCGCAGAACTGGCGGCGACGGGAGCTCCGGCTGCTGCCCAGAAGGCTCAAGGCCAACGCAACCTGGCACAGCAGGCCCGCATTCGTGATGCTCTGAGCGACGTCATCGTCGAGGAGCTGTCCTCGATGCAGGTGGCGGCCAACGGTCTGAGGGTGAAGGTCAGGGCCGGCGACATTCCCGCGATTCGCGCCATGGACGGCGTCCTCAGCGTGAGTGGCGTCACCCGCTACTACGTCGACAACGAGGACAGCGTTCCCTGGATCGGCGGCGACGTCGCCAAGGCGGCCGGCGCGGACGGCGACGGTGTCTCCATCGCGGTCATCGACACCGGTGTCGACTACACCCACGCGGCGTTCGGTGGCCCGGGCACCGAACAGGCCTACGACGAGAACGAGACCGGTGTGATCGAGCCCGGGACCTTCCCGACGGCCAAGGTCGTCGGCGGTTTCGACTTCGCCGGGCCGATCTACGACCCCTGCGCATCAACTCCTGTCGAGGTCCCCAGCCCGGATCCCGACCCGCTCGACGTCTTCGGGCATGGGACCCACGTCGCGGCGACCGCGGCCGGCCTGGAGGTCCCCGGTGGTCATGGCGAGGGCATGGCGCCCGACGCCGTCATCTATGCCTACAAGGTCTTCGGGGACGCCACGGGGTGCACCGACCTGACGTCGGACGCGATCGAGCGGGCACTCGACCCGAACAACGACCTGGCAACCGATGACCACGTCGACATCATCAACATGAGCCTGGGGTCCGACTTCGGGCTGCCCAACGACCCGTCGACGATCGCCTCCCAGAACGCGGTCGACCTGGGTGTCGTCGTTGTTGCGGCCTCCGGCAACGCCGGTGACATCCCGTACATCACCAGCTCGCCCGCCAACGCCGACGGTGCCATCTCGGTGGCCGCATCCATCGATGACGGCTTCTTCGTGAACGCAGTGAGGGTCAACTCGCCCGCGGGCATCGCCGGTGAGTATGAGGCCACCATCGGCGACTTCGGGGCGCTCGATTCCGAGATCACCGACGACATCGCCGTGGCCGATCCACTGAATGCGTGCGACCCGACAGACGAGGCGGGCCTAACGGGGATGATCAACAATCCCGCCGAGCTCGAAGACAACATCGCGTTGATCCAGCGTGGCACCTGCTCCTTCTCGGCGAAGGTCCGTGCCGCACAGGAGGCGGGTGCGATTGCCGTGGTGGTCTTCGACAACCAGGACGAACCGCTGTTCACCATGAGCCAGGACGGGACGCCGGATCAGCCGACCATCCCGGCCATGTTGATAGGGCTCGACGACGGTGAGGCGATCCTCGCCGCCACCGAGACCGACACGGTGAACGTCACGATGTCCCCGGACGTCGTGATCGAGCATCCTGAACTGGCCGACGAGATGGCCGCGTTCTCGTCACGCGGGCCGGGCATCGGCAACGTGTTCAAGCCGGACGTGTCCGCTCCCGGATTCGGGATCATCTCGGCCGACGTGGGCAGCGGCGACGGTGGCGCATCCTCCAACGGGACGTCGATGGCGACGCCGCACATCGCCGGTCTGGCGGCCCAACTGCTGGACCAGTACCCGGACCTGACACCCGAGGGCGTCAAGTCCCTGATCATGAACTCCGCCCGCCCGGCAGAGCCGGAAGGCGGGGTGGCGCTGGCGAGACAGGGGACGGGTGTCGCCCAGGCCGACGTCGCGGTGCTCGAGCTCCACGGCTATGCATCACCCGCCGGCGTGTCCTTCGGGCGGATCAATCCTCTCGATGCGGGTGACGCATCGGAGACCGTCACGATCACCCGGCTCGAGGACGACACCACCTACACGCTCGAGTTCATCCCGAACCAGCCGATCGATGGTGTCGACCTGGACTTCCCGACCTCGGTGACCACATCGGGTGGAACCGCCGCCTTCGACGTCACCCTGTCGTGGGACCCGGAGCAGATGCCGGCCGACGTCGGCGCGTTCTGGGAGCAGACCCAGACCGAGTTCGACGGTTGGATCCGGATCTTCGACGAGTCGCACCCGGGCGACGACATGGTCGTCGGCGTCATGGCAGTGATGGATCCGGCGTCCGACCTCTCGGTGAGTGGTGGCCAGGGGAGCATCGACGTCGCCAACGGCGGCGCCGACGGCTTGGCCTCCGGCTACAACCTTCTCGGCGTCGGTGACGCTTCGAACGGGACCATCCAGGCCGCGGGTTTCACCACGTTCGCGGACGGTGACCTGGATGTCCTGGACATCGCCCTCGGCCTCGAGCCGACCGAGACGCTCAACCCGTACGAGATCGACGTCTTCCTGGATGCCGACTCCGACGGGAGCGACGACTTCCTGATCGTCGCCGCGGACTTCGGGCTGCTCACCGGGACGGGTGAGTTCAGTGGCCTGTACGTCACCGCCTTGTTCGACCTGAACCTGGGCGGTGCATTCCTGCAGTACGTCGTCCAGACGGACTACAACGACGAGGTCGCGAGCCTGCTCGTCGACCTGAACGGCGATTTCGGGATGAACTCGGACAGTGACGAGTTCACGGCGGACATCTTCATGTTCGATCTCCGTGACGACTCGCTGGTCGGGCTCATGGAGGACCTGGAGATCGATCTGGGCTCCGTGATCGAGACCGAGATCGGAAACCTGATCGGCGTCGGCGCCGGTGATGGTGGTTCGCTTTCGGTGACCGGGTCCGGGGACATGCTCTGGCTGTTCCCGACCAACCAGGTCGGCTCGCAGTACGCCACCACCACCGTGGAGGCGGTGCCCGCACCGGAACCCGGACCGGTCTTCGACGATGTCCCGGAGGACCACCTGTTCTTCACGGAGATCTCGTGGCTGGCCGAAGAGGGCATCACCCGTGGGTGCAACCCGCCGGACAACACGTTGTTCTGCCCGGACGGTGTCGTGACACGCGGTCAGATGGCGGCGTTCATCGTGAGAGCGCTCGGTCTGCCCGCCTCGAGCACGGACCACTTCGACGATGACGATGGTCACCTCTTCGAGGCCGAGATCAACGCCCTCGCCGATGCCGGGATAACCCGTGGGTGCAACCCGCCGGACAACACGCACTACTGCCCGGATGCGACTCTGACCAGAGCCGAAATGGCGACGTTCATGCAACGGGCGTTCGAGTTGGATCCGTCGGCGACCGACTGGTTCGTCGACGATGACGGCAACATCCACGAGGATGCGATCAACGCCATCGCGGAGGTCGGCATCACCCGTGGGTGCAACCCGCCGGCGAACACCAACTACTGCCCGAATGCGAACATCACGCGCGGGCAGATGGCGGCATTCCTCTACCGGGCGTTCCATTTGGACAGCTGATCCCGGTCAGAAGCCGTAGTGATCGAGGCCCGGGAAACCGGGCCTCGATCGCGTGTCGCACTCATCTTTTCAAGGCTTGGTTCCGATAAACAGACATGGAGCAGACGACCCGATTGTTCGAGGACGACTTCGTCGTCGCTCCTGAGGTGCCTGCTTCGGGCGGGCATCTGGGCCTGGGAGGCAAGGCGGCCGCGGCCACCGGGCACGTCGACCTCATCCATCAGCTCCGCGGTGGTGGTATCTGGGTGCTGGCCGTTCTCGGATTCGTCGTCGCCGTGATCCTGGTGGTCAACTCGTGGCCGCGGGCCGAGGAGACCCCGGTCGCGGGAACCGCGGCACCAGCGCCCGTCCAAACTGCCCCCGATGCGGCGTCCGACTCCCTGGGGATCGAGCTGCCCCAGCTGGCCGATCGCTGGAACGAGGTGACATCACCCCCGGCGATCACCAAGGGGATCCCACGCACCCCCGAGACCGGCCGCTTCGACGCCTTCACCTATCGGTTCGGCGAGTCGAGCCTCATCGCCGGCGCCTACGACGACCGGACCGAGGACCTGTACGGGCTATTGGTCCAGTCCTGGCTTTCCGACGAGAACGCCGATCGCCTGGTGATCCACGTCTGCCATGTCGTGCATCCGCACCAGCCCGAGTGCCTGGAGCAGTACAGCCGGGTCGGCCTGGCGGGCGGGACCCTCGAGGACTTCAGGGACCTGACGCACCAGGCGGAGTGGGTCATCGACGGCATCACCTGGCGTCTCGAGATCGAGGACAACGTCCAGAGCATCCGGGTCATCGCCCCCGGCGCCTAGCCGCTCTTCAGACGTCTGTCACTCGTGGTCGCCGCCGGCGGGCTCACCGACTTCGAACAGCTCGCCTTGTTCCCCGGCATCCTCTCCGGGGTCGTCCTCGCGTGGGCCAAAGGTGTCGGACCAGATCACCGTGGTGAACAGCCACAGCGCCGTGGCCATGAGCAGGATCGGGGCGGCGCGGGCCACCAGCGGGTAGGTCGCCTCCGACGAGCCCAGCGCCCCGCCGAGCACGGCGCCGAGCGGGATCGTGGCCCAGCCGATCGCCCGGCTGGCGGTGATGACCCGCCCCAGCATCGACGGTGACGAGTACACCTGGCGCACCGTGGCGATCGGGACGTTGACGATGGAAACACCGGCCATCCAGAACACCTGGAGGAAGATCGCGATCAACCCGTACCTGGTGAACATGAAGGCGAACATCCCGAGACCGGTCATCGCCATTCCGATGACCAGGGAACGACCGAGGCCGATGCGCTTGGTCACCGAAGGGGCCACGAAGGCGCCGATGATGCCGCCCACGCCCAGCATGCTGAGGAGCAGACCCTGCTGGGCGGCATCGTTCGCCCCGACCACGAGCTCGTACAACTCCCTCCACGTCCCTTCGATGAAGCCGACCACGAGGTTGGCCGCGGCTGCCGCGATCGTGATAAGGCGAAGCCGCGGCTCGGCCCACACGTAGCGGATCCCGTTGGCGGCCTCGGTGAAGAAGGGGCTCCGGGTCTCGATAGGGGAGCGGTGATGGGCCACCCGCCCGACACCCCGCATCGAGACCGCGGCGAAGATGAAGAGGAGGCCGGTGAGGAAGAGGCCGATGGACGGCGACTCCGACAACGAGGTGAGGATGCCCGCAAAGAGGGGGCCGAGGGCGAAGTTGGCCTGGATGGTGGCGGTGATCAAAGAGTTGGCCCGGGGCAGGTGCTTCTGCCGGACGATGTTGGGGAGGATGGCGTAGAGGGCTCCCTCGAACATCGTCGACATCGTCCCGATGACGAAGGCCAGTGCCAGCACCGTTCCCACGTTGAGCGAGCCGGCGGAGGCGGTGGCCGAGAGATAGAAGAAGACGGACGCGCGGATCAGGTGGGTGGCGATGATCACCGGGCGGAGGGCCCATCGGTCGAGGAGGACCCCTCCGACGAGACCCGTGAGGATGATCGGGATGTTCTCCAGGGCGTACGCCATGGCGTACTCGAGGGCGGTGGCGTCGCCCTGCCCCGTGCTCTCCAGGATGAAGTCGATGAGGACCGGGATGGTGAAGAAGGCGACATAGGTCCCGAACTGGGCCAGCGCCTGGCCGGTCCAAAGGGCCCGATACCGGGGTCCCAGGGCGCGCATGTCACCGAGGAGGTCCACCGAGCCGCAACCCTAACTCCTGGTGGCGCTGTGTCCAGGTGTTGTTAGATTCCTCGGCGATGGCGAATCCCCAGGAGATCCCACAGCTCACGACAGAGCTCTTCGAGATGACGAAGGAGTACCTCCGTCAGGAGACGATCGAGCCCGCGAAGAGGCTCGGACGGCAGGCGGGCCTGGGTCTCGGTGGGGCGATGCTCATGTCGAGCGGGGCGTTCCTTCTCGTGCTCGGGGCCTACTTCGCCTATCGCATGCTGCTCCCGGACGGGGAGTGGTGGGAGATCCTCGCCCGGGGTCTCACCGCGTTGACCGCCGCCATCGGGGCCATGCTGGTGGCGTGGAGGATCGGAGCCCGCAGTGCCAATAACCCGTGAGGACATCGAGGCCAAGGCGATGGAGATCGTCGACGCGGTCGACGAGACCCGTGAGGCGGCCAAGGACAAAGCCATGGTGGGGCTCCTGATCGCCGCCGGTGTCGTCGCCCTGGCGTTCCTCGTCGGCCGGCGTCGCGGGTCACGGGGGAAGACCTTGGTCGAGGTGTACCGGGTCTGACGCCCGAGGCTCAGCGGATACCGCGGAGCTTCTTCCTGTCGATCGGCCTGGTGTCGGGCCCCGCCACCCTGATGAGGAGCGCGTCGTCCTCTCTCAGGACCTTCCGGTAGACCAACTGGCGGCGAGGCTGTGACCGGCGCAGGTAGGCGAGGCCGAGGAGGGCGAGGCCGGTGGTGAGCTGCCTGGGATCTCGCGTGCGGAGACCCGTGAGGACCCTGAGGCGCCCGGCAGGCCCCGGTTCTCCGAAGATCCCAGCAACTACCTTGGATATGAGGCCGGTCATCGTTGGAGCAATCTACCGTCGCCTCGCGAGGTGCGAACCATGCGACAACAGCGAATCGTGCGAATAACGGTCTGGGTGGTCGTCATCGCCATGGTGCTCGGCCTGATCGCGTCGATCGTGGCGGTCCTGGCGTGACCTTCGAACCGGGCGACCCGGCCCTCCTGGTCGACGACAAGGGCAGGCACTACCTCCTCAAACTGGAGCCCGGCAAGGCATTCACGTTCCACAAGGGCTCGATCCCACACGAGGCGATCATCGGCGCCGAGGACGGGTCGTGGCTGGAGACACATGCCGGGGCCAAGCTCCTCCTGCTGCGGCCACGCCTCTCCGACTACGTCCTGCGGATGAAGCGGGGCGCCCAGGTGGTCTACCCGAAGGACCTCGGGCCCATCCTCGTCTACGCCGACATCGGCCCGGGGATGACCGTACTCGAGGCGGGAACCGGGTCCGGCGCCCTCACCCTCGGTCTGGCCAGGGCGGTGGGTCCCACGGGGAGGGTGGTGAGCGTGGAGCGCCGCGAGGACCACGCCGCCCATGCCCGGAAGACGATCACGCGGTGGTACGGCGAGATCCCTTCCCACCTCGACCTGCGTATGGGTGACGTGAGCGACGTCGTGGCGGAGGTTGAGCCGGAGCGGATCGTGCTCGACCTTCCCGAGCCCTGGCATGTCATCGAGGTGGCGGCCAAGCACCAGCCGCCGGGTGGGATCCTCTGTGCCTATCTGCCCACCGTTCCCCAGTTGGAGGTCGCCACTGCGGCCGCGCGGGACACGGGGCGCTTCGCCGAGATCGAGGTCAAGGAGTTCCTGATGCGCGACTGGAAGGTCGACGGGCGCAGCGTGCGGCCCGAGCACACCATGGTGGGGCACACCGGGTTCCTCGTTTTCATGCGCAGGATCGACCAGAGTGGCTGATTCGATGGTCCCGGGTAAGTAGCGAACCCCGTTCGTATACTGACCGAAGGCGGTCATCCAGGTAGGAGGAAGCCGTGGCAGAGGAACAGACGCCCCAGGAAGTCGTCGAATTGCGAAAGATGACCGCGGCCCTCGAGGAGGAGGTCGCCTACCTCCGCCGCCGGCTCCGCGAGTCACCGCATGGCGACAGCGAACTGGAGCGCGAGCTCCAGCGCACCCGGGAGCGTCTCGATCGTGCCGTGGCCCAGAACGACAAGATCGCCCAGCTCCTCGAGGAGGCCCGGGAACAGCTCGGCGTCCTCCGTGAGGAGGTCGAGAAGCTGACCCAGCCGCCGAACAACTTCGGCACGGTCCTCCAGGTCAATTCCGACGGCACGGTCGACGTCCTCACCGGCAACCGCAAGCTTCGGGTCAACGCCCAGCCCAACATCGAGGTCAAGCTCCTCCAGGTCGGCCAGGAAGTCCTGCTCAACGAGGCATTCAACATCGTCGACGTCCGCGCCTTCGAGCCCGCCGGCGAGGTCCTTCGGGTCCGCGACGTCCTCACGGACGGGCGCGTCGTCCTCATGGGGCACGGCGACGAGGAGCGGGTCACCAGCCGCGCCGAGACCATGCTCGACGTCCGGCTCCGTCCCGGCGACTACGTCCGGATCGACACCAAGACCGGACTGGTCCTGGAGAAGATGGAACGGCCGGAGATGGAGGAGCTGGTCCTGGAAGAGGTCCCGGACATCACCTACGAGGAAGTCGGCGGCCTGGCCGCTCAGATCGAGCAGATCCGGGACACCGTCGAGCTCCCGTACCTCTATCGCGACCTGTTCCGCGAGTACCAGCTCGATCCGCCCAAGGGCATCCTCCTCTACGGCCCGCCCGGTTGCGGGAAGACCCTGATCGCGAAGGCCGTGGCCAACAGCCTCGCCCAGAAGGTGGCCGAGAGGACCGGCAACCCCGACGTCAGGTCCTACTTCCTCAACATCAAGGGCCCCGAGCTGTTGAACAAGTGGGTCGGCGAGACGGAGCGTCAGATCCGGCTCATCTTCCAACGGGCCAAAGAGAAGTCCGACGAGGGCGTCCCCGTGATCGTGTTCTTCGACGAGATGGACTCGCTGTTCCGCACCCGCGGCACCGGCATCAGCTCCGACGTCGAGTCGACGATCGTGCCCCAGCTGCTCAGTGAGCTGGACGGGGTCGAGGCGCTGAAGAACGTGGTGGTGATCGGCGCCTCCAACCGTGAGGACCTGATCGACCCGGCCATCCTCCGGCCCGGGCGTCTCGACGTGAAGATCAAGATCAACCGGCCAGACCCGCAGGCGGCACGCGAGATCTTCCGGATCTACCTGACCGACGACACCCCGATCGACCCGGAGGAGTTGTCCAGCTACTCCAGCGTCGCGGACTGCATCGAGTCGATGATCGACTCCACGGTGGACACCATGTACGCGGAGGACGAGGAGAACCGGTTCCTCGAGGTCACGTACGCCAACGGGGACCGGGAGGTCCTGTACTTCAAGGACTTCGCCTCGGGCGCCATGATCGAGAACATCGTCCGGCGGGCGAAGAAGGACGCCATCAAGCGGCAGATCGCCGGCGGACCCGGTGGGATCCGCTCATCCGACCTCCATGCGGCCATCAAGCAGGAGTTCCGGGAGCACGAGGACCTCCCGAACACGACCAACCCCGACGACTGGGCCAAGATCTCCGGCAAGAAGGGCGAGCGGATCGTCTACGTCCGCACCCTCGTGGGTGGCGCCGAAGAGAGCCGGTTGATCGAGAAGGTCTCGGGCGGGCAGTACCTCTGATGGCGGCCTGATGGCTCTCCACAAGGTCCTCGGAACCGAGACCGAGTACGGAATCGTCGTCCGGGGCGACCCCGCCTACAACCCGGCCGTCGCCTCCACCCTGGTCGTCAACAGCTACCCGGGCACCCGGGTCAAGCTGCAGTGGTCGTTCGAGGAGGAGTCGCCCGGGCGCGACGCCCGCGGGCACGGGCACGACGCATACGGCTCGCCCGACCCGGAGAGCGCCGTGGTCAATTCCGTGCTCGCCAACGGCGCCCGTCTCTACGTGGACCACGCCCACCCCGAATACTCCGCGCCCGAGTGCTACGACCCGCTCGAGGCCGCCCTCTACGACAAGGCGGGGGAGTGGGTGATGCGCAAGGCGGCGTCGGTCGCCACCGAGGTCTCGGGACGCCACGTCTCCCTGTACAAGAACAACTCCGACGGCAAGGGCAACTCCTACGGCGCCCACGAGAACTACCTGCTCAGCCGGGAGACCCCGTTCACCGACGTGATCCGATTCGCCACCACCTTCCTGGTGACCAGGCAGATCTTCACGGGCTCGGGGAAGATCGGGCGGGAGAACGACCGGCCGGAGGTGGACTACCAGATCACCCAGCGTGCCGACTTCTTCGAGGAGGAGGTCGGCCTGGAGACCACCCTCAAGCGGCCCATCATCAACACCCGGGACGAGCCGCACGGCGACCCGTCCCGCTACCGGCGCCTCCACGTGATCATGGGTGACGCCAACCTCTCCGAGGTGCAGATCTTCCTCAAGATGGGCACCACCGCCCTCATGCTGGCCGCCCTAGAGGACCGCGCCCTTCCGGACCCTCTCGACCTCTTCGACCCGGTGGAGGCGTGCTGGCAGGTGAGCCATGACCTCTCCATGAAGCGGCCCCTGGAGCTCGACGGCGGCGGCACCGCCACCGCGCTGGAGTTGCAGTGGCGCTACCACGAGTGGCTCTCCAAGTACGCCGAGAAGGAACTCGACGACCCGGTGTGGAAGCAGGTCCTCGACGAATGGCAGCGCACCCTGGAACTGCTGGAGACGGAGCCCACGCGACTCGCCGACACCCTCGACTGGGTGGCAAAGATGAGGCTCCTCGACGGCTACCGCGACCGTGACGGCATCGACTGGACCGACAGCAAGCTTCGTGCCCTGGCACACCAGTACCACGACGTCGACCCGGACAAGGGGCTCTACTACCGCATGGCGGCGCGAGGGTCGATGCGGCGGCTCTTCACCGACGAACAGATCGAATCTGCGACCGTCGAGCCCCCGACCCGCACCCGGGCCTACTTCCGGGGCCGGTGCGTCACCGAGTACCCGGGCGCACTGGTGGCCGCCAACTGGGATTCCCTGGTCTTCGACGTCGGCGAAGCCACGTTGAAGCGGGTTCCTATGATGGAACCACTGAAGGGTGATGCCGCGCGAGTGGCTGCACTCATCGACGAGGCCGAGGACGCCGCGGCCCTGATTGAACGCTTAGGAGGCTGAAGGAGATGTCCGACCGAGAGAGAGCACAGTCCCGACGAAGAGAAGAGTCGGACGCCGCCGAGGAGACGACCCAGCGCACCGAGTCGGAGGCGGACCTGGAGGAGCTCGACGAGCTGCTCGACGAGATCGACGAGGTGCTCGAGGAGAACGCCGAGGAGTTCGTCAAGAACTACGTCCAGAAGGGCGGGCAGTGAAGGGACGACCTATCGGTCCACTCCCAATCGACGCGCCGGTCCCGGGATCCAGCTTCACCGACCTGCTCGAGTCGTTCGGTCTCAGCCCGAAGCTGAGCATCCCCGAGGGCGTCACCGTTCCGGCCGTCCCTGAGGGCACCACGGTCCTGGCAGCCCGCTACATGGATGGTGTGGTCATGGCCGGTGACCGCCGCGCCACCGAGGGTCACCTGGTGGCACACCGGCGCATCCGCAAGGTCTTCCCCGCCGACCGGTCGTCGGCGATCGCCATCGCCGGCATCGCCGGCCTGGCCATCGACATGGTGCGTCTCTTCCAGGTGGAGCTGGAGCACTACGAGAAGATCGAGGGTGTAGCTCTCTCGCTGGAGGGGAAGGCGTCGTTCCTCGCCCGTCTCGTCCGCAACCATCTCCCGCTGGCATTCCAGGGGCTGGCGGTCGTCCCGCTCTTCGCCGGTTACGACGAACTGGCCAGCACCGGGAGGGTGTTCAGCTACGACGTGGTCGGCGGTCGCTACGAGGAGACCGACTTCGCCACCACCGGGTCGGGATCGCGGCTCGCCAAGTCCTATCTCCGCACCACCTATGAGCCCGGCATCGGCGCCGACGAGGCAGCCGAGCTGGCGGTGCGTGCCCTCGTGGCAGCATCGCAGGAGGACACGGCCACCGGCGGGCCCGACCTGATGCGTGGCATCCTGCCCAACGTCGTCCGCATCGACGCCACCGGCTTCGAGGAGCTCGACGACGACCTCATCCTCCCGCTCGCCCAGCGCGCCGTGGAGACCATCCGATGACCATCCCGTTCTACGTCGCACCCGAACAGCTGGTCCGGGACAAGGCCGAGTTCGCCCGCAAGGGCATCGCCCGAGGCCGGTCGCTGGTGGCGCTGGACTACGCCGACGGCGTGCTCATGATCGCCGAGAACCCGTCGACAGCACTTCGCAAGATCTCCGAGCTCTACGACCGCATCGCCTTCGCCGGCGTGGGCCGGTACAACGAGTTCGAGACGCTGCGCAAGGCCGGCATCCGTCAGGCGGACCTCATGGGCTACCTGTACAGCCGGGACGACGTCACCGCCATGGGCCTGGCCACGGCGTTCTCGCAGACCCTGGGCATGATCTTCATCCGGGACCCGAAGCCGTTCGAGGTGGAGATCCTGATCACGGAGCTCTCTGCCAACGACGACGGGCACCGCCTCTTCCGGATCTCATACGACGGGACCCTCTACGACGAGCGGCGGTTCGTCGCCATCGGTGGCAAGGCCGAGCGTCTCACCGAGGCGCTCGAAGACCTGTGGCGCCCGGACATGACGCTGCGGGAAGCCTTCGCCGCCGGGGAGGAGGCCTTCCGCCAGGCCGAGGGTCGGGAGTCGGAGGGCTGGGAGATCGCCGCCCTCGACGCCAACCAGGGCCGTCGTGCGTTCCGCCGCATCGACATCTCCGAGGTCACCGGCTGACGCCGGTGACCCCGAGTACCCCGTAGCCCGTAATTGGTACTTGGTACTTGGTACTTGGTACTTGGTACTTGGTACTTGGTACTTGGTACTTGGTACTTGGTACTTGGTACTTGGTACTTGGTACTTGGTGCACGGGCGGGTGGCGTCCAAATACCAAGTACTCGGTACTCGGTACCCAGGCGTTAGCCTGTCGCAATGGAGCGCCGGATCTTCGGGCTGGAGAGCGAGTACGGGGTCACCTGCACCCTGAGAGGTCAGCGGCGTCTCAGCCCCGACGAGGTGGCCCGCTATCTGTTCCGGCGCGTCGTCTCGTGGGGCCGATCCTCCAACGTCTTCCTGGAGAACGGCGCCCGTCTCTACCTCGACGTCGGGTCCCACCCCGAGTTCGCCACCCCCGAGTGCGACGACCTCGAGGACGTCGTCGCCCACGACAAGGCGGGGGAGCGGATCCTCGAGGGCTTGGTGCATGGTGCCGAGGAACGTCTCGCCGAGGAGGGAATCCGCGGCCAGATCTTCGTCTTCAAGAACAACACCGATTCGGCCGGCAACTCCTACGGGTGCCATGAGAACTACCTGGTGAGCCGGCACAAGGACTTCCACCGCACGGTGGACGTCCTCATCCCGTTCCTGGTCACCAGGCAGATCTTCCTGGGCGCCGGGAAGCTCACCCAGACGCCTCGGGGCACCACCTACGCCATCGCCCAGCGCGCCGATCACATCTGGGAGGGTGTTTCCTCGGCGACGACACGTTCACGTCCGATCATCAACACCAGGGACGAGCCGCATGCCGACGCCGAGCGCTACCGGCGGCTCCATGTCATCGCCGGCGACTCCAACATGAGCGAGTACGCCACCTACGTCAAGGTGGGGACCATGGTGGCGCTGCTCCAGATGATCGAGCGTGACGTCGTGTTCCGTGACCTGAGCCTGGAGAACCCGATCCGGGCCATCCGCGAGGTCGCTCACGACATGTCCGGCCAGCGCAAGATCAAGCTGGCCAACGGTCGCGAGTTGAGCGCCCTCGACATCCAATGGGAGTACCTGGACCGGGCCATGAGGTTCGCCCGCAGCCCCGGCTTCCCGGCTCAGGTGCAGCGAGCCATCGACCGGTGGGAACACCTGCTCACCGGGTTGGAGAAGGATCCGATGACCCTGGACCGTGAGGTCGACTGGGTGATGAAGTACAAGCTCCTGGAGAGGTACGCCACCAAGCGGGGGCTGCAGATGTCCGATCCCCGGGTGGCGATGATGGACCTGGCCTATCACGACGTCGACCGCACCCGTGGCCTCTACTACATGATGGAGTCGCGGGGCCTCGCCGATCGTGTGGTCAGCGACGAGAAGATCGCCGAGGCCGTCATCCGGCCGCCGCAGACGACGCGGGCCCGTCTTCGCGGCGCCTTCATCAAGGCGGCCAAGGCCAAGCGCCGTGACTTCACGGTCGACTGGGTCCATCTCAAGCTCAACGACCAGGCGCAGCGGACCGTGATGTGCAAGGACCCGTTCAAGTCGCACGACGACCGGGTGGACAAGCTCATAGAAAGCCTCTGAGCGCGCAGCGCTCAGAGACGTAGTACCAAATACCAAGTACCAAGTACCAAGTACCTCGGAATTGCCCTCTCCGAGGGCACAATCCTCCCATGCAGAACGTCGTCGAGCGCGTCCTCAACCTCCTCATCTATCTGCTGGAGTCGTCACGCCCGGTGACCGCCGACGACATCAGGTACACCGTCCTCGGCTACGGGCAGGAGTCCGACGACGCGTTCCACCGCATGTTCGAGCGTGACAAGGACCTGCTGCGCCGGATGGGGGTACCCCTGAAGCTGGTGCCGCTCGACGAGTGGGAGGTCGATTTCGGCTATACGGTCGACCCCGACGAGTACGCCCTCGAAGACCCGGGGCTGACCCCCGAGGAGAAGGTGGCCCTGTCGGTGGCGGCTCGCATGGTTCGGCTGGGGGGATCGCATCTCGGGATGAGCGCCCTGCTCAAGCTCGGCGGGGTCGAGCGCGTCGCCGGTCTCGAGCCCATGGGCGCCGATCTCGGTGAGGAGGCAGGCGTCCTCGGGGAGCTGTTTGGCGCGGTGACCCAGCGTCGGCGTGTCGCCTTCAGGTACCGCGGGCACGAAAGAGAGTTGGAACCATGGGGCCTGGCCCACCGCCGGGGGCACTGGTACGTGGCCGGCCACACGGCAGACGGGCAGCGTGTGTACCGGGTCGACCGCATGGAGCGGGTCGAGGTCTTCGAGGAGACGGACCAGTTCGAGCGGCCGGAGGATTTCGACATCCGCAAGGTCATGGATGGTCAGCCCTGGGAGTCGGGGCCGGGCGACGAGGTCGAGGCCCGGGTCAGGTTCGACCCCGAATTGGCGTGGTGGGCTGCCCGGACGCTCGGTGTCCAGGCACCGGCCGAAGGAGAGCCGCTGGAGACCACGGTCCCCGTGGTCAACCGGGACGCATTCCTGGGATGGGTGCTCAGCTTCGGCGCCGGTGCCGAAATCCTCGAACCGGAGGAGCTCCGTGCCGAGGTGGTCGCCCGGGTCGAGGGGGCATTGGAGGCGCTGGCATGACCTCGAACCGGACCGCCGACCGTCTCAATCGCATCCTCGCGCTCATCCCGTTCGTCCTGGAGAAGGGCGTGGTCGATGTCGAGGAGATCCTGGACAGGTTCGGGTACACCCGGGACCAGCTGATGAAAGACCTGAATACGGTGTTCGTCTGTGGTCTGCCCGGCTATGGGCCGGGAGACCTCATGGAGGCCTATCTCGACGAGGACGACGTCATCATCGACGCCGCCGACTACTTCAAGCGGGCGCCCAAGCTCACCTCGACGGAGGCGCTCGGCCTGCTGGTCGCCGGGCTCACCGTGATCGGAGCCGGGCAGGGCACACCTGCCCTGGAGTCCGCCGTCTCCAAGCTGATGGCCAAGGTGGTGCCGGATGCCGACCCCGCCCTGACGGTCGACGTGGTCGACCCCACGGAACACGTGCCCGAGTTGAAAGGGGCCGCGGTCGAAGGTCGTGTCGTCCGGATCACCTATACGTCGGTGGGGAAGGAGCAGACCACGGTGCGGGACATCGAGCCCTGGTCGGTGTTCCACACGATGGGTCGGTGGTACGTGGCCGGCCACTGCCGTCTGGTGGAGGATCAGAGGACTTTCCGGGTCGACCGGATCCGGTCGTTGGAGGAGACCGGGGAGACCTTCACGCCGCCCGAGGAGCGTCCTGAGCCCGGTGTGGGGTACTCGCCCTCGGACGGCGATGTCGCCGCCGTGATCGATCTCGGCACGAACGCTCGCTGGGTCCTCGAGTACTACCCGGTCGAGGTGCTCTCGGACGACGGGACAGCGGCGAGGATCCGGTTCTGGGCCCCGGACCCCGAGGTGATCGCCCGACTGCTGGTGCGACTCGGCTCGTCGGCCCGGCTCGTCGAGGGCGCCGAGGTCGCCCAGCGTCTCCGGGAACTGGGAGATGCCCTGCTGAGACGTCACGTTTTGGGGCGGGCGACCTAGACAGCGACCTTCAGATTCGGCCTCCGTCTGCCGATGACCTTCTCAGATATGGGCGAGCGGAGACCAGGAATGACGACCATAAAGACGACATGTGCACAGTGCGGTGACATCCACCTCACTCCCGACGATGTGGCACTCGAGCTGCGTCCCGGGGGCCGTGAGGGGGACTACCGGTTCACCTGCCCGACGTGCACCCATCAGCAGCGCCGCCCGGCAAACGCAAGAGTCGTGAGCGTCCTCCTCGCGACCGGGGTCGCCTTCGAGGTGATCAACCCCGAGCCCATCACCGAGGAGGAGATCGAGGCGTTCGCAGCCGCCCTGGAGACGGAACCGGATCCATTCCGGCTCCTCGCCGGCTGAGAACGGGTCGGTAGGGGCAACGGAGCATCCCGGGGGCGGGGTGCCCGAGCGGCCGGAAGGTGACGACCTAGGGGGGTCGTCACCTTCTCCTATTTCAGGCAGGATCACTCCCCCAAGGCCATGGCCTTGGGGACTTGTACCATCGGCACATGCTCCAGCCCGGAGAGATCCTCTTCATCCTCCTTCTCGCCCTCATCGTGCTGGGCCCGACGCGTCTGCCGGAGCTGGCGCGCAAGGCCGGCACCTGGATGGCGGAGCTGCGCAAGGCAGCTCGGGAGATCACGCAGGGGCTGGAAGCCGAGGTCGCCGAGG
This sequence comes from Acidimicrobiia bacterium, assembly GCA_036375695.1. Taxonomy (GTDB): domain Bacteria; phylum Actinomycetota; class Acidimicrobiia; order Spongiisociales; family ZC4RG35; genus ZC4RG35. The sequence goes on along the minus strand of DASVBU010000038.1, from coordinate 25,919 downwards.
TCCGCAAGGCGGCGGCCGAGGTCAAGGAGATGCGGGACGAGATCAAGCGGGACCTCGACCAGGCGGGCCGTTTCAAGTGGGAGGGCCCGAAGCCCGTGTCCGGCCCCACTCCTGAGGACGCCATGGCCGATCTGGAGAAGATCGAAGCGGGCGAGGATCCGAGAGAAGACGAGGACGGCGCGTGACCGCAGACCGGCCTCAATCCATCCTCTCCCACCTGAACGAGCTCCGCTGGCGAATCCTGAAAGCCGCGGTGGCGGTGATCGTCTTCGGGATCCTGGCCTTGATCTTCGTCGACGAGCTGCGGACGATCCTGGAGCGCCCCTTTAACGTTGCCGACCCGGAGGCCGCCCTGCAGACGTTCGACGCCACCGAGCAGTGGGGTGTCCTCATGCGAATCGGTCTGTTCGGCGGCATGATCCTGGGCAGCCCGGTGATCCTCTATCAGACCTGGGCCTTCGTGGTACCGGCTCTCACCCCCAAGGAGAAGCGGTGGGCAGTGCCTCTCGTGTCGGCTTTCGTCGTGCTGTTCGCCGCCGGCGTCTTGTTCGCTTACTGGATCCTGCCCCGGGGCCTCGACTTCCTGCTCGGCATCTTCCCCGACATCGAGAACAACCTGCGGATGGCGTCGTACTACTCGTTCGTCCTCAGGTTTCTGCTCGCGTTCGGGCTCGCATTCACCTATCCGATCTTCCTGTTCGCCGCCGCGGCGTTCGGTGTCGTTTCCTCGGCCCGGCTCGCCCGCGGCAGGCGCTGGGCCGTGATCATCGTCGTCACCATCGCCGCCCTGATCACCCCTACGGGTGATGCGTTCACCCTCCTCGCCCTCTCCCTGCCGCTCTATGCGATGTACGAAGGCACCTATTGGCTGATCCGCCTCATCCTCAAGAAGTGACCCTGGCCGACTTCTGGGCCGGGTACGAATTCGAACCCGACCCGTTCCAGGTCGAGGCCGCCGAGGCCATCGCCGCAGGGAGGTCGGTGGTGGTCACCGCCCCTACCGGGTCGGGGAAGACCCTGGTCGCCGAGGCCGCCATCCATTTCGCCCTCTCCCGCAACGAGAGGGCGTTCTACACCACACCGATCAAGGCGCTCTCCAACCAGAAGTACGCCGACTTCGTGGGGATTCACGGGGTGGACGGCGTGGGCCTCCTCACCGGGGACAACGTGATCAACCCGGGAGCACCGCTGATCGTGGCCACGCTCGAGGTTCTCCGGAACATGATCTACGCCGATCCCACCGCCTTGGATCGTGTCGGCCTGGTGATCCTCGACGAGGCCCACTACCTCCAGGACCCCTCCCGGGGCGCGGCATGGGAAGAGGTGATCATCCACTGCCCGCACCACATCCAGTTCGTCTGCCTCTCGGCAACCATCTCCAACAACGTCGAGTTCGCAGCCTGGGTCGAGGAGCGCCGGGGCCCCACCAGCCTGATCAGCACCGACCACCGTCCCGTCCCCCTGGAATCGATGTACATGCTGCGGGACCGGTTCGGCTCGCAGGAGATCCACCTCCTGCCGATGTTCGTGACCAGGGACGGGCGCACGCGGCCCAACCCCCGGATCGAGAGCATGCTCCGGCTCGAGACCGGGAGACGCAGGAGATACGCCACGCCGAGCAGGGTCGAAGTCGTGGAGGCCCTGGCACGGGAGATGATGCTCCCGGCCATCTACTTCATCTTCTCCCGCGCCGGTTGCGATGCCGCCGCGATGCGGATCCTCGACTCGGGCATCCGGCTCACCGACAGCCAGGAACGCGAGGCGATCAGGGAGATAGTCGACCAGCGCACCAGCCACCTCACCGACACCGACCTTGCCGTCCTCGGATTCAGCCGCTGGATCGCAGGCCTGGAAGCCGGGGTTGCCGCCCACCACGCCGGCATGGTCCCCGCCTTCAAGGAGACCGTCGAGGAGTTGTTCGAGTTGGGGCTCCTCAAGGTTGTGTTCGCCACCGAGACCCTGGCACTCGGGATCAACATGCCGGCCAAGTCGGTGGTGTTGGAGTCGCTGACCAAGTTCGACGGGGAGAGTCACCAGATGCTCCGACCCGGCGACTACACACAGCTCACCGGTCGTGCGGGGCGCCGCGGCATCGACGTCGAGGGCTTCGGCGTGGTACTGCACTCGCCGTTCGTGCCGTTCAACGAGGTCACCTCGGTGGCGTCCCTCGGGGCACACGAGCTCAGATCGAGCTTCCGCCCCACGTACAACATGACGGCGAACCTGATCGCCAACTACACCCGCGATGAGGCCGAGGAGCTCCTCGAGGCCTCGTTCGCCGCCTTCCAGCGCATCGGCGACCTCGAGGAGTTGGAGAGCGCGGTCGACGCGTTGGAGCATCAGATGGAGCGGGAGAGCGCCGCCGCCACCTGCGAGCGAGGTGACGTGGCCCAGTACGCCGCCATCGTCGACACCCTGGCGGCGAAGCGTCACAACGACGAGATCGCCCACGGGCTCTCCGCGGGCGACGTGGTGCAGGTCGTCGGTGGGGGGGCCGACGGCAGATACGTCATCCTGCGACGGCTCCCCGCCAAGGACCACGGGATCCGATACATGGCCCTCTCCACCTCGGGGCGGCTCAGCACCCTCCGGATCAGGGACATAACCGCCGCCAGCTACCGGGTGGGACGGATCCCGCTGCCCACCCCCTTCCGGCCACGCGATCGGAAGTTCACCCAGGAGACCCTGCGACGCCTCTCCAAGGTGAAAGCCGTGAAGGGCCCGTCACCCCAGGCGAAGGCGTTCATCGACCACCCCGTCGCCGGCTGCCCCGATGCGGCCCGCCACCTGGCCGCCTACCGCCGTCTCCAGCGTCTCGAGCGGCGACGCGAGCAGGCACTCGCCCGCAGACGCAGCTCCGGGCAGGGGCTGGTGGGGGAGTTCCGGGCGATCAGAGACCTCCTGGAAGACCTCGACTATGTCAGGGAGTGGGAGCTCACCCGTCGTGGCGAGCGTCTGCGACGCATCTACAACGAGTCGGATCTCTTGCTCGCCGAATGCATCGAGAACGGTGCGTTCTGGGCATTGGACCCGGCGGAGACCGCCGCGCTGCTCTCGGTTTTCGTCTACGAGCCCCGCACCGACCAACCGACATCGCCAGAATGGCCCACCGAGGAGCTGGCCGGGAGATGGGCGATGATCGAAGACCTGTGGGCGGATCTGATCCGGCGTGAGCGCGCCGCCCGTCTCACCCCGACCCGTCGCCCGGACCCGGGCTTCGCCGCCACGGCCTACCAGTGGGCATCCGGGGTGGAGTTCGAGGCGCTGACGGTCGGCGGAATGGCCCCGGGTGACTTCGTCCGGGTCTCGAGGCAGCTGGCCGATCTGCTGCGACAGGTCCGGGACGGGATCGTCGAGATGTCCGAGGAGGCGGCGACCGCCCTCCGGATGGTCGACCGCGGCGTGGTGGCGGCCCAGGGAGTCGGCTGATGCCGCGCTGGCTGGTGGTCGTGAACCCCGAGGCGGGGCGGAAGCCGACGACACCGAAGCATGTCGAGGAGGCGCTGCGATCCCACGGAGTCGAGCACGACATCGTGGTCCCGGCCGGCGCCGAGGAGACCCGGAAGATGATCCGGGCGGCACTTGCTGAGGGACGCACCGAGATCGCAGTCGTGGGTGGCGACGGGACGCTGTCGCTGGCGGTGGACGAGGCCGTGGCCTTCGGCCCGTCGGTCACGTTGGCGGTCCTCCCGGCCGGAACCGGATGCGACCTGATTCGCACGTTCGGGATCCCCCAGGACCTCGCCGGTGCGACGCGCCATCTCACGACAGACGACACGTACGTGCTCGATCTGGTGCAGTTGGAAGGGGGCTGGGGTATCCGTCACTGCGTCAACGTCGCCCAGGCGGGTGTGGGTGCGGCCGCGGCTCAGACCGCTCCACGGATCAGCCGCAGGTTGGGCCCGGTGCGCTACCCGCTGGCTTTCGCGGCCCGGCTCCCGCGATTCCCCCACGCCCGGGTCCGGGTGACCACCGAGAAGCGCACCTACGAGGCGGAGGCCCTGGCCGTGATCGTGGCCAATGCGCAGTTCTTCGCCGGGGGATGGAACGTGGCGCCGAGAGCGACCCTCATGGACGGTGTCGTCGACATCCAGGTGTTCAGCGCCCGAAAGACCGAGGCACCGGCCCTGGTGCCCAAGATCATCAAGGGGACCCACCTCACCGAAGCGTCGGTCCGCCGGTTCACAGCCGCCGAATTCACCATCGAGACGGAGCCGGTCTGGCCCTTCGAGGCAGATGGGGATCTACTCGGGAATACACCGGTCAAAGGACGGGTTGTCCCGGCCGCGATCCGCCTCAAGATCTGAACGGGTCGACCGTATACTCCCGCCCGCCTCAGGCTGGTGAAAACAAGATGGCAGCCAAGAAGAAGCAACCAGACGAACCTCTCGAGCTCATCGAAGAGCCGGACGACGTCGATCCGGACGACGTCGAAGCGGAGCCGGAAGACCTCGACGAGGAAGATCTCGTCCTCGATGACGAGGACATCGCCGCGCCCGTCGTCGCCGACGTCGACGAGGACGACGTGGTGTTCGTCGCCGACGAAGAGGACGAATACGACGACGAGGAAGGCGACGACGAGGAAGAGCACGACGAGGAGACGGCCGACGCATTGGAGGAGTTGGAGAGCCAGGAGCTCCAACTGCTCGAAGACGAGGCCAACGAGGCGATGCTCGTCGACGAGGTCGAAGAACTCCGCGCCATGCGTCGCGCCGAACTGACCCTGAACGTCGACGCCCAGGCCAAGCGTCCCGACGAGTTCGTGTGCCAGAACTGCTTCATGGTGAAGCGTCTCAGCCAGCTGGCCAACAAGCGAAGAATGCTCTGTCGGGACTGTGCAGCCTGACAGGGTCACCGTCGTCGTACCCACGTACAACGAGATAGAGAATCTCGCCGACCTCGTGACGGCCGTGACCACGCAGGGGTTCCGGCTGCTCGTGGTCGACGACGGATCTCCGGACGGCACCGGCGCGCTGGCCGACGAACTGGCCGGGTCGAACCCCCTGGTCTCGGTGATGCACCGCACCTCGAAGCAGGGTCTCGGCCCGGCATACGCGGCCGCCTTCGACCACCTCCTGGGCGGGGGATCCACCGATGTCGTCATCGAGATGGACGCCGACTTCTCCCACGACCCGGCCGACCTGCCGCGGCTGGTCGAGGCCATCGACCAGGGCGCAGACCTCGCCATCGGCTCCCGCTACGTCGAAGGTGGCGCCACACCGGACTGGCCGGCGATCCGGCGGCTCATATCGCGGGGCGGCAACCTCTACTCGCGTCTCATGCTGGGCCATGGCATCAGCGACTCGACCGCCGGCTTCCGCGCCTTCCGTGCCGAGGCCCTCACCCGACTGCCCTACCGTGAGGCGCGTGCGTCGGGCTACGGGTTCCAGGTGGAGATGGCATGGCGGGCGTCACGGGAGGGGCTGAGGATCACCGAGGTGCCGGTGGTGTTCCGGGACCGCACGCGCGGCACCTCGAAGATGGGCGGCAAGATCGTCCTCGAGGCCATGTGGCTGGTGACCCTGTGGGGGCTTCGGCATCTCCCGGAGCGTCTCGGGCTGAAGCGGCGATGAAGGTAACGGCGCGTCGGGCCGTGCCGGCCGATCTGGAACGTCTCGTCACCCTCTATCGAGGTCTCGAGGAGGAGATGACCGCCCTCCACCGCATGTGGCCCCTGGCCGACGGGCTCGCCGAGCCGATCGAGGAGAGCCTGGCGACGGCGATCGAGGACCCCGAAGTCGTGCTCCTGGTGGGGGAGATCGATGACGTTCCCTTCGGGTTCCTGATGGGCCGGGCCGAGCCGCTCCTCGCCCAGGCGAAGGGCGAGCAGGTGGGTGCCATCCGGCTGATCTACGTCGAGCCCGATGCCCGGGAGGTTGCAGTCGGGGAGGCCATGCGGGACATGGCGATGGACATCTTCCGCTCGCAAGGAATCACCAAGTTCGACGCACACGTTCTCCCCGGACATCGGCTGGCCAAGAACTTCTTCGAGGCCGGAGGCTTCTCCGCCCGCTCGATAATCATGTTCCACGATGACGAGCGCTGAACGCCCCGTCGTCGGAGTCGGCGGGGTGATCGTCCACCGCGACGCCATCCTCCTCGTGCAGCGCGGCCGGGATCCGGGCAAGGGCCTGTGGGCGGTGCCCGGCGGGAAGGTCCGCAAGGGCGAGACCCTGCGTGACGCCGTGGCCAGGGAAGTCGCCGAGGAAACCGGTCTCGAGGTGGAGGTCGGCGACCTCGTCTGGCACGGCGAGCTCATCGAGGGCGACACGCACCTCGTCCTGCTCGACTACGAGGCCACCGTGGTCGGCGGCGAGTTGGCCGCGGACGATGATGCCGACCAGGTGGCCTGGGTTCCGTTCGCCGATGCACGCAACCTCCCGTTGACCAGGACCATGTACGACTTGCTGGATACCCTGGCGCCATGACCGAGGTGATCGACCTCCTCCAGCAACTGATCCGCAATGCCTGCGTCAACGACGGGAGACCGGAATCGGGTCAGGAGCACCGCTCGGTGGCCACCCTCCTCGAGTTCTTCGGGGTGGAGGGCCAGATCGTCGAGCCGGCTCCCGGCCGCCAATCACTCGTCTACCGCATCGAAGGCGACGACCCGGAAGCGCCGGCGCTGACCCTGCTCCCGCATCTCGACGTGGTCCCCGTCGAGCCTTCGGGGTGGTCGGTCGACCCGTTCGGCGCCGAGATCATCGACGGCATGGTCTACGGGCGGGGCGCGGTGGACATGCTCAACGTCACGGCCGCGATGGCCTATGCCGCTCGTCCGTACATCCGGGGGGAGAAGGGGCTGCGCGGCGACCTCGTCTTCATCGCCGCGGCCGACGAGGAGGCCGGTGGGATCTATGGCGCCAAGGTCCTCGCCGACGACCACTGGGACCTGGTCGGCGCGCCATATGTCCTCACCGAGGTCGCCTACCCGGCGTTGGAGTACGCCGGCAAGTCGACGGTCCCCGTCTCGATCGGGGAGAAGGGTGGCTATTGGTCGGTTCTCAAGACGAAGGGCCGCCCCGGGCACGGGTCCGTCCCCTACGGTCAGGACAACGCCCTCCGCAAGATCGTCGATGCCCTGAAAGGGATCTTCGACACTCCGATGCCGGTGGGGATCACTCCGGAGTGGGTCGATTTCGTCTCGCGGTTGGAGGTCGACACCGACCTGAAGGAGGCGCTCACCGACCCCGACCGTATCGACGAGGCGATCGACCGTCTCGCCGTGACCGATCCCCTGTTCGCACGCTACGTCCACGCCCTCACCCACACCACGATCTCGCCCAATTTCCTCGACGCAGGTGTGAAGATCAACGTGATCCCGGATCTGGCCACGGCCGCGGTCGACATCCGATCCCTCCCCGGGCACGACCGGGACTTCGTCGAGTCCCACCTCCACAAGGCGATGGGGCACGCCCGGGACGACGTCGACATCGAGCCCTACGGCTACGACCTCGACGCCACTGTGAGCCGGCCGGAGACACCGCTCTGGGAGGCGATCGCCGACTCGGTGGAGGACCTGGAGGGTCATCGCAACCTGCTCCCGACGCTCATGACGGTGGGCACCGACGCCCGCTTCTGGAGGGCGAGAGGCTCCATCGGGTACGGCGTCGGGCTCTTCGACGACCGGATGACATTCTCCGAGATGCTCGCCCTGTTCCATGGTCACGACGAGCGCGTCTCCGTGGAGTCGGTCCTGAGGACCACCGCCCTCTACGAGCAGGTCCTCGAGCGCTTCATGGCGTCTTGACCAACGTCGTCTGCGACGTCGACGGTGTCATCTACCGAGGGAGCCGGGTCCTGCCCGGGGTCCCAGAGGGCCTGATTCGGCTCCGCGATGCGGGCACCCGTCTCCTCTTCGTGACCAACAACTCGATGCGCTCGCCGGTCGAGGCCGCGGCGCGGATCACCGATCTGACGGGTGTCGAGGTCTCTCCCGGGGAGATGTGCACCTCGCCGCAGGCGGCCGCGATGACGCTTCGCCCCTCCGACACGCCGGTGTTCGTGGTCGGCGAGACGGGCATCGCCGAGACCCTGGCAGCGGGCGGTGTCGAGCTCACCACGGACGCCACCCGGGCCAGATGCGTCATGGTCGGGCTCACCAGGCGGATCACGTACGACTGGATCGCCTCGGCTGCCGAAGCCGTCCGACGCGGAGCCCGGTTCATCGCCACCAACACCGACCCCACCTATCCCATCGAAGACGGCCTCCTCCCGGGTGCGGGAGCGATCGTGGCGGCCATCGCCACGGCCGCCGGCCGGGATCCGGAGATCGCCGGAAAGCCACACCAGCCCATGGTCGACCTGGTGCGGAGCCGCCTCGACGACGGCCCGGTCTGGGTGATCGGAGACCGGATCGACACCGACATCGCCCTGGCCCGCGCCGGCGGCTGGCGGTCGATCCTGGTCATGGGGGGAGTCACCGACGACTCCGAAGATTCGGATGCCGACGAGGTGGCGGGCGGCTTCGGCGAGGCGGTGGATTTGATCCTGTCCAAGCCGGCGGATCGGCGATAATCCGGGCATGGAACTGACTCCCGAGACCGTGGAGGAGCTGGAGTCGCTGGTCGCCCAGATCGAATCGCTCGACCCGACTCAGGTCCCCGAGCCTGCTGCCCGGCTCGCCGAGATACTCGGTCGGATCCTCGACGGGCTCGGGGCCGAGTGACCCCGCGTCACGTCCCGCTGGTCACCACATGAACCGCACCGACCTCCCCACGGGAACCCTCACCTTCCTGTTCAGCGACATCGAAAGCTCGGGGCGCCTCCTCCAGGCGACGGGCCCGTCATTCGCCGCCGCACTCGATCGCCACGCCCGATTGATCAGGCAGGTGATCGAGGATCACGACGGTTTCGTGGTCAAGAACGAGGCAGACGGGTTCTTCGCCGTATTCCGCTCCGCAGTGGCCGCGGTGACTGCCGCCATCGACATCCAGAAGACGATGGCGGCCGAGGAGTGGGATACCGCCTGGCCGATCCGCGTCAGGATCGGTGTCCACACCGGTGAGGCCGTCCTCGGTGGGGCCGACTACGTCGGCTTGGATGTCCATCTGGCGTCCCGGATCGGAGACGCCGGGCACGGCGGGCAGGTGGTCCTCTCCGACCTCACCGCCCGGCTCGTGGAGCACAGCCTTCCGGAGGGTGCCCGGCTCGAGGACCTCGGCGTGCACCGCCTCAAGGACATCGAGACGGACCAGCGTCTCCATCAGATCTCCATCGAAGGCCTCCAGACGAGCTTCCCCCCGGTCCGGACGCTCACCACCAGCAAGGGCAACCTCCCGGCGACCACCCCGCCTCTCGTCGGGCGGCACCGGGAGCGGGACGACCTGATCCGGGCCCTGCAGGAGTCCCGTCTCGTCACCCTCACCGGCACGGCAGGCGTGGGCAAGACGACCCTTGCCCTGGGCGTCGCCTCCGAGGTGCTCACCGCCTACCCCGACGGGATCTGGCTGGTGGAAGTGGCGCGTCTCACCGAGCCGGGATTGCTCGCCGACACCATCGCCCGACACATGCACATCACCGAGACCCAGGGGACGCCCACCCTGGTCACGATCGCCTCGCGGCTGGCGCGGGCCAGGACCCTGATCGTGTTGGACGGATGCGAGCACCTCCTGGAGGAGGTGGCGGAGGTGGCCGACCATCTCCTCCAGAACACCATCGCCGTGAGGATCCTGGTCACGAGTCGGGAATGGCTGGGAATGAGAGGCGAGCGTCTGGTCTCACTGGAGCCCCTTCCGGTGCCACCGGAGGGGGCGCGCACGCCGTTGGCCGTGGCCGAGCACGACGCGGTCGCCCTCTTCCTGGAGCGCGCCCAGGCGGTGGCCCCCGGGTTCGAGCTCGACGAGGCCGTGGCCCCCGTCGTGGCCGAGATCTGCAGGCGTCTCGACGGGATCCCTCTGGCCATCGAGCTGGCCGCCGCCCGGCTCAGCATGATGACTCCGGAGCAGTTGCTGGAACGGCTCGACCGCCAGTTCTCGGTGCTCGGGTCCCGTCCTCGCACGCCGATCCCGCACCAACAGACGCTGGAGGCCACCCTCGACTGGAGCTATCACTCGCTGGGGCCCGACGCACAGACCCTCTTCAACCGTCTCTCGGTGTTCGCCGGCGGTTTCACCATCGACGCCGCCGAGGCGGTGTGCTCCGATGACTGGGTCCCTGCGGACGACGTGCTCGAGCTGCTCGGCCGCCTCATCGAGACGTCGCTGGTGACACCGGTCGACGACACGACAGCCCGTTATCGGATGCTCGAGCCGATAGCCCAGTACGCACGGATGAGGCTGGCCGCCGCCGAGGATGCCGCCCGGCTGCGGGAGCGCCACGCCGGGTACTTCCTCGCCGTGGCCCAGGGCCCGGACCCTCTCGGCAACCACCAGGAGCAGCGGCTGGCCCAGCTCGATGCCGAGCGATACAACCTGAGGGCGGCCCTGACCTGGCTCGACGAACACGGCAGGGGAGAGGACGTGCTCCGCATCGCCGGGCATCTTCGCTGGTACTGGGTCATCCGCCGTGACGTCCCCGAGGCGTGGCACTGGCTGAGCCGGGGTCTCGAAACGGGCTCCGAAGACCCGATGGTCATGACCCGAGTCCATGAGGGGATCGGGCTCTTGTCGAGCATGCGGCTCGAATTCGACCGGGCCGAGCAGGCCTTCACCGAGGCCTTGCTGCTGCAAAGGGAGCTCGGCAGCACCGGTGGCATCGCCCGCGACACCTATCACCTCTCGGTCGTGGCCTGGTTCCGTGACGACCACGAACTGGCACACCGTCTCGGGGAGGAGGCCGAGGAGTTGGCCCGCGAGGCGGGAGACCGATGGACCGAGGCGTGGAGCCTGGCCGTCCGGGGCACCATCCATCGCTGTGTGGGAGACCTGGAGCAGGCCCACGCTCAGCTGCAGCGGAGCCACACGGTCATCTCGGCGATGGGCGGGGACATCGACACGGGCTGGTCGTTCCTCCGGCTCGGCGCCCTGGCTCGAGACCAGGGCGACTACGGCTCGGCAACCGAGTACTACGCCAGGGGCCGCGACCTGCTCCTCCACGCCGGAGATCATCTCGGGGTCGCCCACGCCGACGCCGGGATCGGCGCCATGGCGTGGCTGTCCGGTGATCACGAACGTGCCCTGACCCTGTTCCACGGCGTCCTCGAGGGGTTCGGGCTCAGCGAGGAGGCCACCTCGAACTTGTTCGAACTGAAGACGATGATCCAGGGCAACCCCTCGACGGAGAGCCTGATCCAGGTGGTCGGATACAACCGCCGTCGGGCCGGCGAGACCGAAGGCCACGTCGGCGCGAAGGCGGCCCTCGCCGAGTACCTGTATCACATGGGCAAGACCGCCCAACGAGTCGGCGAGGACTTCCGGGCACCGGCCCCCTTGCGGGAGAGCCTGGAGCTGTGTATCGATGCAGTGGACGGGCGGGGAGCCGCCATCGCTGCCGTGGCGCTGGCCGGCCTCCTGGTCGCCCGGGGCGAGCCCGGCGCCGCGGCCCGCCTCTATGCGATCGCGGAGCGCACGGCGCAAAGGGACGGTCTCACCGAGTGGCCGCCACCGGACGAGGTGGGATATGCCGAGGCTCGAGAGACGGCGAAGAAGGCGCTCGGAGAAGGCTGGGACCAGGCGATGAAGGATGCCGCCACGATGACCTGGGAGGACGCCCTGGATCTCGTCGACGCCGCCACGGGTCGGTCACCGGTGTCGAGTACCTTGGGGGATCGGTGACAGACCGGGACCCAGACGAGGCCGAGCCCATGATGTTCTTCATCCAGACCCGGCCCGGCCATGCCCGCACCGACGAGTTCGCCGAGCACCTCGGGACCCTGATCGATACCGGGGGCGGGGAAGTGGTTGACGACCCGGACAAGTCCGACATGGTGATATCGGTCGGCGGCGACGGGACCATGCTCGCCGCCGCCCACCTGGCTCTCGGCGCCGGCGTGCCGGTGGTCGGGTTCAACCTGGGGACGATGGGCTTCCTGGCGCATGCCGAGGCCGATGAGGCCGAAGCCGTCGTCGATCGGCTCCTGGCGGGCGATTACGCGGTGGAGGAGCGGATGACCGTCGACGCCTCCCTCGACGGGAGGGAGCGCACCGCGGTCAACGACGTCGTCGTGGAGAAGGTGGACACCACCCGGCTCGTGGTCCTCCGGGTGACCATCGACGGCGATCCCTTCGTCACGTACCGGGCAGATGGCCTCATCCTCGCCTCGCCCACCGGCTCGACGGCCTACTCTTTCTCCGCCGGCGGCCCACTCGTCGATCCGCGGCTCCGCGCCCTGGTCATGACGCCGGTGGCGGCGCACTCGCTCTTTGACCGCGCACTGGTGCTGCCCGAGGACACCGTGATCGACATCGAGGTGGTCTCCGATCGGAGCGTCCGGGTCAATGTCGACAAGGATGGTCTCGGTGAGCTCCGCGAGGGGCAGCGTCTCACGGTGCGGGCGGGGGAGCGGAGACTCAAGTTCGTCGTGCTCCGGCCCGGGGGCTTCACCGGTGTGGTCCGCGACAAGTTCGGGCTGGGCTGATGCTGCATCACCTGCGGGTCGTCAATCTCGGCGTCATCGCAGACACCGCGCTCGACTTCTCACCGGGTCTCAATGTGATCACGGGGGAGACCGGCACCGGGAAGACCCTGCTCCTGGGTGGTCTCCGCCTCCTCCTCGGCGACAGGGCGGACGGTTCGCTGGTCGGGGGTGGCGAGGGTGAGGCCCGGGTCGAGGGGCTTTTCGGGAGCGGCGACGAGGAGATCGCGGTGGTCCGCACCGTCCCGGCCGGTGGAAAGAGCCGGGCCTACGCCGATGGGGTCCTGGTCTCCGCCGCGACTCTCGCCGAGAAGGTGGGAATGCTGGTCGAGATAGTCGGTCAACACGACCAATTGGCCATCCGGCGCCCGGCGACGGTGCTCGGGCTCGTCGACTCGTCGGCACCCAGGCTGATCGAGCCCGCGTTCGAGCGTTACCAGGAGGCCTGGGACCGGCTGCGGCAGGTCGAGGCCGCGGCCGCGGCTCTGGGTGGGGACGGGATGGCGCTCCGCCGCGAGCTCGACCTGGTGGCGTTCCAGTCCGAGGAGATCTCGAGACATGCGCCGATGGAGGGTGAAGACGCGGCACTCGAGGTGGAGGCGTCCCGGCTGCGCAACATCGAGGAGCTGACCCTCAACCTGGCCGATGCAGCCCGTCTCCTCGAGCAGATGTCCGAGTTGGGCGGGGAGACGGTCGCCCGCCTGCGCAAGGTGGCCGATCTCGACCCTTCCTCCGGAGAGATGGCAACCGCCTCGGAGCTCCTCATGGAGCAGCTCTCGGATCTCGCCCGGGAGGCGATCGCCACGGCCGAGGGCCTGGATCGGGACGAGGGCCGCCTCGAGGAGATCGAGACGCGTCTCACCACCCTCGGCGATCTGAAGCGCAAATACGGCCCGACCCTGGCGGAGGTCATCGAGTTCGGTCGCCGGGCTGCGCGGCGAGCCGCCGAGATCGAGGAAACGCTGGGCGCGGCCGACCAGATGGAGGAGCGTCTCAGGACCGCACGCGCCGACGTCCAGAGGGCAGCAGCCGAGCTCACCACCGCCCGGAAGCAGGCTGCGTCCGAGCTCACCAAGCGTGCGATGGAACATCTGGCCGACCTGGGGATGGGAAAGCCCCGCCTGGAGATGCGGATCGAGCCGGTGGCTCCGGGGCCATCCGGCGCCGACCGCGTCGAGGCCTGGTTCTCCTCGGATCCCCGTCTCGAGCCGGCTCCCGTCGGCTCCGGTGCCTCCGGCGGCGAGCTTTCGCGCCTGGTGCTGGCGATCCGTCTCGCCGCGCGCAGCGAGGCAGGTGAGACCCTGGTCTTCGACGAAGTGGACACCGGTGTCGGTGGCGTCACGGCGCTGGCCCTTGGCCGCAAGCTGGCCGATCTCGCCGAGCACGCCCAGGTGATCTGCGTCACCCACCTGCCACAGGTGGCCGCCTTCGCCCGGAGCCATTTCGTGGTCACGAGGGACGAAGGCCGCGCCCACGTCGTGCGTGCCGAGGGTGACGACCGGGTCCGTGAGATCACGAGGATGCTGGCCGGCCTGCCCGAGAGCGAGGCGGGACAGGTGGCAGCCAAGGAGCTCCTCGAACTCGCAGCGAGCGTCGGTTGAGCAACCGGTTCGAAGTGCCGGGGATTCGCCGTGGATGGTGCTACTGTGGAATCCCGTCATGAACGGGCCCCTCGAGACCACCAGATCCGTCTCGGAAAGCCCGTCTCCCACCCCCCAACCGAAGTACATCTTCGTCACGGGCGGGGTCGTGTCCAGTCTCGGGAAAGGGATCACCGCCGCATCGCTCGGACGGCTGCTCAAGTCCCGCGGCCTCAAGGTGGTCAACCAGAAGCTCGACCCTTACATCAACGTCGACCCCGGGACGATGAACCCGTTCCAGCACGGCGAGGTGTTCGTCACGGACGACGGTGGCGAGACCGACCTCGACCTCGGGCACTACGAACGCTTCACGGGTGAGAACCTGCGGCGCACCTCCAACGTCACCGCCGGCTCGGTCTACCTGTCGGTGATCCAGAAGGAGCGCAGGGGCGACTACCTAGGCGACACGGTCCAGGTGATCCCCCATGTCACCAACGAGATCAAGGACCGCATTCGACGGGTGGGGACCCCCGAGGTCGACGTGGTGATCACCGAGGTCGGCGGGACCGTCGGTGACATCGAATCCCTGCCCTTCCTGGAGGCGATCCGGCAGTTCGGCAACGAGGTGGGTCGGGCCAACGTGCTGTTCGTCCATGTCACGCTGGTGCCCTATCTGGCCGCGTCGGAGGAGTTGAAGACCAAGCCCACCCAGCACTCGGTGGCCGAGTTGCGCAGCAAGGGCATCCACCCGGACGTGATCGTGGTGCGGTCCGATCGGGAGGTCGACGAGACGGTGCGGCGCAAGGTCAGTCTCTTCTGCGACGTCGAGCCCCGGGCGGTGATCTCGGCGCCGGACGCGCCGGACATATACCAGGTGCCGCTCCAACTCCACGACGGCGGTCTCGACGAGGTGGTGTGTGACCGTCTCGGTCTGGTGACCGGGCCACCCAACCTGGACACCTGGCGGTCGATGGTGGAGCGGGCCGCAGCCGCCACGGAGGAGGTGACGATCGGGATCGTCGGCAAGTACGTCGAGCTTCCGGACGC
This sequence comes from Acidimicrobiia bacterium, assembly GCA_036375695.1. GTDB lineage: Bacteria > Actinomycetota > Acidimicrobiia > Spongiisociales > ZC4RG35 > ZC4RG35. The sequence continues at coordinate 10,778 of DASVBU010000038.1, read as the reverse complement.
CTACCTGTCGGTCTACGAAGCCCTCCGTCATGCCGCCGCAGGCCACGGCGTCAAGCTGGACGTGCGCTGGATCACCTCGGAGGACGTCACCGGCCTACTCGCCGAGTCGTATCTGGCGGACCTCGACGGCATCGTGATCCCCGGCGGGTTCGGGTATCGGGGCGTGGAGGGGAAGATCGCCGCCATCAGATATGCCCGGGAGAACGAGATCCCGATGCTCGGCCTCTGCCTCGGCCTCCAATGCGCGGTGATCGAGTTCGCCCGGTCCGTCCTCGGCTACCCGGAGGCGAACAGCACCGAGTTCGACCCGTCGACGCCACACCCCGTGATCGACCTCATGCCCAGCCAGGAGGGAGTGGAGGACAAGGGCGGGACCATGCGTCTCGGCCTATATGCGGCCAAGCTCGCCGAAGGCTCCAAGGTGCGGGCACTGTACGGGGAGGAGTTGGTCTACGAGCGTCATCGGCATCGTTTCGAAGTCAACAACCGTTACCGCACCGAGCTCGAGGCGCATGGCATGCGGCTGTCCGGGCTCTCACCCGACGACAACCTCGTCGAGTACATCGAGCTGGTCGACCACCCGTACTTCGTCGCCACCCAGGCACATCCCGAGTTCAGGTCACGACCCGACGCACCCCACCCGCTGTTCCTCGGGCTCGTCGGTGCCGCGCTGCAGCGTCGCCACGCCCAGGAGGAGACGATCGTCGTCGATCTGGAGGTGGAGGCGCCCTGAGCGCGGCGGCTCGGTCATGAGCCTTCGCGAAGGTCTAGCCTCCGGCCAAATGGAGGGATTCAATTGATCATCGGTGTCCCGCGCGAGATCAAAACGGCGGAATATCGCGTCGCCATCACACCCGTGGGCGTCAGGGAGCTGACCGAGCGGGGACATGAAGTGCTCATCGAGAAGGGTGCCGGCGAAGGCTCCAGCATTCGGGACGACGAGTACGTCGAGCAAGGGGCGACCATCGTCCCCACACCCGAAGAGGTGTTCGGATCGGCGGACATGATCCTCAAGGTCAAGGAGCCCCAGGCGTCCGAGGTCGGGATGCTCCGCGAGGGTCAGGTCCTGTTCACGTATCTGCATCTGGCGGCCTATCCGGAGATGGCCGAGGGCCTGTTGAAGCGGGGTGTCGTCGGGATCGCCTACGAGACGGTGCAGCTCCCCGACCGCTCGCTGCCCCTCCTGGCGCCGATGTCCGAGATCGCCGGTCGCATGGCCGCCCAGGCGGGCTCCCACCTCCTGGAGAGGGCACACGGCGGAAGGGGCATCCTCCTCGGTGGGGTTCCGGGCGTGCGGCCTGCCAAGGTCGTGGTCATCGGGGGCGGGATGGCGGGCACCAATGCCGCGGTGCTGGCGATGGGGATGCAGGCGGAGGTGGTGGTCCTCGACACCGACATCAACCGGCTCCGCTACATCGAGTCGACCTATCACGGCCGGATCTTCACGATGCACTCCAACCGTCTCAACATCGAGGACCAGGTGATCTCGGCCGACCTCGTCATCGGCACCGTCCTCGTTCCAGGAGCGGCGGCGCCCAAACTGGTCACGGAGGACATGGTCCGGGCGATGCGACAGGGCTCGGTTCTGGTGGACGTCGCCATCGACCAGGGCGGGTGCTCCGAGACCTCTCGTGAGACCACGCACACCGACCCCACCTACTCGCTTCACGAGGTGATCCACTACGCCGTCGGGAACATCCCGGGTGCGGTGCCCCACACGTCGACCTATGCGCTCACCAACGCCACGATGCGATACGTGGTGACACTCGCCGACAAGGGAGTCAAAGGCGCGGTCGAGGCGCTCCCCGAGCTGAACCACGGGATCAACGTGGTCGGTGACTCGGTTTGCCACCCGGCGGTCGCCACCAGCCTGGGCAAGCCGTTCGTGGCCCCGCAGGAGGCCCTGGCGCGGTTGTGACCTCCTCCGCCCTGCCTCTACGCGACGCCGTGGAGGAATACCTGGCGTCGTTGAAGGTGGAGGCGGGTCTGTCTCCGAACACCATCGCCGCCTATCGCCGGGACCTGTCCCAGTACCTGGAGTACCTGAGCGGACGGGAGCCGACGCCAGAAGAGGTGGACGGATTCTCGGCCGAGCTGGTGCGGAGGGGACTGGCCGACTCGACGCACAAGAGGAAGCTGTCGGCGGTGAAGGGGCTCCACCGCTTCCTGGTCTCCGAGGGGCTGCGTGAGGACGACCCGACCCGGCTGGTGACCGGGCCCAGGAGACCGGATCCGTTCCCCAAGGCGCTGGAGATCGACGAGGCGATCGCTCTCGTCGAGGCTCCGGATCGCTCCACCGTGGGGGGCCGGAGAGACGCTGCCCTGCTCGAGTTCCTCTATGCCACCGGGGCCAGGGTCTCGGAGGCGGTCGCCCTCGACCTGCCGGATCTCGACCTCGACGAGGGGGTCGTCATCGTCACCGGCAAGGGGGCCAAGCAGCGCCTCGTTCCGATAGGCTCGAAGGCAGTGGAGGCCATCCGGGCCTGGCTGCCCGACCGTCTCGAACTGGTGAAACGGTCCGTGAGGGGGGATCCGGTGTTCCTCAACCTTCGTGGGGGACGGCTCACCCGTCAGGGCGCGTTCGACGTGGTGCGCAAGAATGCGATCCGGGCCGGTATTCGGTCGGAGAAAGTGTCACCGCACGTCCTTCGGCACTCGGCCGCCACTCACATGGTCGAGGCCGGCGCCGACCTCCGGACCGTCCAAGAGATGCTGGGTCACGCTACGATCAGCACCACCCAGGTCTACACGCGGGTCAGCAGATCCCACGTGATGGAGATCTACGTCCAAGCACACCCCAGGAGTCGTTGATGTCGTCGCACACAGCCAATGCAGAGGAGATGCTCCGCACCGAGCGGGCAAGGCTCGTGCGCCAACTCGCCGAGCTCGGCGCTGCCGAGGACGGCGACCTCAGCGCCGACATCGACTTCGGAGGCAGCTTCGCCGATGCCGCCGCGGTGACCGCGGAGCGCACCGAGGTCCTGGGGCTGGTCGAGTCCCTGAGGAGCCAGGTCGAGGACATCGACAAGGCCCTGGAGAGGATCGAGGAGGGGCTCTACGGGATCTGCGCCAATTGCGGCAAGGAGATCTCCCCGGATCGCCTTGCCGCCATCCCGGCGTCGATCCTGTGCGTCGACTGCAAGAGCAAGGGCATCACCGTCTGAAGACGATCAGACGGCCGTTCCATCTCGTCAGACGCTTCTTCGAAGTGTTGCTGGCGCGTCCGCTGGCCCCTGATGAGATCGACACCGTCAGGTCCTGGGTGGGGGAGGAGCTGCTGGAGCTGTTCCTGTCACAGCAGGTCGCCGACCAGCGGCATGGCTACCGGACCGCGAAGGCAGTCGCCGACGCCGGCCACCGCACCGAATTGGTGGCGGCGATGGCCCTCCATGACGTGGGGAAACGCCACTCCTGGCTCGGGCCTTTCCGACGCAGCCTGGCCACCATCCTCATGGTGCTCCACCTCCCGATGCGGGGGAGATGGGCCGCATACCGCGACCACGGGCCACTGGGTGCGGTCGATCTGGAGAGGGCGGGTGCGTCCGGAATCGTGGTCGGTTTCGCCCGCCATCACCAGCACCGCCGACCGGCGGACATGAGCCCCGACGACTGGGAAGTCCTCAACCGGGCCGACCTCGGGCTATTGACGGGGCGCAAGGGCTGACCCCGGATATCCTCGCCACAGGAATGCCGTTCCAGGTCAAGACCACCGTGTTCGAGGGCCCACTCGACCTGTTGCTGCAGCTGATCACACGGCATCAGGTGGAGATCACCGCGGTGGGGCTCACCGAGGTGGTCTCCGAGTACCTCGCCTTCATCGAGGAGATGGAGCGGCTCGACATGGAGGTCACCTCGGAGTTCCTCCTCATCGCCGCCACCCTGATCCAGCTCAAGAGCCGGTCTCTCCTGCCGAGAGCCGGCGAGTTCGACCTCGACGACGAACTGGCGTTGATCGAGGAGCGTGACCGTCTCCTCGCCCGGTTGCTGGCGTCGGTCACCTTCAAGGACGTCGCCGCGGTGCTGCAGCGCCGGATCCAGGAGATGAACCGGTATGTGCCCCGTAGCACCGGTCTCGACCAGAAGATCGAGCCCAGGCCACAGACCGTGGAGATCCCCGTCGACGCCCCCAGGCTGGCGGAGATCGCCGCCAGGGTGTTCGCCCGCGCCGACGCGGAGCCCGATCTGGACCACCTCGACCTGGACCTGCCCAGCGTCGAGGAGGCGATCGATGACCTGCGGGTGCGTCTCGAATCGGTCGCCTACACCACGTTCGACGAGTTGACCGAGCACTGCTCGCGGCGTGTCGAGGTGGCCGCCTACTTCCTCGCCCTGCTCGAGATGGCGCGTTGGGGCCTGGTGGAGCTCGCCCAGGAAGACTGGCTCTCCGAGATCGAGGTCCGCCGCGGCAACGTCGACGAGATCGACCTGGTGTCGGAGTGGGCGTCATGAACCAGAAGGCAGCCCTGGAGGCGATCCTCTTCGTCGCCGAGGCGCCGATACCGGCGGGTGAGCTCGCCGAGGTCCTGGAACTGCCCGTGTCGAGGATCAAGGAGCTGCTCGAGGAGATGAGGACCGAGCTACAGGACCGGGAAGCCGGGATCCTGCTCAGGGAAGTCGGTGGTGGTTGGCGTCTCTACAGCCACCCGGACGCCTACCAGTACCTGGAGCGCTTCTCCGCCACGGCGACCGCCCGAAAGCTCTCTTCTGCCGCCCTCGAGACGCTGGCGGTGATCGCGTACCGGCAGCCGGTGTCGAGGAGCCAGATCTCCGAGATCAGGGGCGTGGACTCCGACTCCGCGGTGCGGACCCTGGAACGACTCGGGCTGGTGGAGGAGAAGGACCGTCTCTCCCTGCCCGGCAACCCGGCCGTGTACGGGACGACCGATTTGTTCCTGGAGCGGCTCGGCTTGCGGTCGCTGCAGGAGCTGCCACCGCTGGCCGACCACGTCCCGCCCGCGGACTTCGTGGACACCCTGGAAGAGAGTCTGCGCCCCGGGACAACCTGAGCCGTGGCGGAGCGCATCCGCGTCCAGAAGGCGCTGTCCCAGGCCGGTGTGATGTCACGGCGCGCCGCCGAGGAGGCCATCGTGGCCGGACGGGTGGCGATCGACGGCCGCACCGCGCGGCTCGGCGATCGGGTCGACCCGGCGAGCGAGACCCTGACCCTCGACGGGATCAGCGTCGTCATCGACCCGACGATCGAGACCCACCTCCTCTACAAACCCGTGGGTGTGGTCTCCACCGCCAATGACCCCCAGGGGAGACCGACGGTGGTCGACATCGTGCCGTCGAGCCGGCGGCTGTACCCGGTGGGCCGTCTCGACATCGACTCCGAGGGCCTGATCCTGCTCACCAACGACGGGGAGTTGGCCAACAAGGTGACCCATCCCCGGTACGGTGTGACCAAGACCTACATGGTGATTGCGCAGGGGAGGATGACTCCTGCCGAGGTGCGTCGCCTCACATCCGGGCTGGAGTTGGAGGATGGTCACGCGCAAGCGATCGCTGCCAAGCTCGTCGATACCACCGCCGAGGGGTCGCTGGTGGAGGTCGTGATGGGGGAGGGGCGAAAGCGTGAGGTGCGCCGGATGTTCTCGGCGCTCGGGCACGAGGTGACACGTCTCGTCCGCACCGCGATCGGGCCGATCAGCGACCCCCGGTTGGCACCGGGCGCATCTCGTCTCCTCACCCAGGAGGAGAGACGGCGGCTGCTCGAGCAGGTGGGAGAGCCGTGAGGAGCCTCCCCAAGGGCCGTGTCGAGGGGAAGATCCGGGTCCCCGGATCCAAGTCCGCCGTGATCCGGGCGCTGGCAGTGGCCGGCCTCGCACCGGGACGCTCGACGATCCACGGTGGCGCCCTGTCGGAGGACGTCATGGCGATGATCGGGGTGCTGGAGGCTCTCGGGGTCCCGGTGGACATCGGGGAGGACCCATGGGTCGTCGATGGAGGTCGTCTCCGGCCACCCGAAGGACCCCTCGACTGTGGGGAGTCGGGTCTCACTGCGAGGATCGCAATAGCGCTGGCGGCGACGGTCGAAGGTGAAGTGACGGTGACGGGCCGGGGCCGGCTGCTCGAGCGGCCCATGAGCCCGCTCGTCGACGTGCTCCATGCCCAGAGGATCGAGGCCACGGCGTCCCCCGGAGGCACCCTCCCCGTGACCGTCAATGGGCGTGACGGTTGGTGGGGCGGGGAGATCACGGTTCCCACCGAGACCAGCACGCAGTTCCTCAGCGCCGTCCTCATCGCCGCGCCCACGGCGCGCTACCCGGTCGCGATCCGGGTGCCCGACCGTGCCGGCGCGCTGGGCTACGTGGACCTCACCGTCTTCCTGATGGCGGTCTTCGGGGCCCGGCCCATCGAGACCTCCGGGGGGTACGAGGTGCCCGACAGCGGTTATCGGCCGGCGTCCTACACGGTGCCGCCCGATGCCTCCTCCGCCGTCTACCCGGCGGTCGCCGCCGCCATCACCGGTGGCGACGTGACCCTTGTCGGCCTCGCCCGTGACGACCCGCAGCCGGACATGGCGATCCTGGGTCACCTGGAGGCGATGGGCTGCCGTGTCGTGGAGAACGAGACCGGTGTTCGGGTGATGGGGCCGGACAAGTTGCAGCCGATCGACGCCGATCTGGAGAGGTCGCCCGACGGGGCGCTGGGTCTGGCGATCGCCTGTGTCTTTTCCTCGGGACCCTGCCGGCTGAGCGGTCTCGGCACCCTGAGGCACAAGGAGTCGGACCGGTTGTCGGCGATGGCAAAAGGTCTGCGCCGACTCGGCGCCGAGGTGGAGACCACCACGGACAGCCTGGTCATCACGCCTGCGGTGACACCGACTCCCGCCCGTGTCGAGGCGTTCGGAGACCACCGGGTGGCCATGTCACTGGCGCTGGCGGGTCTGCGGATCGGAGGTGTCGAGGTGGACCATCCCCAGGTCGTCTCCAAGACCTGGCCTGGCTTCTGGGAGGACATGGAAAATCTGGTGCGCACATGAGCGTGCATCTGCGGGTGTGTCCGGCTACCTTGGAGGGCGAAGAGAGGAGCCCGGTCCCGATCTCGCCCCCATTGTCCGAAGAACCCCCCAATTTGGACACACCCCTCCGGGGCCGGGCCTCCCTCCTCTTCTATCCTCGCCGCCCGTGCCCATAGTCACCATCGATGGCCCCTCCGGGACCGGGAAGAGCACGGTCACCCGTGCGCTGGCCGACCGTTTCGGCCTGCCCCACCTCGACACCGGCGCCTTCTATCGGACGGCGACGCTGGCCGTCCTGGAGGCGGGTGTGGACCCCAATGATGCCGACTCCGTGATCGAAGTGGTGAGCGGTGTCGAGATCGACCAGAGCTCCGGGCTCACCTACCTGAACGGGCGGGACGTCTCGGAGAGGATCCGGGACGCGGATGTCACCGGTGCGGTGTCGGCCGTGTCGGCCCACCCCGAGGTGCGCCGGATGATGGTGGAGAGGCAACGCTCCTGGGTCGCCCGCGAGGGAGGCTCGGCGGTCGTCGAAGGGCGTGACATCGGGTCGGTGGTGTTCCCAGACGCCGATGTCAAGATCTATCTCGATGCTCGCCCGGAGGTCCGGGCTCGCCGTCGTGCCCTGGAGCGCGGCCAGGACCCGGACACGGTTGCCGCCGACATGGAGCGCCGGGACCGGTACGACTCGACCAGGGCCGTCTCACCGCTGACCATTCCCGATGGTGCGGTGGTAATCGACACGTCCGATCTGGGCTTCGAAGAGGTCGTGGAGGCCGTCTCGCGCCTGGTGGCCGCGAAGTCGTGAACCACCGGCCGCTCCCTACCATGGGGACATGACAGTTGAAAGGGTGCTGGTCGCCGAGCCTCGAGGCTTCTGTGCCGGGGTGGAGATGGCGATCAAGGCCCTGACCTGGATGACGCGGATCTTCGAGCCGCCGGTCTACTGCTACCACGAGATCGTCCACAACGAGTGGGTGGTGCGGGCGTTCGAGCGCGTCGGCGTGGTCTTCGTCAACGACATCTCCGAGGTCCCGGACGGCGCACCCGTGATGCTCTCCGCCCACGGCTCCGCACCCGAGGTCGTGGAGGCGGCGACCGAGAGGGCCGCCGTGGTCATCGACGCCGTCTGCCCATTGGTGACCAAGGTCCATCACGAGGTCAAGCAGCTGTCGTCGAAGGGGTTCGACATCATCTACATCGGCCATCAGGGTCACGACGAGGCCGTCGGCACCATCGCTGAGGCCCCGGAGGCGATCACGCTGGTCGAGCCCGAGACCGGTCTCGACGGCTTCGCCCCTCGGGATCCGTCGAAGGTGGCCCTCGTAGCCCAGACCACACTGGGCATGTACGAGTGGCGCCACGTCCATGAGACGGCGCAGCAACTGTTCCCCGAACTGAAGACCGCACGCAAGTCCGACCTCTGTTATGCCACGACCAACCGCCAGGGCGCCGTAGAACGGTTGGCGGACGAGTGTGACCTGGTGCTGGTGGTCGGCTCGCACAATTCGTCCAACACCCAGGCCCTGGTAAGGGTGGCCCGCGAACGTGGCGCACGGGCGGAGCGGATCGACTCGGCCGCCGACATCGACCCGGCATGGCTGGAGGGCGTCCGGGTGGTGGGTCTCACGGCGGGCGCGTCGGCGCCCGACCACCTGGTCCAGGACGTCATCGATCGTCTCGCGCCGAGCATGGGGTTCGAACTTCGCTCCACCACCGAAGAGGCCGAGTATTTCCCCCTGCCACGGCAGCTGAGGTCGTTCGTCACCACCCTCCAGAGCCTGGTGGAGGCGGGAGTGACGGCCAAGCCGTCGGCCGAGCCTTCGCTGCTCGAGCGTGACCGCGAGTGGACGGCGACCGAAGCGCTGAGCCTGATATCGGCTTGACCCGGCCATGAGCTCGCTACCCGTCGTGGCCGTCGTCGGTCGCCCCAACGTGGGCAAGTCCACCCTGGTGAACCGCATCATCGGATCGCGATCGGCGGTGGTCGAGGAGATGCCCGGAGTGACCCGCGATCGCCGGCAGTTCGAGGCCGACTGGGCAGGTCGCGACTTCCTCCTCGTCGACACCGGGGGGTGGGAGGCCAAGCCGGGAGACCCCATCGAGCAGGCGATCCGCGAGCAGGCAGAGGCCGCTCTCAGTGGCGCCGACGTGGTGCTGTTCGTGGTCGACGTCACCGCGGAACTGACCGATGACGACGAAGGAGTGGCCCAGATCCTGAAGCGATCCGGTGTCCCCGTGATCGTGGTGGCCAACAAGGCCGACAGCGACGCGCAGGAGCTGGAGGCCTCGCGCATGTGGTCGCTGGGGCTGGGCGAGCCACAGGCGGTGAGCGCATACCACGGAAGGGGAGTGGGCGACCTGCTGGATCGGGTCGTCGCCGAGCTTCCCGATGCGCCGAAGCGTGACGAGACGCCCGGGCCTCCACGGTTGGCCGTCGTCGGACGACCCAACGTGGGCAAGTCCACCCTGCTCAACCGGCTGGTGGGCGAGGAGCGGGTCATCGTCTCCGAGGTCCCGGGGACCACCCGGGACCCCATCGATGTCGAAGTCGAGATCGACGGCAGCCCCTATGTGATCGTGGACACGGCCGGCATACGAAGGAAGCCCCAGATCACCGAGGACGCCGACTTCTACGCCGTGCTCCGGGCGAGAGAGGCTCTGGCATCGGCCGACGTGGCGCTCATGGTGCTGGACGCCACCGAGGGTGTCACCCACCAGGACCAGAGGATCATCAACGAGATCCAGGAGGCCGGTGCCGGGTTGGTGCTGTTGCTCAACAAGTGGGACGCCATCGACGAGGAGCAGCGGGAGGTCACGGAACGGTCGATCCCGGATCGCCTCGGGTTCGTGGAATGGGCGCCGCTGCTCCGGATGTCGGCGAAGACGGGGTCGCGAGTGGGGCGTCTCGCCGAGGTCCTTCCGGTCGTGTTGGAGGACAGGGCTCGACGGATCCCGACGGGGGAGTTGAACCGCAAGGTCAGGGAGTGGGTGGCGGCGCACCCACCACCGGTGCGCAAGGGCCGTCGGCCCAAGATCCAGTACGCGGTTCAGGCCGGGACCAACCCGCCGACCTTCGTCCTGTTCGTTTCCGGCGGAGAGATCGGCGACGACTACCGTCGGTTCCTGGAGAACCGGATCCGCCGCGACTACGAGTTCGTGGGGACGCCGATCCACATCGTCGCCAGAGACCGCAGATGACCGAAGACCCCCAGCACCAGGAAGAAGAGCGCTACCTCCCGGAGAGCGACGACGCTCCCGAGGAGGATCTCAAGGCGCCGTTCACCTTCAAATTGATGATCGCACTCACGATCCTGTACCTGGGGTGGCGTCTGGTGCAGGGGATCATGTGGGTGATCGACCAGATCACCAATTGAGCCCGTAGCTACCGGGCATTTTCACCGCACGACCCTCTTGAATCTGTCCCTGCCAGAACGTATGTTCGGGGTATGGGAGGGAACAAGATCGTTACCGAGCCGAAGCGATCGGTGGACTCCCGACAGCAGGAGCTCGTCGAGTTGGAACATGTCATCTCCGCAGCTCGAGCTCGCCAACTGGACCTCCTGGAAGAGCTCGACCAGGAGCAGGTCCATACCGCTGATGGGTGTCGGACTCTGGGGGAGTGGGTGAGTCTGGTTCTCGACACGTCTCTGGATGAGGCGAGGTCTCTGGTGCGGACGATGCGTCGGACGGTGGGTCGTCCCGGTCTTCGTCGGGCGTTGGCTGATGGTGTGTCGTTCCGTCGGGTCGAAGCCTTGTCTCGGATTCCTGAGGATGTCGGGTTGGGGTTGGAGTGGGATGTGGCGGGTCTGCA
>DASVBU010000032.1:0-37309 GCA_036375695.1 Acidimicrobiia bacterium | reverse complement strand
GAGGTACCAACCAACTAGCTCTTCGCGAAACGCGATTCTGACTCGAGGCGGGATCTTCACAGTATGAGTTTCCCACGCGAGACCACCTCCAACTGTCCCGCTCCCCTATGAGGACCGCTGCTGCCAGACCAGCATCGGACCCCTAAGCGCCGGCACGGACGGTTGCTCGTGACCTTCTGAGGCGACGAATGCTGAGCGTTCCGCGCGATGGACGCGCGATGGACGCCTCGGATGCCGGATTACTAACAGCTCCCAACAAGCGAAAAACCCTTGCACTGCAAGGGTTTTTCGGTAGTAGCGGGGGCGGGATTTGAACCCGCGACCTTCGGGTTATGAGCCCGACGAGCTACCAGACTGCTCCACCCCGCGTCGGTGGAACCCACATACTAGCCCTGACGGGGAGGTATTGAGAAGGGGGGTCAGGCGTCTTCGACGAGGCTTCGGATGGTGGCCTCGATCCGATTCGCCCGTATCTCCGGGCGTTTCGCCGAGTAGATGTGCCAGAGGTGGGCCTTCTTGTGTGAGGGGGCCAGGCGCTCGAATACGGCCTTAGCCTCGGGTGAGGCGTCCAGTGCCTCAGCCAGGTCGTCGTGGATGATCAGGGCATCGGCGTCGTCGTACTGGCTCCATGACCCGTCGGCCTTGGCGGCCTCGATCACCGCCATTCCCGCCTCGGTCATCAAGCCGGCAGCGATCATCCGCTCCACCCGCACCTTGTTGGACTTGGCCCAGACGCTGCCTTTGCGGCGCGGCGTGAACCGGAGCAGCTGGAAGTTCTCGTCACCCTTCTTCGAGATCCCGTCGATCCAGCCGAAGCAGAGAGCCTCTTCCACCAGGTCCTCGTATGGCGTGGTCTGATACCTGGAGTTCTTCTTCGGGATCGCCAGCCACACCCCCATGTCCCGCTCGTGGTTGGCCTGGAGCCACGCCCGCCACTCGGCGCGTGACGCCGGGGCCATGACTTCCTCTCCGTTGGGCGAGTCCGGGATCACCACCATCTCCGCGCCTCTCAGAACTGGTCTGACTCCAGTATGTCTCCAAGCTCGCTGAGAGCCCGGGACAGGATCCGGGAGACGTGCATCTGGGACACACCGATCCGGTCGGCGATCTCGGACTGGGTGAGGTCCTCGTAGAACCTCAGGTACACGACGAGACGATCCCGCTCGGGGAGCGACTGCAGCGCCTCGTTGAGACCCGCGCGATCCAGAACCACCGAGAGGTCGTCGTCGACCTCGCCCATCAGGTCCGCCATCGGCGTCCCGGTCGAGGGATCCGGCTCGTCGAGTGACGCCGCCCGGTAACCCTGCCCGACGCTCATCGCCTCGGCCACCTCCTCCTCCGTGACCTCGAGCGCCTGGGCGATCTCCTCCAGAGTCGGTGCCCGACCCGACTCCTGCGCCAGCTCCTGGCTCGCCCGCGCCACCGCCATGGCCAGCTCCTGCAGCCCGCGGGGCACCCGCACCGACCAGCCACGGTCGCGCAACTGCCGTTTCAGCTCACCCGAGATGGTGACCGCGGCGAACGACCGAAGCTCCCCCTTAGCCGCCTCGAAGCGATGGATCGCCTTCATCAGCGCGATCATGGCCACCTGCTCCAGGTCCTCTTCGGAGACGCCCTTGCCCCGATACCGACGGGCGATCGTGGTGGCAAGCGTCTCGTGACGCCGCACGAGCTCCTCGGCGTACGCCGGGTCCTCACCCACCTTCTCCAATAGCTCGGACTCGTCCATCGAGGCCGGCGACAGGGTCACCGCCCCGGGCGTCCTCAGCTCGAACCAGACGGTCAGGTTCCCCTTCTCGTAGTCGTGGCCCCAGTCCTTGGCGAACGAGTCGAGGATTCGGAATCCCAACCCGAACCTGGGCTCCTCCAGGGGCTCGGGGGCCTCGTGACTCACCGAGACCCGAACGGAGTTCTCCTTCGGCTCCACGGACACGGCCACCTTGGAGGCGTCGGAGTGAGCGATGGCATTGGCGAACAGCTCGGACACGAGCAGCATCGCCTCGGCCCGTCGCATCGAGTCGAGACGAGTCACCTCGGCGAGGAACGCCCTGACCTTGGCGGCGGTACCGGGACGGAGTGCGAAGGTACGCGTCTGTTTCATCCGGTCGGCACCGTGAGGATCCAGCGCCCTTCCGACATGCCCAATGAGTCCCCCAGCAGGAGGGAGCCCGCCTCCGGCAGCAAGCCCGGCAGGTTGCCCTCGACACGGACCTCGCCGTTCCCGAACCTAGCCTCGATCTGGACCGCGGCGCCCTCGGACACCAGGGCCGTGGCCAGGTCGGAGATGAAGACCCGGGCGTCGTCGACAATGGTTTCCTCGACGCCGGCCGCCGACAGGACCGCAGCGACGAAGATACGGGACATCGCCACCGACGAGGGCGACGGTTCGAGCTGGATCGACACCGCCTCGCCGGTCAAGCCGAGGCCGCTTCCTCCACCGTCTCGTGGACGTTCAGATGGGCCATCAGCCCCGTCACCTCCAGCAGCCTCGAGATCGGCCCGGGGCTCACAGCCAGGCGGAAACGCCCGCCCTCAGCCGTGAGCCGCTCATGCGTGGAGACGAGAAGCCTCAGCCCGCTCGAGTCCATGAAGTCGGTGGCGGTGAGATCCAGGATCAGACCGGTCTTGGCGTCGCCCACCTCGGCGATCTTCTCCTCCAGTTCACCGACGGTGGCGATGTCCACCTCGCCCTTCACGGACAGGATGCGATCGGCGCCACCATTGGCAGGAGTTACGTCGAGTAGGAGGCCCATGGATCGATGATCCTATCATCCACTCGGTGAACGGCTTCATGCTGACGCTCGCACCACGCCCCACCTGGGCCAACCTCACCCGCGATCTGGTCGCCTCGGGCGCCGCCCGATCGAGTCTCAGCGTGGACCGGTTCTCCGACCTGCTGGTGCTCACCGAGCAAGTAGCGACGGATCTGCTCGGTGCGGCCACCGATTCCGACGTGCAGGTTTCGCTCACCAGCCAGGACCATGGTGTCGAAGTGGTGTTCGCCGCCGGGGCCCAGCCGAGCGAGGTGACCCGGCTCGCCCTCGACCGTCTCGCCGATCGACACTGGCAGGGGTCCAGGGATGGGAGGCACGTGACGGGCTTCGCTTTCGGCTCGTAGCTCCGCAACTGCGGACGGGTTTGCCACCCCCTACCCCTGGCTTCGCTGGGGGCCTGAATCGTGTCGTGGCCGGCGGACCCTTTCCCCCTCGCTCCGCTCCGGGGCCAAGGCGGTTTTGACCTTGCGCGGCTGGGGTATGACGACTCCATAGTCAGAAAGGAGCGCCATGTGGATCGCAGTCCTGCTGATCCTGGCACTGATACTCGGTGGAGTCGGTCTCTTCGTTGAGGCGCTTCGTTGGGTGTTGATAATCGCACTCGTCCTATTCCTGGTCGGCGCATTGATGGGCTGGTCGAGACGACGGGTCGCCTAAACCTCCAACGCTCCCGGACGAGTCCCCCCTAGGCCGGGAGCATCCACGCACCGCACCGCCCGGATCCCGCCCCCGGGCGGTGCAGGTGTGTTTGGGCCGGGTCGTATCCTGCGAGCCGATGTCCCAGCCCCGCAGCATCTTCTCCCGCGAGATCCTCCCCGCCACCCTCGCCATCTTCTCCACCGCCTCCCTGGCGTCCTTCGAGTCCCTCGGTGTGGCCGCCGCCCTCCCCGACATCGCCAGCGATCTGGAGAACGTCGCCCTGCTCCCCTGGGTCGTCACGTCCTATCTCCTCACATCGTCCCTGGCGACGGTGATCGCGGGGAGCTTCATCGACTCGATGGGTCTCTCCCGGATGTTCCGGGTCGCGGTGATCGCCTTCACCGCCGCCGGGTTCGGGATCGCCTTCTCGCCGAGCATGGAGGTGATGATCGGCCTCCGGCTCCTCCAGGGACTCGGCGGCGGTCTCATCCTCGCCACGGGCACCTCGGCGGTCTCTCTCGTCTATCCGAGCCACCTGGTCAGCCGCGCCTTCGCGGCCAACTCCAGCGTGTGGGGCGTGATGGCGGTCGCCGGGCCGGCGATTGCCGCCGTGATGCTCACCTTCCTGTCCTGGCACTGGATCTTCTACGTCAACCTGCCCCTGGGAATCCTCGCCTTGTTCGCCGGGTGGAAGGTGATGCCCGGGCCCTTCGGCACGCGCACGGGCCGGTTCGACGTGGTGGGCATCGTCCTGCTCGCGGTGATCGTGGTGTCCACCCTGCTCGCCGTCGAGGCACTCGCCGTCGTCTCGCTGGCGTGGCTCGCCCTGACCGCGGTCGCCGTGGTGCTCTATGTCCGGCACGCACGACGTCATCCCAATCCGATCGTCAGGCTCTGGCACCTCACCCCGCAGCCCTACCGGGGGCTGGCCATGTCGCCGGCGCTACTCCTCACCGGCACGATGGCCATGTCCACCTACATCCCCCTCTACGTCCGGGCCGGCCTGGAACAGACGCCGGCGATCACCGCCTGGTCGGTGCTCCCCCTCACCTTCGGGTGGACGCTCGGCTCGATCCTGTGCAGCCGCATGGCCGATCGCATCTCGGAATCACGGATCATCCTCACCGGCTTCTCCATCGGCATCCCGTCCCTGACACTGTCCTGGTTGGCGATCGTCTTCGACGCGCCCCTGCTCCTCGAGTTCGTCGTGTTCCTGACATCGGGGATGGGCATAGGGATGGTGACCAATGCCGCCCTGACACTGTTGCGCACCTTCGCCGAGCCGGCCGAGGTGGGACGGGTGGTATCCGCGCACCTCTTCGCGCGGAATCAGGGCTTCACCTTCGGGTCGGCCATAGGCGGAGCCGTGCTGCTCCTCGTGGTGACCATCCAGCTCGGCGATCTGGCGCTGGTGCGGGAGCTGATCAGCTCGGCGGAGGGATCGGGGCCGTCCGGGGCCGCCGACGCGGTTCAGGCCGGGTTCGCCGCGACGGTGGCCACGGGAGCGGTCATCGCCCTGGCCGGGTTGTTCGCGGCGTTGCGCTTGCGTCGGCATTTGACGGCCGCCCGTGTCGCCCTGCGGGGCGAGGCCGGCCGGAGGATGTGACCTAGCCCACGACGAAGCTGATCCGCGGGCCTCGTGAGGTGACCTCGCCCCCGCCCCATGCCCGCAGGATGCGCCGGTCGAGACCAACCCCCGGAAGGTCCGCTCTCTTCCGGTACTCGACTGCGACGGACAGCCGTCGGCCGTCCGGATCGACCTCGACCATCACCTCGCCCCTTGCCGGCGGCGGCACCACCTCGACCAGCGCCGTCACCGTCTCCTCGATCCGATCCGCGGTCTCGGCGGCGTGCGGTTGGTCGGTGACCTCCAACCACGACACCAGCGAATGGTGCAAGTCGGCGAACTCGCTCACGGGAACGACACCGGTGAAGTGTCGGGGCGGGTCGGTCACCGGCCGGACGCAGACGAGCGCCACGTCGTCGGGGTTGTCGGGGATGGCCATCATCTCGAGCAGCGTGTCCGCCAGCGCCTCCACGGGAAGGTCCCTGTGCTCTTCGAGGACCTTGGCGGCGCGGGCGATACCCTCGTCGATCACCTCGTCGCGCCGTTCGATGAGACCGTCGCTATAGAGGACCAGGGTGTCCTCGGGCTCGAGTTTGACCGCGATGCCACGTCGACCGAGACCGGAGGGGAAAAAGCCGAGTGGCGTCCCGGTCATGTCCCAGAGGACCCTGACCCCGTCCCGCCCAGCCACCATCGGCGGAAGATGACCGGCGGTCGCCAGCCGAACCGATCCGTTGCGGATGTCGAGGACGCCCAGCACCACCGTGGCGCCGGCAGAACCGGTGATCTGCCGGGTGAGGGCGTCGACATATCCGAGGGCATCCGTGGGTGCCATGGCCGCGCCGACCGCGGCCCGCACGGCGCTCCGCAGCTGACCCATGGCCGCAGCCGCCACCACGCCACGGCCCACGACATCGCCGACCACGATCCCGACGCGGTGGTCGTCGATCATCCAGAGGTCGTACCAGTCGCCCCCCACCTCGACGTCGCCGACCGCCGCCTGGTATCGGACCGCTCGTTGCAGTGGGATGCGAATGCCCAGCGAGTCCTGGGGCAACAGTGCGTCCTGGAAGGTATGCGAAGCGTGACGCTCCCTCTCGGCGACCTGTGCCCGACCGAACGGGTCGCCGAGCATTGGCACCATCGCCTCGAACAACTCCAGGTCGGCGGCGTCGGGTGGGAAGCTCTCCTCGAGGTAGATGCCGAGTGCGCCTGCGGCCTCCGCGCCGACGAATCGGCCTGCGACCACACCAGACCTCCCCTCGGCGTCGAGAGCCTCGGTCTCCGGGTACACGTCGACCACGGTCTGGGCGTCCATCACCAGGATGGAGTCGGTGGCCAGCGCGTCGCTGAGAAGCGAAGGCACGTCCATGGGGACCGTGTACTCGGTGACTCCGGCGCCGTCGACGAAGACTCGCATCTCGCTTCGATCCCGGTTGACCAGTCCGACGACGACTGCGCCGGCGTTGAACACCTGCTTGAAGACCTCGATGGCCGACCCAGCTACGGCACGGGTGTCGGTCGCGGTGGAGAGCCGCTCGCTGAGCACCTCCATCGCCCCCAGGTCGCGGGCACCCCGGATCATCTCCCGGTGCGAGTCGTCGAGACGCTGCGCCGCGTACAACGCCGCTCCCAATGTGACCAGTGTGAACGCAGCGAGCACGGCGAGCTCCCCGATGAGCCTGGTCCGCGCCTGACGCAGAGCCAGGGCGCGGCTCTGCTCGGCAACGACCGCCCAGCCGGCCGACTCGGCCCGATCGACGGCGGCAATCCTCCCCGAGTCTCCCCGCAGACCATCGCCGTTGACGACGGCGGGAGTCTCCAGGGCCAGCAGGTCGTGGTTGATCGGCGGCTCGAGCATCGTCGGCGCGCCGTTGTCGAGGATCAGCTCACCGGAGCGATCGACCACCCGGAGGTCGATGGCCACCGGGGCCAAAGCAGGGATTGCGGATGCGATGGCGTCGGCCTGGATGCCCCCTATGAGCATCCCGGTCAGCTCCCCGTTGTTGGCGAAGGTGGGCACGGCGACCGGGATCACCGTCGTGCCCTGACTGTTCTGCCGGGCCGCGCCGACATGCGGTTCCCGCGTCTCGAGGACGATGGTGGCGTAGTCACGGCCGGACAAATCGAGCGGGAGCAGGCTGTTGTCGAGGGAAGTCGACACCTTGAGCTCGCCGGATACGTCGGCCCAGCCGACCCCTCCCCCGAAGCCGAGATCCTGGCCGGTCAGGGCCTGGAGGACGGGGCCGAGGATGGCGGGGTCCTCCGAGTCGAAGGCAGGCATCCGGGTGATGGCCTCGAGAACCGCGATCCTGTCCGAGAAATACTGCTCGGCGGCCTGGGCGGCCTCGGATGCGGCGGTGAGGATCCGCTCCTCGGCCTGCTCGGCCCGATTCGAATAGGACCGCCAGGCGAGTGCACCGCCGATGACGCAGAGGGTCACGCCGAAGAGGATGGCGAGCAGCACGACCCTGCCACCCGGAAACGGTGAGCGGGCGGCCTGGGCCAGCCAACGGTCTACGGACCTCTCCGGCACCGACCTGACACTAGGCCTCAGATGCGCGGCAGTCGTAGCCGGGGAACGGCCTCAGGCGTCCAATTCGGCCCAGACGGACTTGCCGCGCCCCTCGGGATGGAAGCCCCATCGGTCTGCCAGTGCCGCCACGATCACCAGACCGCGTCCGGACGGCTCCTTTGGGCCGATGCCGTGCATGATCCGCGGCGGCGACGGGTCGGAGTCGGAGACGATGACCCTGACCCCGTCCGAGTCGTTGCGAACCTCGAGTCGGAATGCGGTCTTGGCATGACGAATCGCGTTCGTGGCCAACTCGGAGACCACCATCGCCACCCTCGAGGCGAGCTCCGGGTCGTGGATCCCGACGACGGCCACGCGACGTGCCTTGGAGACAGAGGACGCCCGCGGAGCAAAGCGCCTCCGAATCACGTCAACGCCAGTCGAGTCTTGGACGGCGGTGACGAAGATCGGAAGCATGTTCGGACGCGGTCATGGTATCGGTGAAGAGGTCGGGATCCCTGGCATGGTCTCGCCTTTCTTTTTGCCGTGTTTTCCCCACTTTGGCGAGGGGTAAAACGGCCACATGTCCGAAGTGATCCCCACGTTCGCCCACCTCGAAGACGACGAGCTCGTCGAACGCTACCGCAAGGCGAAAGGGCCGAACCGGCTCACCAAGGACGAGGACACCGCGCTCGAGGCAGAGCTGCGGCGTCGTGGCCTGATGCCCGACCGGGAGGACACCATCCCGGCCGAGCCTCCACAGGAGATGCCGGGCGCCACGGGGCCGACCGAGGACATCGAACCGGGGCCCGTCTCCGATGCCGACGACGATCGCCCCGGGGAGCCCGTCTAGTCGAACTGGACCGAGCGCTTGGAGAGGCCGAACCAGAAGCCCTCCACGGCGTTCGCGCTGTCGAAGCCCTGCGATACCGCTCCGAGGGCCACGAAGAGCGGCGCGAAATGCTCCGTCCTCGGATGGGCGATATGCGGTGCCGGGGCCTTGTTCTGGAAGTCGAGGATCGCGTCCACGTCCTGAGCCGCCAGGGCCCGCTTCAACCAGTCGTCGAACTCCACGGACCAGCCGGGAGGATCGGCGCGTGGCCCACCGTGCCAGTCCATCTCCCGCAGGTTGTGCGTGGTGAATCCGCTGCCCACGATGAGGACGCCCTGGTCCCGCAGCGGGGCGAGCTTCTGCCCGAGCTCGAAGAGAGTCCTGGGGTCCAACGTCGGCATGGAGATCTGGAGGACCGGGACGTCGGCGTCTGGGTACATCTCCATCAGCGGCACATAGGCGCCATGGTCGAGGCCGCGGGTGGGATCCTGATAGACGCGGCTGTCGGGCCCGTCGACGAGCCGGGCCACGGCCTGGGCCAGCTCCGGCGCTCCCGGCGCCGGGTACTGCACCTCGTAATAGCGTCGGGGAAAGCCCCAGAAGTCGTAATAGAGGGGGACCGTCGTGGTGGCGGAGACGGTGAGCGGGTCGTTCTCCCAATGAGCGGAGACCATGAGGACCGACGCAGGCTTGGGCATCCGACCTGCCCATTGGGCCAGTTCGGCCGTCCAGACGGGATCATCGGCGAGCGGAGGGGCGCCGTGGCTCAGATAGAGCACCGGCATCCTGACATCGGCGAACTCGGCCATACCCCCGAGCCTACGACGAACCAAGAAGATCGTTCATCGTGGTGTCCACGTCGTCGGTGATCTCCAGCTTGCCCGGCTCGTCCCGGAACCCGGCTCGCTCCAGGGCGCGGCGGGGTTGTGGCCGCACACCCGTGATCACGACCTTGGCGCCACTCCGATTGATCCGCTCCACGATGGATTCGAGCGCGACCAGGCCGGTGGCGTCGACGGCGGGCACGTCCTCGAGGTCGATGATCACCGTGTGGACACCCTCTCCGACCACGGACAACGCCCCGAGCGCCTTCTCGGCCGCCCCGAAGAACAGTGGCCCGGCCACGTCGTAGAAGACCACGCCCGGAGGTAGGCCGCCGACCGTGTGGCCCTCGGGCCCTCCAACCAGCTGAGCACCGGAGATCTCCACCATCCGCCGCATGAACAGGAATGCCGCGAGGACCACCCCGGTGATCACCGCCACCACCATGTCGAAGAGGACGGTGAGAGCGAAGCAGGAGAACATCACCACCACGTCGCTGCGTGGGGCGATCCGGGTGATCCTCTTGAAATGGCCGAAGTCGCTCATGTTCCAGGCGACGATGAGGAGCAGCGCCGCCATCCCGGCCATGGGGATCCGCCCCAGGACCGGCGCCAGTGCCAGCATCGCCACCAACAGGAAGAGCGAGTGCACCACCACCGCCAGAGGGCTGCGCGAACCGGCGCGGATCGCCGTCGCCGTGCGGGCGATGGCTCCGGTGGCGGCGAAGCCCCCGAAGAACGGCGCGATGATGTTGCCGATGCCGAGGCCGATCAGTTCGGCGTCCGAGTCGTGCCGACCACCGGTCATGCCGTCGGACACCACGGCACAAAGCAGCGACTCGATGGCCCCGAGGAGGGCGATGGCGGCGGCGGTGGGGAGGAGGCCCACGATCTCGTCCCAGCCCAGATCCGCACCTGCCCACGGCAGCGTCGGAAGGGGCACCGCCTGGGGAATGCCACCGAACAGCGACTCGATCGTCACGGGCGCATTGCCCGCGTTCGTCAGAACCAGGCCGAGCAGCGTCGCCAGGGTCAGGCCCACCAGGGGACCCGGGACTCGATGTGTGATCTTGGGCCAAACGACGAGGACGGCGAGGGTGACGAGACCGATCACCAGGTCGACGGCCGACACCTCGCCGATGCGGGCGAACAGGTCTCCCAGACGCTCCCAGACCCGCTCCCCCTCGAGACGCCCGAGACCGAGGAGGTCGCCCAGTTGGAGGATGGCGATGACCACCGCGATCCCGGCGGTGAAGCCGGTGGTCACGGGGTGCGGGATGAACCGGATCAGCTTGCCCAGACCGGCGCCACCCATCAACAGCATGATCAGGCCGGCGAGGACACTGGCCACGAGCAGCCCGCGGAGCCCGTACCGGGTCGTGACGGGGACCAATAGGACCACGAATGCCGCGGTCGGTCCCGAGACCGAGTGCATGGATCCTCCGGTGAGGGCGATCACCATTCCGGCCACGATCGCCGTGTACAGACCGTGCTCGGGCGGGGCGCCGGCGGCGATGGCGAGGGCCATGGACAGGGGCAGGGCGACGACACCGATGACCAGCCCGGCGATGGCGTCGGCGCGCAGGTCGGCGACGGTGTAACCCCTCTTGAATGCGGCCCGGATGGCGACACCGAAGCGGATTCGGGAATTGTCTTCGATGGTCATCCGCGGCATTTGACGCGACGATAGGAGTCCCGGACTTCGTCCCCCGAACAATGCGAGGAGGCGAAGGAGGCCCACGGACGCAGTCAGCGGGGTAGGGGACGCTCCGGGACCAGTCCTGGTAGGGCCCGCGTAACCTTTAGAGTCTCATCCGAATGGAGAAGCAGCACATTGGCTAAGGACACCGAGGAATACGTACGGATGCGGGGCACCGTGGTGAAGATGCTCCCCGACTCCACCTTCGAGGTGGAGCTGGAGAGCGGCTTCCAGTTGCTCGCCAAGCCGTCCGGTCGCATGCGACGCGGACGTGGCATTCGCGTCCTCCCCGGCGACGTCGTCGACGTCGAGGTGTCCACATACGACCCCACCCGGGGTCGCATCGTCTGGCGCTACCGCTGATCCTCGATCCTGACCCAGCCGGTCACACTCGCCAGATTCCCGTCGGGATCGTGGAAGTGTGCCGCCAGGAGATCACGCACGCCGTCCGTCGTCACCCTGCGCAATTCGACCTCGAACGGGACGCCACGCTCCGCCAGACGGTCGTAGGCCTCCCTGACGTCTTCGACCTCGAAGACGATCTCGGTGTCGCCGGGCGCCTCGGGCTCGTCGGTCTGGTTGAGCACCAACTGGCACCCACCGGCGTCGAGGAACGTGAACGTCGGGGAGTCGAAGATCACCCTAAGGCCCACCGTCTCCGACCAGAACCGCAGCGAGCGGTCCATCTCCGCCACGCGGAAGATGACCCGCGCCAGCCTCACGCGTCCGTTCCTTCGGCGACGATGCGCTGGATCTCCTCATAGATGCGGGTGGCCGTCTCGAACCACCGCTGGTAGTCGCCCAGGTCACCGCGGCGGAGGGCGGCGTCGGCGGCTGCGAACGCTTCGCCGAGGTCGTCGAGCAGCTCTTCGAGGGTGCCGTCTATCGGCTCCCCGGGCTCGGATGGTGGCTGGGCCGCACCGTCGGTGTCGAACACGAGACGCAGCGCCGCATCGAGGCTGCCCGCCCATTCGACCCTTTCGCCGAAGACCACTGCCACCCTCCGGAACTCGGGGAACGCCCCTCCCCTCTCCTCGAGATAGAACGGCTGGAAGTAGACGACCGAGTCTTCGATCGGCACCACCAACAGGTCGCCCTTGAGCACCGTGGATCCGGAGTTGTCCCAGAGGCTCAGCTGCTCGGCGATCTCGGCGTCCTGCTCGATGCGCTGGCCCACCTGGCCCACACCGTCGACCAGCGTTCCCTGGGGCATGCGGAAGTCGATGAGGCGGCCATATCGACCTGGGGTGGAGTCGGCGACGAGGAACGACACCATGTTTCGGCGCTCCCTCGGGTTGAAGGGCTGCAAGAGGAGATACGACAGGTCCTCCTCGCCCGGGAGCTTGGTGAGCAGGTAGTACGGGAGCACCTCGGCAAGGGGCTGATCGGGCAGGTCGCCCCGGAGCTGGTCCGGGCCGGACCGACGGATGGTCGCCGGGTCGGCGGGGATCGACCAGGCGTCGTTGCCCTGGAACAACTCGGTGGGGTCGGTGACGTGGTACTCGAGGTAGATGGACGACTGGATGCGGAAGAGGTCCTGCGGGTAACGGAGGTGCTCGACGAGACCCGTGGGCATCGACTCGAACGGACGGAACAGGCCCGGGTAGTTGGCCGACCACGCCCGGATGATCGGGTCGGTCTCGTCGACCACGTAGTAGGTGAGGGTCCCGTCGTAGGCGTCGATCACGGCCTTGACCGAGTTGCGGACGTAGTTGACGCCGGTGGGGAGACGGGAGGCCACCGCCAGCCGGCTCACCTCGCGCTGCGACACCGGCTCCGCGTACGGGTAGAACGAGGTGGCCGTGTACATGTCGACCACCCACATGATCCTCCCGTCGAGGATCACCGGATATGGCTCCGCGTCGCTGTAGAGGAATGGCGTCACCTGGTCGGCGATCTCTTTGATGTTCCGCTCGACCAGGACACGGCTGTCGGACCGCAGCTCACCCGAGATGAGGAGGTTGAGGTCCCGATAGCGGAACGCGAAGGCGATCCGTTTCCAGATGTTGTCGATGACGACCCCGGCACGCCCGTCGTACTGGTTGTACTGGGTCCCGGTGGGGAGCGGGATGTCGATCTCCTGGTCACGCACCCCCGTGCGGACGATCACCGGCCGGCCCGGCTGATAGGTGCGGCCGAAGTAGACCCGTGGCTCCGCGAGCTCGAGTGACTGGAGCTCTGCGACCGGAGGGACGTCCTTGAGCAGGAACTGCGGCTGGCCGTCGGCCTGGACCCGGTTCGCCTGGTTGACCACCGCCCCGTACCCGTGCGTATAGAAGAGACGGGTGTTCTGCCAGTCGTCCCGGGGCAGATCGAACTCCTCCAGCTCCCGCACCGCCACCATCACCTGGACTGGCAGCCCGTTGTCCCCGATGTACCGGTCGGTGCTGACCCGGGACAACGAGTAGTACGGCTCGAGCTCCTGGAAGTTCTGGTAGGTGCGGGGCAGGACCGCCGCGCTCCACAGCCGGAGGTTGTCGATGGTGAGACGGTTGGCCTCGATGTCCTCCATCGTCAGGGACGGAGAAGCCCGGAAGTTGCGAACCTCGATCTGGTCGATCCCGTAAGCGGCACGGGTGGCTTCGAGGTTGTGGGAGATGTACGGCATCTCCTTGGCGAGCTGGTTGGGGAGGACGCTGAATCGCTGCACCAGCGCCGGGTACACCGCCCCTCCGACGACAGACACCAGGAGCCACGACCCGGCCGCGACCGCGACCAGGGTCCACCCCCGCCTCCAGATGTTGACCACGAAGAGGACCGCGGAGATCACGGCGATGGCGATCAGGAGCCGGATGGCGGGGAGGCGCGCCGTTATGTCGGCGAATCCCGGGCCGTGGAACTTGGGCTCGGCGCGATCCGAGAAGAGCAGCTCGTAGCGGTCGAGGAAGTAGGTGACGGCGCGCACCAGAGCCATCAGCGCCAGCATCACCGAGAGCTGGATCTTGGCACCTCGCGTGGTGACCACACTCCGGCGCTCGAAGCGGAGGCCACCGTTCAGGTAGAAGGCGACCAGGGCGAGGATGAAGGCCATCACCAGGAGGCTGAAGAGCCAGTCGATCGCCACCCGCAGAAGCGGGAGCTGGAACACGTAGAAGGCCAGGTCGACGCCGAATATGGGGTCCTCGGCCCCGAACTGCCGCGCGTTGAGGAACAGGAAGGTCTCGTCCCTCCAGGTCGCCGTGGCCAGACCCAGGAACAGGGCCAGGACTACGGCGACCACCAGCCTGACCTTCTCCAGACGAGGCTCGACCCACTCCCGGAATCGCTCCGCCAGCTCCTCGTCCATGAGGTCGAGAGGAACCCATCGCGGCGAGAGCCTCTGCGCCAACAGCAGCGTCGACCAGAAGATCAGTAACGACAGGGTCAGACCGAAGGCGCCCAACAGCAAGGACGTGCCCCAGTTCTTGGCCCACACCGACGCGTAGCCCATGGAGTCGAACCACAGGAAGTCGGTCCACAGCGTCCCGGCGGCGGTCAGCACCAGGTAGACCACGCCGACGAGGACGAGGATGATCGTCAAGGGGCGTCGCCGATCGGGTGTGTAGGCGGGGGCCGACCTGGTGAACATTGGGTTCCGGGGAGTCTACGGCCTGGCCTGTTCAACCCGCCCCCTTGCTATAGAGCCGGGGTGGCGGTTCAATTGGCGGCCCGACCGAGGAGAAGCTCATGCCCGGATGGGCCGTGATCCCCACCATCCGTGTGCCCGACATGGCGGAGGCGCTCCGCTTCTACCAGGAGATTCTCGGGTTCGAACTCGACCGCGGCGACGTCGACCAGCCCAACAACTCCCTGACGCGTGGCGATGCCCGCATAATGCTCGAGGTGCCGACCGACTTCTACAGCGCCGGCTACAACGAGGCGATCGCCGCGCGTCTCGGTGGTCGGTCCCCGATGGCGCTGTACATCGAAGCTCCGGACCTCGAGGAGCTCTACGACCAGATCAGAAATGCGGGGGCGACCATCGCCGATCCGATCGCCGATCGACCATGGGGCCAGGCCGAGTTCACGGTCGAGGACCACATGGGCAACTGGATCACCTTCTGGAAGGCGACCAACAAGGGCTGAGCCCTCAGGAGTCGTCGCGGGTGGCCACCGACTTCTCCACACCCTGCTGATAGGCGCGGATCGCCAGTTCGCGGAGACGTTGCTCCGCTTCGTCAGAGCGCCAGACCCTGAACACCCGGGATGCCGCCGACTGTCGCTCCCTCGGCCCTTCTCCGGCCTCGTCGATGGCCTTGGCCAGGGCCTCGGACAGGGCGACCGACACCTCCTCGACGGCTTCGGAATGCGGGGTGGCGGGCCGCTTCAGCTTGGTCCCGGTCATCGCCTCGGCGACCGCGTGCCCTGCAGCGAAACTCTCCGCCCACAGCGTGATCAGGTCGGCACCCAGCGCCTCGGCCACCACCCTCTGGTCGGGTCTCCACTTCTCGTCGGTGCGGAGCTGGTCGAGGGCGATGTTCTGCAGCTCGGTGATGGCCCGCTTGGTGCCCCGCAGCGCCCGGTTGGTGATGGGGAGCAGTCTCGAGTCCCGCTCCTCGATCCAGTCGTGACCATCGATCCCCGAGTCGGCACGAGCTTCCCCGGGCGGGGCGGCGGGTGGTGTCTCGACGCCATCGACCTCGTCCTCCGGGGCCTCTTCCGTCTGCGACGGTGACCTGAGGGCGGCGAACAGCGAGGCGAGATCGTCGTCCTTCTCTTCGGCGACGGGCTCCTCGTCGGCCTTGTCGGACGGCGCCGGCTCGGTCTCCCCGGCCGCCGCCACCTCGGTCGGCTCTTCCTTGGGCCCGGGGGCCTCAGGAGTGCCGGTGACGGGCTCGACGATCTTCGTCTCGGGCTCTGAAGTCTCTTCGGGCTCTGACGGGCTCGTGGGGAGCTTGGGGATGCGACGCTCCCCCGGCACGACCCGCACGGTCTCACCCAGTTCCCACGCCTTGTCGCCCTCCTCCTCGTCGCGGGGCGGTGGGACCACCTTGACGGTCGTGCTCTCCTCGACGACGGCCTTGATCTGGCCACGCTTCTCGTCGAGGGACTCCTCGAGCTTGTAGAGAGTGGATCGGACGCTCTCCAGTTCTTCGAGCAGCTCGTCACGGCGCTGCTCCAGGGCCCGGGTCCTCTCCTGGGCCGCTGCGGCCTGGCGGTTGGCGGCCTCGATGATGTCGTCACGACGCCGCTCCGCCTCGACGGTCATCTTCTCCGCCGACATCGTGGCGTTGCGGATCATGTCCTCCGCCTCCCGCCGGGCGGCGGACGTGAGCCGGTGCGCCTCGCGCTCGGCCTCGCCCATCACCGTGAGCACGTCGCGTTCGGCTTGCTCCCGCATGCGACGAGCTTCTGCCTCGGCCTGTTCCAGGAGTGCGGTGCCGGTGACCCAGGCGTCGCGCCGCATCGCCTCGGCGTCGGCGGCTGCCTCCCGGCGGTTGAGCTCCGCCTCCTCGAGCGCCTCGCTGCGCCATTTGGCGGCGTCCGCCGCGGCGCGCTCCCTCATGGTCTCCGCGGCCTCACGGGCGGCCTGGAGGATGTTGGTGACCTCATGTCCCAAGGCATCGAACTCGTGCTCCCAGTCCGGCGCCTTGCTCTCCACCGCTTCCTTCAGCTCGGCGACCTCGCGTTGCATCTCCTCGATGCGGTCGGCGACCTGATGCAGGAATGCCTCGACTTCGGCCCGGTCGAGACCGCGCAGCACGGTACGAAACTGTGCCTGACGGATTTCAGAGGGGGAGATCTCGGAGGGCATCCGAAGGTAGAAGATAACTGGAAGTGCCCGTTGCGACGGGGCTTTGCCTAGGTGGGGGGCAGCGAATCGAGGAACGCGAGGGCCTCGTCGAGGCTGGCGACGGGCACGATCTTGATGTTCTCCCGGGGCGCCTCGAGGGCGGCCGGGTAGTTGGCCACGGGGACCATGATGTGGCTGGCTCCGGCCGCTTCCGCCGCCACCACCTTCTGCTTCACCCCTCCGATCGCCCCGACGGAGCCGTCCGTGGGGTCGATCGTGCCGGTGCCGGCGATGATGTGCCCCTTGGTGAGGTCTCCTTCGGTGAGCACGTCGATGATGGCGAGCGTGTGGATCAGACCCGCCGACGGTCCGCCGACGTCTCCCGTCCGGATGTCGATCTCGAACGGCGGCTGCGTGATCTGACCGAGCGTGATCCCGATCATGGGCACACCCGGCTCCTCCTCTCGCTCGACGAGGACCACCTCCACCTCCATCTCCTGACCGTCACGGAGGATGGTGATCCCGACGGTGTCCCCGACGCCTCTCTCCTGGATCAGCGGCGGCAGGTCGTCGGCCCGGGAGATGGGGAGCCCGTCGAAGGCGACGATCGTGTCACCGCGTTGCAGGACGTCGTGGGCGGGCACACCCTCGAGAACGTCCTCGATGACGACCTCCACGACCTCCATGTCGTAGCCGAGATGGGTGAGCGCCGCCAGGATGGCCCGGTGGTTGGAGTCGGACATCTGCGCCAGGACCCGGCTCCGATACTCCTCGTCGGTCTCGTCCGGCCGCCGCACCGCCTCCCTTCGCACCAGGTCGACCTGGGGATCGAAGCCGGCGATGACCGCCTCGAGGATGTTCACCGGCTGGCCGACGACGGTGAGCATGAGGAGGTTCCCCTCCGGGTCGTCGACCGGGGAGGTGTCCGCCTCGATCCCATCGAGGGCGTTGGCCACCGGGCCGGGGCTGTAGGCCAGATACGGCAGCTCGATGTTCCAGGCCACGATGAGAAGCACTCCCGTGAGGAAGAGGCTCCCCAAAGTCACATAGGGCCAGGTCGTCCTGGTCGGCTGGGTCTCGGCCATCTCGCTCACAGGATCATCACAGAACGGCCGTGATAACTCAGGAGCCCCTCGACCACTCGGAACCGCCCGGCCAGTGCTCCTTCTTCCAGATCGGGGCACGGGCCTTGAGCTCGTCGATGATGTACCGGGCCGCCTCGAAGGCATCGCCGCGATGTGCCGACGAGACGACGACGGCGACGGACGTCTCGCCCGTCTCCACCACTCCCGAACGGTGCTCCACCAGGGCGGCGAGAACGGGCCACTTTTCCCCGGCCTCTGCGACGATCCCGGTGATCACCTTCTCGACCATCTCGGGGTACACCTCGTAGTCGAGATGGGTGACCCCCTCCTTGCCCTCGGAGTGGTCGCGTACGGTTCCCAGGAAGACGACCGTCGCCCCCGAATCGGGTCGTCCCGCCTCCGCCGCCAGGGCGCCAGGGTCGATCGGCTCCGGTCCGACGCGCACCCGGATCGAAGGTTCACTCACGGCACCAGCCTACGGCGACGACCGAGCCGGATTGGCGGAAACCTCCCATAGACTCGGTCTCCTGATGACCGAACCAGGGCCCCCGACACTGTGGGAGCAGCCGACCCGGACGACCGTCGAGCCGCCCAGGAGGGCCAGGACCGACCCTTGGACCGTCATCCTCTCCGTCCTCGGCGGCGTGCTCCTGGGCACCGCCGTCACCTTCGCCATCCTGTACCAGGTGGGCGTGTTCGAGGAGCCCACGCCTTCGACCATTCCCGGCCCCAGCCTCAGCGTCCCCGCCCCCACCGGACCACCGCCGACACTCGGTGAAGACGTAACGGTCGCCGACGTGGCGGCCCGCGTCATCCCGTCGACCGTCTTCGTGGAGTCGTCCGGGTTCCTCCGGTCGGGCAGTGGCAGTGGCGTCGTCTACCGGGAGGACGGCTACATCATCACCAACAACCACGTCGTCGAAGGCGCCAACAGCCTGGCGGTGGTGTTCGCCGACGGCGCCCGCTTCCCGGCCACCCTCGTCGGCACCGACCCCCTCACCGACCTGGCCGTCCTCCGGGTCGATCGCAGGGACCTCACCCCCATCGATCTCGGGTCGGCGGACGACCTCTCCATCGGCGAGCCCGCAATCGCGATCGGCAACCCGCTCGGCCTCGAAGGCGGGCCGACGGTGAGCTCGGGGATCGTGAGTGCCCTCGACCGCACACTCCAGGTTCGGCGAGGCGAGGTCCTCTACGGCCTGGTCCAGACCGACGCCCCCATCGCGCCCGGGTCGTCGGGTGGAGCCCTCGTCGACGCCGACGCCCGGTTGATCGGGATCACCACCGCGATCGCCGTCTCCGATGTTGGCGCCGAGGGGCTCGGTTTCGCCGTCCCGGTGGAGCAGGTGGTGGGCGTCGTGGAGGACCTCATCGCCACGGGCCGGGTCGATCACGCCCGTCTCGGCATCGAAGGGAACACCGTGTGGGCGCGCCAGGACGGATCCGAGTACCCGGTCGGTGTCGGCGTGACCCGTCTCCAGTCCGAATCCCCCTACGGGGCATCGGGTGGCGAGGTCGGCGACGTCATCACCAGGATCGCCGGCCGACAGGTGACGACCATCGACGACCTCCTCGGCGCGCTGCGGCGTCTCCGCGCCAATCAGAGCATCCCTGTGGAGATCATCCGCGGTGAGGAGTCCCTGACCCTGGACGTGGTGCTGGGCAGTATCCGATGAGCGACGACCTCTTCTCGAAGCTCTTCGAGTTGTTCAATCAGCCGGGGCCGGTGAACTGGAAGCTCGCCGCCGAGGTGGCAAGACATCTCACCGGCGATCGCCAACCCGTAGAGCCGTGGGCCGCCGAGGAGTTCCGGGACCTGACCCGCCTCGCCGAGTTCAACGTGGAGCGAGTCTCGCCGTTCCGGGTCCCCACGGCGGCCGATGTTCTCCCCCTCGACCAGCGGGGCTGGGCGGAGCGCAATCTCGAGGCCTACACCGCCCTCGTCGAGCCGTTCTCCGCCTCGGTCATGGCCGAGGGCCCGGCGGCCTCGCTCTTCGGCCAGATGGCTCCGGCGATCATCGGGCTCCAGGCGGGCTCGCTCGTGGGCTCCCTGGCAACCTGGGTGATGGCCGGCTTCGACGCCGGGCTTCCGCCCGACCAGACGGGTGCGCTGACCGTGATCGTCCCCAACATCGAGCGACTCGAGGTCCCGGGTGTCCAGGCCTCGGAGGTCCGACTCTGGGTCGCCGCCAACGAGGTCGCCTTCCGCACCATGTGCGAGATCCCCTGGATCCGGGACCACCTCTCCACGCTGGTCGGCGCCCTGGCAGAGGCGAGCCGTATCGACCCGAGCAGACTCGGCGGTTTGATGATGGGCGGAACCGATCCCGCCGAAATCGAGCGGGCAATCGAGGAGGCAGGCGGCATCGAGAGCCTGCTCGGCGGCGAGGAGGCGGAGGCGCCACGCGCCGAGCTCGAGGCGTTCCTGGGCGCGATCGGAGGGTGCGCCCGCCTGCTGGCTCGCCGGGCCATCCATGACCTCTCGCCGAACTTCGACACCATCACCTCGCACCGCGACCAGCTCCGGGAGATGGAGACGGAACAGGTCAACCCGATCGGCGTTGGGCCGGTGCCTCCCTCGATCACCCAGGCCGGTGAGGCGTTCAACCGGGAGGTGGAGCACCGCTACGGGGACGATGCGCTGGCCGTGCTGTGGTCGGATCCCTCGCGGATGCCCAGCGCCGGCGAGCTCGCCGACCCCACGGCGTGGGCGGCACGCGTGCTGATCGACGGTTGGCTCTGACAAGATACGGGTCATGACGCTGACCATCGGCACCCCCGCACCACCTTTCGCACTGCGCAACCAGCGCCGGGAGACCATCTCCACCGACGACCTGTTCGGACAGCCGTGGGTGGCGGTGTTCATGCCGTTCGCATTCACTCGAACCTGCGAGGGTGAGCTCTGTGAGATCCGCGACAACTTCGAAGTCTTCGGGGACACCCGGGTCGTGGTCATCACCTGCAACACGCTCCACTCCAACGCGGTCTGGGCCGAGCAGCAGGGCTTCACTTTCGACATCCTCAGCGACTTCTGGCCCCACGGCGAGGTGACCAGGGCGTATCACACCTTCGACGAGGGTTACGGGGCCGCCAAGCGGACCACCTACTTCGTCGACGCCGAAGGCATCATCAGTGGCGTGGTCGCCAGCGACGAACTGGGGACGGCCAGGCCGTTCCAGGAGTACCGGGCGCTACTTGAACCCGCGGGATGAGGTCGCGCCGAAGATCGAGCGCCAGAGCCGTCTGAACCATCCCGGCCGCTCGGGCTCGGGGAGGTCGTCGAGCACGGCGTCGTGCATGTCGGGTGGGAGGTCGCCCACGAGGGCCATGCCACCCCTCTCGATCTCCCATGTGTAGAAGACCTGGCCGGCCGTGAAGGCACGCTGGTAGTCGCCCCTGTTCCGGCTCACCAGCACGGCGTCCGGCAGGGGCACCATGGCCGGCGTCTGGAAGACGGCGAACGAGAAGAATCCGTCCGAGTAGTAGGTGAACCGAAGGCCCCCCGGATCCTCGTACTCGTCGAGACGCACGAACCCGGCGATCTGCTCAGGGAAGATGCCCGAAGCCTCTTCGAGTGGCTCGAGCGTCGGGCCTTCTTCCTTGGTGACCTGTGGCAGCTCGCGGGAGCCCGGGTCGAAGCTTATGAATCGGTGGATGCAGTAGAGGGCGCCATCGGCACCGTAGGTGGTCGAGCGGACCACGACACCGGTGACATCGTCGAGGACGAGTTCGGCGCGGACCAGGCCGGCCCGCTCCAGACGGTATGCAGTCGCCTCGCGGCCGAGGAATGTCAGCCCGCCGAGCTCGACGACCTCGTATGGCACCGTCTGGGGCGCCTCCCTTCCGATCACGGTCGCATGCTCGACCGATCCATCGCGATGCATCATCGTCAGGTCGCCGGGGCCGGTGGCGAAGGAGGTGACGCCGAGCAGGTCGGAGCCGACCACCATGTTCCCGCCCGACTGCTCGATGGTGAGGATGGCGGAGGTGACGCCGTCGGGTGTGAGACAACTCACCACCTGCTCCGCCCCGTAGGAGGCCTCGCCGCCACGCTCCAGGATCCCTGAGAGATCCCCGACGAGAAGCCCCGGCGTCAGCAGCGCCAGGGCCATGACCAGCACCATCGGGATCATTCACCGACCTCCGGGGAGAGCACGGTGACGACCTTGGACGGCCCGAACGCCGGGTCCAGAGAAGCACGAGCGCCGAAGCGGCTGCTCAGGTCCTCCACGGTCAGCTGGGGTGCAGGATCGGTTGTGAAGATCGAGGCGAAGACGATGACCGCGGCGACCACGGCCGCGGCGGCACCAACCCAGAAGCCGCGATGCCGGCGCAGCGGCACCACCTCGGCCTCGGCCTCGGGAACCAGGCCGGGCGGCAACTCGAGCAACGGCAAGGCCCGGACGGCGGCCCGGACCCGCTGAATGTCCTCGAGCTCTGCTGCGCATCGACCACAGGTGGCGAGGTGTGAGGTCAGCCGGCGGCTCTCCTCGTGCGTCAGCTCTCCATCGAGGTAGGCACTGATCGACTCCGACAGATGCTTCATCCCAGCAGCTCCCTCAGCATCTTCCTCCCACGGTGGATGCGGCTGCGCACGGTCCCGATCGGGACCGCGGCGGCCTGGGCGATCTCTTCGTAGCTGAGCCCCACGATGTCGCACATGACGACCGCCTCGCGGAACTCGAGGGGGAGCTCGAGCAACGCCTTCTGGATGTCGTCTCCCAGGCTGACCCGGTCGTACTCGACGTCGGCGCCCACGGTCGACGCCGCGTGCCAGCGGTCGACCTCCTCGGGGAGAGGTGCGGTGGGACGTCGGTTTCGTCGACGGATCTCGTCGAGAAAGGCGTTACGGGTGATGCGCCAGAGCCATCCCTCGAAACTGCCCGGCTGATATGCCTCGAGACCCCGGCGAACGCGGAGCAGGACCTCCTGGACCAAATCCGCGGCGTCTTCGGGGTTACCGGTGAGCCGGTACGCGAAGTTGTAGATCTTCCGTCCGTAGACACGGGCTACCTCTTCCCAGGTGAGTGGGATGGACTCCATGGAGCCCTACTCCATGAACGACGCCGCCCGGCGGACGGTTCCTAGGAATCGGGTGTTTCTTGCGTGTCCGATTGGTCAGCTTCCGCGTCCTGGGCGCCCTGCTCGATCCCCTTGCGGAACTCCTTCGCAGAGGCGCCAAGCGACCGTGCCAGAGCAGGCAGCTTGGTGGCTCCGAAGAGCAGCAAGATGATCAGAAGGATGACCAGTATTTCCCAACCACCGATTCGTCCGAACAAGATTTCCTCCTGACCGCGTCCATCCTACCCCTCAGACCCCCCAAGGCCACAAAGAAGCCTTCGGACGGTTCGCCACACCCCCGGTCGTGGGGGACCTATCCGAGGGCCATGCCGTCGATGAAGCGCTGGATTCGCTCCCGGGTGACGAACCGCACCTTGGGCTGACGGCTCTCGATCTCGTGGATGCTGTAGGGGGCGTACTTCTCGCTGAGCAGCATGCCGCGGTCGGCGCCAGACGTGGTGAAGTCGGCGAGGAAGCGCCGGATGACCGAATCCTCCACCTCCGGGGCCTCGCCGGGCTCGTGGGTGTCGGCGTAGACGTATGTCGACTGCCCGTCCTTGATCGCCAGATAGGAGCCGGGGAGCGCCTGCTCCGTGACCGTGTAGCCGAACATCCGCAACAGGCCCAGAAGCAACTCGGCGCCGTCCACCTTGTCCGGCTCGAGACCGAGCGCGCGCAGCCCCCGCTCCAGGCCCTTCGGGATCCGAAGCTCGCGCCCGATCGGCGGCAGCTCGTCGGCGGGCACGTCCACCCTCACGTCGACCGGGACCGGCGGCTGATCCTCGTCCTCGAAGGGCGCCGCGAACGGGTCGTGCGCCACGTGCCGCAGGTCGATGCCGGCGACGGGAGCGGGTGGCGGAAGCTCGCCCCTGGCCGGCAGGGTCACCCGGCCCACCTGGCGGACACCATCACCCCTGCCGGCATGGACCACGATCTCCTCGAGATCCCCGAGGGGGAGCGTGTGCCTCTTCTCCCGCACCACTTCGACGGCTTCGGACACGAGGAGCTCTTCGAGGATCTCGTCCCGCTCCTCGGGGAGCGGCACGTCGAAGGTCACGTGCATCGCGCCGCCCCGCACGGCGAACTCGGCAACCGGGGCCCGCGAGCCGCTCTCGGTGGTGAAGATCGGGCTCCTCGTGGACAGCCCGGCCTCGAAGGCGGTCTTGGGACCCTCTTCCAACAGCCTGGCGTTGCGCTCCCGGGCCCGGAAGAGCCACCAGATGACCAGTGAGAGGATGACGACGGTCAGGACGATCGCTGGGATGCTGCTTTCCATTGGAGGGTCTCCCGTTTGCGGGCGATTCTAAGGCCGAGGATCGTCGGGCCGGGACCCGTCCACACCGGGCTCTTCCATCATCTCCCCGAGCTCCAGTTCCGCAGTCGGCTCGTCCGCTCCGGCGTTGAGCCGCTCGATCATCCGGGCCTTCGATGCGTCGGTGCCGAAGGCCGTGACGACGTCGTCGGCGTGGAGGACGGTGTCCCCCCTGGGCACCAGCACCTCGCGTCCGCGACGGATCGAAACCAGGGTGGAGCCCTCGGGCCACGCCACCTCGCGCAGCGACCGGCCGTCGGCGATGGAACCCGCGGGGATGCGGAAGTCGTAGTAGCCGGCGCCCGGGGCCGTCCGCTGAGCGAGCCGCTCCCGTTGCAACTCGCCGTCGGTCCGTGAGGACAACGCCTCGTGATACGCCCTCACCGCCTCCTCCCGGCGGAACATGCCGATGAGCTTGTATGGGTCCCCCTCGTCGACGACGGGCAACCTGCCCACCCCGAGGGCGGCCATCCGCTCCAGTGCCCGCGAGACCGGTGTTCCGGGTGTGACCGTGACCGGCCGTGGGGTCATCACATCGGCCGCGGTGCGGTTGGCACCGCCCCCGCCACGCGCCAGATCGCTGATCGTGACGATGCCGATCAGGGATCCGTCTGCGTCGACCACGGGAAGCCCATGGGAACGGTGGACGCGCATGAGACGATCGATCTCTTCGACCGGCGTGTCCGCGTCGACCTTCTGCCGCACCGGGGCCATCACCCGGCCGACATCGACCGCGTCCAGGAGATCGATGCTGCCGTGCCGTCGCATGAAGATGCCGCGTCGACGGAGCGCCTGGCTGTACACCGACTCGGGATGCAGTCGTTCGGACAGGAACGTCGACAGCGTCGCCACCAGCATCAGCGGCAGGATCAGGCCGTAGTCCCGCGCCCCCGTGACCTCGAACACTATGAGGATCGCCGTCAGGGGCGCCCTGCCGACCACCGCGAACATGGCGGCCATGCCGACCACGGCGAAGGCTCCCTGGTTGAGCGGGGCGGTCCCGAACCAGTATGGGTCGATCAGCTGGGCAAACCCGCTCCCGACGGCGGCGCCCATGAACAGGGAGGGCATGAAGGCGCCACCAGAGGCACCCGACGAGGTCGTGAAGGCAGTGGCCACCCCCTTGCCCAGGCCGAGCAGCAGGAGAAGCCACCAGGCCTCGGTGGTGCGCCCCGCGAGCAACTCGTTCGTGAAGGGCTGGCCGGTGCCGAACACCTGGGGGCCGAAGAAGATGAGGGCGGCGACGATGATCCCGGCGCCCACGGGGCGTTTCCAGCCCCAGGACGAGGCGTGCCGCTCCGACAGGTCCTCGATGCGGTCGATCAGGTTGAGGAAGACCAGCCCGACGGCGACCACCACGATCGCCAACCCGGCGTACGGGATCAACTCGGCGAAGGAGCTCATCCGGTAGAAGCCGGTGTCGAGGGCCAGCTCGGGCCCGACCAGGGACTGTGAGGTGATCGCCGCCGCGATGGAGGCGATCACGATCGACGACATGTGTCGGGCGGCGAAGGATGAGAGGATCACCTCGAGGGCGAAGAGCATCCCGGCGATGGGGGCGTTGAAAGCGGCACCGATGCCGGCACCGGCGCCGGCGGCCACCAGCGACCGCACCTGCTCCTCGCCGAGACCGAACCGTCTCGAGATCCAGGAGCCGATGGCACCCCCCACCTGGACGATCGGGCCCTCACGTCCGGCCGAGCCCCCGAGCCCGACGGTGAGGGCCGTGGTGAGCACCTTCAGCGGCGCCACCCGGCCCCGCATCCGCCCGCCGTGCACCGTCAGCGCCTCGACGGTCTGCGGCACGCCGTCTCCGCCCGTTTCGGGAGCGAAACGCCGGGCGATCCACCAGGCGAGGAGGAGGCCGACGGGCACCGACACGAAGATGAGGGCGCGGGCCGGGTCGAACCAACCGTGGGTGGCAGGGTCGAAGAGGGGGCCGAAGAGTGGCCGCAGCAACCGGTCGAAGGTGTCGAGGAGGAAGACGAGTGCCGCGGCCCCGAGACCGACGCCCACGCCGACGAGAGCGGAGATGAACAGGTAACCACCCATCTCACGCTCGGCGAGGACCCCGGCGACAGGGACCCGGCGCAGTCTGTGAAGCGGATTCGTCACCGAGCAGAGGGTAGGAAGCGAGCCGCCAGAAGCCGAGTCAACGGCAGTTCTCTACCAGAATCGCCCCGTGAGGTTCCGCTCCCACGTCGCCAGACCCTTCGACCTCGGACTCTGGTCGAACCGGATCCTGTTCGCCCTGATCGGCGCCTCCGCCGTGGCGGCGCTGGTCTTCTGGGCCGAGGGTGAACCGCTCTCGGTCTTCTGGGCACCCGCGCACGTGTTCGTCTTCTGGGCAATCGCTCGAGAGGTCGATCCCGACCGTGACCTGACCGCCCATCTGGCCGGCGCAGGCGCGGGCATCTGGGCCCTGATCGGGCAGCCGACACCCGAGATCCTGGCAGTGGGTGCGCTCGTCCTCGCCACCCGTGTCCTCCTCAATTCGACGGGCAGACGGCCGCTGGTCTCCGATCTCGTCGTGATCGGTCTCTTCGCCAGCGCCATCGCCTACACCCGTGTGGGATGGGTCGGGGCGGTCGCCCTGGCGATCGCGGTCTACGTGGACGGTCGTCTCGCCGAGGGCGCCAACACCGCCTCGGTGGTCACCGCCGGCGCGGCCAGCGTCGGCGCCACGATCGTGGCCACGGCGGCCAATGCCTTCGACGTGAAGGTGGTCGAGGTCGATCCGGTGCTGGTGACGGTGGCCGGCGTGGCGGCGATCATGATGATCCTCCGGGCCCCGCCAGAGCCCTGGAGCCTGGTCGACTCCAAGCTCAAGTGGCGTCTCGATCAGGGACGGCTGCACGGCTCCCGGGCGCTGCTGGCGGTGACGACCTTCGCCATCACCATCCTCCACGGCGACGAGGCGGAGCGCGCCACCCCCCTGATCGCACTACTGGTCCTGGGGCTGGTCTCGTCCGAGATCGAGAGACTGCGGAGACGCGTCTAGGTTTCACCTCGTGTGCAGATCCATAAAGCGTCTCCGTGAAGGGGCCGTGCCGGCTCCCGAGGAGGAGATCGAGGCGGCCGCCCTCCAATTCGTCCGCAAGATCTCCGGTTTCAACAAGCCCGCGGCCCACAACGAAGAAGTGTTCAGCCAGGCGGTGGAGGAGATCGCCGAGGCGTCGCATCGCCTCCTGATGAACCTCCAGATCAGGGGCGCCTAGCCGAATTTTGTCCCCCTGAGCCGCAAGGCGAAGGGGTCCCGCCGCCCAGCTTCGTCCCCCTGAGCCGCAAGGCGAAGGGGTCCCGCCGCCCAGCTTCGTCCCCCTGTGCCGCAAGGCGAAAGGGGAAGGTCCCTGCCGCCGAGCTTCAGCGAGGCGGGAGGTAGGGGGCAGTCGCTCCCTACGGATCCTGCGCCGCAACTCACGGGCACGCATTGTCTTCTCCGGAAGGCGCTCTCTCGCCATATGACCGACTGTGCGTCGGCCCGAAGCAGGAGTTCAAGGATCTCGTCGCGCCAGAGGTGGTTCGGGTGGGAACGACTGCCCCCTACCCCACTGCCCTTGGCAGCGGGGGCCCCTTCCCCCCTCACTACGTTCGGGGGGACAAACCATACCGTTCAGGACAAACCCACTCCGATGCCCATGCGCGCCGCGTTCTCCAGGGCGCGCCGGCCGGCGGCCACGTCCTGCGCGGCGATGCCGACGCTCTTGAACACGGTGGTCCTCCCCACCGGTGGCGTGGCCTCGCCGGCGAGGATCTCCCGGAGCGTGGCGTCGGGAGCCCTCCCCGCCTGGATCAGGTCACCCGCTTCCGCGGCGGCGGCATCCCGATCGTCGACGACCACGAAGGCATCCGTCAGGACGCCGGGCGGCAACTCCGCCATCTCCGGCGTGAACGCACCCACGGCGTTGAGGTGCGTGCCCGGGCGGACGGACTCGGCGCGGAACAGCGGTTCCCGAGCCGGAGTGGCGCATGAGACCACGTCGGCGGCGGCCACCGCCTCGTCACGATCCTCCACCGCCTCACCGCCGACACGCTCCGCCAGCGTCTTTGCCTTCCCGGGGTCCCTCGACCACACCAGGATCCTGTCGATGGGGCGCACCGCCCGGATGGCCTCGATCTGATCGAACCCCATCGCCCCGGCGCCCAGGGCGGCGAGGGTCTTGACCTCCTCGGAAGCCAGCACTCGGGTGGCGAGACCGCAGACCGCACCCGTGCGGATGGCCGTGAGGGTAGGGCCGTCGACGATTCCCATCGGGCTGCCATCGGGCCCGAACACCACCACGATGCCTGCGGGGTTGCCGGGCACGGTGGACACCACCTTGACCGCCATGTGGTCGTCGAGCCGGCCCGGCATCACCAGCGACGCCCCCACCAGGGTCCGCAGCGGGGTCTCGGCCTCCCCGCTGAAGGCGTGGGCCATGGCATCGACGGCGTCGGCCATCGGAAACGCCCGACGCGTGTTCTCGGCGTCCAGGTAGAGCATCAGGCGAGCACGTGCTTGACCTGGAGCCGGAGCGGCTCCCGGTCGACCGCGAAGAACGACATGGGGACGTCGGTGTCGTACTCCAGGGTGGTCCCGGTGACGGCCTGGGCGACCATGGAGCCGACCGCCGGGGCCAGTTTGAAGCCGTGGCCGCTGAAACCATTCGCCACCCAGAAGCCTTCCTTGCCCGTGGGCCCGACGATCGGGTGGACGTCCTCGCGGTTGATCGTGTAGAGGCCGGCGATACCCGACACCGACCCCTTCGCCTCCAGGTCCGGTACCCGGTGGTGGAAGGCCGCCAGCTTCATCGCACTGAAGTCCTGATCCGGCGTCCGCTTGTAATCGTCAGGGTCTTCCACGATCTCCTCCTCGTCCTCGGGGAGGATCGACCCGATGAGGAGGGATTGTCCGCCCTTCTCGGGCCGGAAGTAGATGCCGGTGGAGTTGTCCGCGCCAACCGGGAGCGGGCCGAGATCCGAGGGCCAGCTGCGGTAGACGGTCTGTATCCGCGTCGGGGTCAGCGTCCAGCGGATGTCCACGCCCGCCATCTCGTTGAGACGGTTGCACCACGGGCCGGCGGCGTTGACCACCAGGTCGCCGGTGACCGTGTCACCGTCGGCCAGGCGGACCCCCGTGACCCGGTCCCCTTCCTCCATGACCCCGACCACTTCGGCGCCGAAACGGACCTCTCCACCACGGGCCCGCGTCGCCTCGATGAGGTCCTGGTTGGCGCCCACGGGATCGGCGAAGCCGCCGCCGGGCTCGAACAGGAACCCGTCGGCCGGGCTGCATACGTGCTCGGTCTCGCCGGTCATGTCGAACGGCTCGCCGCAGTCGTTCAGGGCCGGGAAGAGACGTTTCAATTCGGCCGGGTCGAGCACGTCGGCGTCGACCCCCTGGGAGACCAGCTTCTCGGCATCCGCCTCGATCTTCTCGATGGGCTCACCCATCAGCCAGACCACGCCGATGCGATCGAGGCCGGATCGAGGCTCATCGAGACCTGTGAACTCGGGCCAAGACCCGTAGGACTCCTGCCCGTGCAAGGCGAGCCTGACCACCTCGGGGAAGGTGTACCGGCAGCGACAGATGCTGGACGACGCCCCGGTCGACCCCTCGGACGGGCCGGCGCCCTTGTCCAACGCCACCACGTCCACGCCCCTCCGGGCGAGCTGAAAGGATATGGACGAGCCGATGATGCCCGCCCCCACCACGACGACTTTCGTCACGTGGCCTCCACCCGGTAGTCCTCGAGCTCGTCGTCCCAGTCGAGCGAGATGACACCACGGGCGGCCGCCGCCTTGCAGAACTGGAGGAAGCCGCCGTAGCCGAACTTCTTCTCGCTGAAGCCGGGGAGACGCTTCCGCATCTGATTCTTCAAACCCGAGAGCACCACCGGGCCCCTGGCCGACAGGCTGTCCACGACATCGTGGAGCACGCCGAAGGCCTGCTGCTCCCCCGCACCGCTGGCGAACTGGACGATGGGGTCGCCGCGCCCCGGTCCTTCGGACAGTTCGATGATCCCCTCCTCCTCGAGGTGGCGGAGCAGCTCCCCGAACGCCCGGAACCCGTGATCGGTCTCGGAGAACGTAGGGTCCTTGCGGAGGATGGCTCGTTTCAGCGAAGAGGCCAGGACCTCGCCCTGGCCGCTGCGCAGGAGGCCGGCCAGGGTCGTGGTCACCAGGGCGTCGATGCTGGGACCGGCGTCCTCGGTCTCCCCGTTCTCCGACGGTGCCGGCTCGCCGGACGGCCGCATGTCGACACCCTCCAGGTTGTCGTAGAAGATGAACTCGTCACAGGCCGGGGGCAGCATCGCCGAGGTGGAGCCCTTGACCCCGACACCGATCACCTGCTTGTTCAATTCCCGCAGCTTGTGCACCAATGGGGTGAAGTCCGAGTCGCCGGTGCAGATGACGAAGGTGGTCACGTAGTCGCGCTCGAATGCGGTCTCGACGGCGTCGACGGCCATCTTGATGTCGGCCGCGTTCTTGCGGACCATGCCCTTGCGCTGCGGGATCTCGATCAGCTCGACCTGGCCCCTGGTCAGGTCGTCCCGGGCGCTCGGGAACATGGACCAGTCGGCGTAGGCCCTCCGGGCCACGACCCGGCCGCGCTCGGCGAGGGCGTTGGCGATGGGCTCCCATTGGAAGGTCCCGCCATTGGTGGCATCCCGCACCCCGAGAGCAAGGTTCTCGAAGTCGAGGAAGACCGCGATTCTCTCTTCTTCCATGGCCCAAGAGTAGGCGCGGTGCCCGATCCGGCCCGTGGACGCGTCTTAGGCTGAGACACCGTGGCGGTCTTCCACGAGCTGAGGGTTCACGGCGTGTCGGGGACACCGCCACGGCAGATGCTCCGCACCGACCCGGTGACCCTGGATCCCACGAGCCGCCACATCCGCATCTTCAGCCGGGTCCCGCCCGACCGGACCTCCGACGACTCCGGGCGGACCTACGAGTTCGAGGCGGACGCCTACCACTGGGGAAGCCTCACCACGGGTCATTGGCTGACCGCGCTCTGGATCCTGCTCGGCCCGTTCGCCTTCGCCAACGTCGCCGGCTGGATGAACACCAGACCCAACCGCCTCACGCACGCCGCCGTGCGACTGGTGGGCGTGGCCCTCACCGCGCTCCTCGTCGCCCAGATGGGCTACCCGTTCCTGGTGGTCGCCCCACAACTGGCGCCGGAGCGGTGGGAGCCGACGGCCCTGCTCGTCTCGGCGGCACTCCTCCCGTTCCTCTTCGTGTGGGGCCTGGTGATGCGGCTCTCCACCCAGTCCCACTTCACGAGGTTCGGGCCGGGCGAGCGCATTCGCCTCGTCCTGTCGCCACGGCCGCGCCACCTGCTTCCCAGGATGTTCTGGTCCGACCCCGACCCTGCGGTGGTCGCCGGCCAGTGGGACGACCCGGCCGGAGCGCGAATCGCCGATGAGGTGACCTGGTCGCAGCACGCGATCGTCCACCGTCTCCGCAGGATCCATCTCGCCGCCGGGTGCGGGGCCGTGGTTGCCCTGTTCGCGTCTCTGACCGAGACCCGGTGGCTGCGTCTCGGCGCGTTGGTCCTCGCCGCAACGGTGATCACCCTCACCGTGGCCACCGGGTGGTTCGCCCGCTCGCAGGTCGTCATCCGAGTCACCGCGGCCCTGCCCCTGATCTCCATCGCCATGGTGGTGGCCGGTTGGGTGGCGCTGGTGATGGAGCGGCCGGAGATCCGACTTGGGCCCGAGATCCACCAGACCACCTTTGTCGTCTCGCTGGCGTTGGCTGCCCTGACCTTCGCAGCCACCACTGCCGGCCTGGCGCCGATGGGAGCGATCGTCGTGGGCGCCCTCTTCGGGGCGTCTCTCGGCGTCGGGATCTCGCTTCTAGCCGAGAACGCGGTGGGTCTGGACAGGATCACCCGATACGGGGCGGGATGGGTGGCGGTGGCGATGTTCTACCTGGTTCTGTTCATGCTCGGCATCGCCGCGGTGCTGGCGCTCCGGCGTGTCGACCGCGACGACGAACGCCCCGACGGCCTCCCGGAGGACGGCCGCGCCCTGGCGCTGGCGCGCAGGGTCACGATGCGGTCCCGTCACCTGCTCGTGGCCACCGCGTTGTTCGGCATCGCAGTCGGTGTGGTCGCCTTCGTCTTCGGTTGCCTCGGTCCCGACTGCTCACCCGCGAATCTCGAGCCCCCGAGCCGCGATTCCCGGGTCTACC
Organism: Acidimicrobiia bacterium; assembly: GCA_036375695.1. Classification (GTDB taxonomy): domain Bacteria; phylum Actinomycetota; class Acidimicrobiia; order Spongiisociales; family ZC4RG35; genus ZC4RG35. The sequence goes on along the minus strand of DASVBU010000032.1, from coordinate 5,113 downwards.
CCGCCACGATCGCCGGAATGACGGTCGTGGCCGCCCTCATCTCGCTGGTCCTGGCCAAGGTCCGTCGGTGGGTGGGAGTGTCGGCGGCCGTGCTGCTGGGAGGCTTGGTGACCCTGTTCGCCATGCAACGTCTGCCATCGTTCCGGATGAGCCGGCTCACGATCGACCTCGACGACCTCGTCGACCTGTCCAAGGTCCTGGTGGTGGTGCTTCCCACCCTTCTGATCGCCCGCAGCATGCTGGGCAGCATCCGCCGCGGCACCTCCAACCGCCAGGTGGGCATCCTCTGGGACATCGCCTCGATGTGGCCGCGCTGGTTCCACCCGTTGGCCCCACCGGCATACGGGCCGATGGTGATCGGCGACCTGGCCCATCGTCTGGTGATCCACCCGCCGGATCTCCTCGAAGGCCACTCCCAAGGCTCGGTGCTCTCGGTGTTGGCGGTGAGCCAGATGGAGGAGGAGCCCGAAGATCTCGCACTGATCACATATGGCAGCCCCATCGGCCTGCTGTACCGGCCCCTGTTCCCATCCGTCGGGATCGACGACCTGGTGCGTCTCGTCGACGTCCGGCTGGGCGGGAAGTGGGTGAACCTGTGGCGTGAGACCGACCCGATCGGCGGCGCCGAAATCGGCCTGGACGACGGCGATATCCCGGTGCGCGACGGCGTCGGGCATTCCGACTACGAGATCTCGTCCGACTTCGCGATTGCCCGTCAGAGCCTGGTATAAGTCACAGTTTCCACAGGCAAAGAAAAGGGGTAACAGCAACACATCTTCGAACGGCACAAGTGACAACCAAAACCAGTACACGTCAACCGCCGACGACAGTCGGCATCGTTTCCACCTACCCACCGACGCGTTGCGGTATCGCACGCTTCACCGCCTCGCACGTCGAGGCGATCCGGGGCGCGGACCCCGGAATCGACGTCCACGTGGTCCGCATCGTGGACACACCGAATGGCGCCACGAGCCCTCCGGTGACCATGGAGTTCGACCCGGCGAGCCCCGTCGGGATCAGGGCGGCCGCCCGTCACCTGGACAAGATGGACCTCGCCATCATCAGCCACGAGTTCGGGATCTTCGGCCCGGACGACGGCATCGCCGTGGTCGATCTGGCTCGCTCTCTGAACGTGCCGGGCCTCACGGTCCTGCACACCGTGTTGCCCGAGCCGACCGGGAGCCAGCTCTCGATCACTCGGAGTCTCGCCGAGGTCACGACACCCGTGGTCCTGTGCCGGTCGGCCCGCGAGATGCTGGTGAGCCGGTACGGGATCCCGGACCACGTCATAGAGACGATCCCCCACGGGGCGCACTTCAGCACGCAGCCCCCGAACGAGCCTCCCCATCGCAAACTGATCACCTGGGGTCTGCTCGGGCCCGGCAAGGGCCTGGAGCGGGCGATCGAGGCGCTGACGATGCTCGAGGATCTCGATCCCCCGGTCACCTACCAGATCGTGGGCAGGACCCACCCCAACGTCGTGCGACATGCGGGCTACATCTATCGCCACAAGCTCGAGGCCCTGGTCGAGGATCTCGGGCTCACCGATCGGGTCGAGTTCATCGACCGGTACGTCTCCGACGACGAGCTGTTCGGGCTGATCCGAGAAGCGGATGTGGTGGTCGTGCCCTACGACAACAGAGAGCAGGTCTCCTCGGGGGTGGTCACCGAGGCGCTCGGCATCGGGCGCCCGGTCGTGGCGACCCGATTCCCCTATTCGGAGGAGATGCTCGAGACCGGGGCCGGCGTGGTGGTCGACCACGACCCGCGCAGCCTCGCCGAGGGGATCCGAAGCCTCATCGAGGATCCCGACACCTATCGCCGCGCCTGGGAGGCGACCACCCACGTATCCGAGCGGGTGTCGTGGACGACCGTGGGGAGACAATACGCCGACCTGATCAGGGAACTGGCGCTGGCCCGGGCAACGGCCTGAGGTCGGCGCCAGACAATCCCGGTCGTTGAGCCCAATGGAGGCGACAATCTGATGATGGTCGTGTCCCACCGAATCGAGCCGGACCCGTCCCGCCTCATCGCTCGCCCCCTGATCCCCGGCAACAAGGGCCCCGTCGTCGCGGACCACCGCCTCGACAACCTGGTGGACCGGGTGCTCGGGATGCCGGGTGACGTGCGGCGCTCCACACTGGACGAGCTACGGCAGCGACACGAGCAGCAGTACGGCGAGCTGGACGAGATCTGGGCGCGTCACCTGGAGATCGCACGGGGGATGACCGACCACATTCCCCCCGACCTCGGCGACGAAGAGTCCGCCCTCCTCGGCGCGTACCTCACGCAGGGATACGCCTACGAGGCGGCAGCCCTGACGAATCCCTCGATCGTCGCCCACGGGCCCGAGACCAATGGCAGGCAGGGCTTCGTCATGAGCGCCCGTGCCATCGGCGAGGGGCACATCTCATCGATCGCCTTCATCACCGGGACGGTTGACACCTCGGGGCAGGTGACCCTCGACGATAGGAGCCAATTCGCCAGCAATGGCCGACGGACCACGCCGGGCCTGTCCCGCCGGGCTCTCCATGGCAAGCTTCAAGAGCTGGGCTATCTGGACCGAGCCTCCGAGCGAATCGTCAACCTGCTCCCGGAGACATACCACCCGGACGACATCGACGAGGCCTGTCGGAAGGTGCGGGACTCGGACATCGACGATGTGGAGGTGGACCTGGCGGTGGCCCGGGTCCACTGGGTTTCGTCCTCCAACTACGACGTCGCCTTCGACCCTGACAAGCCGATCTCGGAGCACCTCATCTCACCGTCGGCGCCCGTCGAGAGCCAGGGCATGGAGGACGCCCGTTTCGTGCGGTTCGCCGACGACGATGGCAGCGTCATCTACTACGGGACCTATACCGCCTTCGACGGAACCCGCATCCTCCCCCAGCTCATCGAGACCAAGGACTTCCACAGCTTCCGGATCTCCACCATGGTCGGGCCGGCCGCCCATCACAAGGGGATCTCGATCTTCCCGAGGCGGATCAACGGCGACCTGATGGCCATCTCCCGGCACGACCACGTGAACTGCTACGTGTTGCGCTCGGACGACATCCGGGATTGGACCAACGCCGAGCTGGCGTTCGGACCCGAGTACGAGTGGGAGTTGGTGCACATGGGCAACTGCGGGTCGCCGATCGAGCTGCCCGAGGGGTGGCTTGTCATCACCCACGGTGTGGGCCCGATGCGCCGCTATTCGCTCGGTGCCGTGCTCCTCGACCTCGACGAACCGTCCAAGGTCATCGGGCGTCTTCGCGAGCCGCTGATCGAGCCGACAGAGGGAGACGAATTCGGATATGTGCCCAACGTGGTCTACTCGTGCGGCAGCATGACCTACGCCGACCTGCTGGTGGTCCCCTATGGCTTCGCCGACCGGGGGATCCGGTTCGCAGTCACCCCGCTCGCCGAGGTCCTGTCAGCGATGAGCTGACATTGCGGTACACCTCGGCGTACGCCGCGGCCATCACCGTGCGGTCGAAGCGTCGACGCGCCTCGTGGGCGCAGAGATCGCGGGAGATCGACGTGATGCGTGCCAACGCCTCGCCGGCCGACTCGACGTCGTCGACCAGGTAGCCGGTTCGACCCTCCTCGACGATCTCCGACATGGCACCACGTCGCCACGCCACCACCGGCGTCCCGCAGGCGAGACTCTCCACCACCACGAGACCGAAAGGCTCGTCCCACTCCAGAGGCATGAGCAGGGCCTCGGCATTCTGGAGCAGTGGCACCAGGTCGGGTCGGTCGAGCGGGCCGAGGTACCGGGCCTGGTCACCATCGGTCATCTCGAGGACCCGGTCGGCGTACCGGCGATGCTTCTCCTCGATGATCCCGGCGAGCACGATCGGGACACCGGCCCGCCTCGCTGCCTCGATGGCGAGGTGGGGCGCCTTCTCCGGGGCCAGGCGCCCCACGAAGGCCACGTAGCCGCCGCCTCCGGGCCCGGGTGGCAGCTCTTCGGTGGCGATGCCGTTGGGGACCGTGGCCACCCAGTTGAGCCCCGGGTGGAACCGCCGCTCGCTGTCGCTCAAGGACACGAACGGACGGTGGGCATGAGGGTCGAGCCGTCGTCGCACCGCCGGGTCCCAGGCCACGCCGTGGAGGGTGCTGACGATGGGACCGTCCCAGAGGTCGGCCCGTTCCAGGACGTGGACGTGGAGATGGCTGTGGAGCACATCGACGCCCAACACGGAGCAGGCGACGAGGGCGTTCCGGATGTGCTCGTCCTCGACCGCCCTCGCGTCGGTGTCGGGTCGGCGGGTCAGGGGCGCCGGCGTGGTGGCGTGGAGACGTGCCGCCGTCCTCGAATCCTCCGCGGCGAACAAGGTCACGTCGTGCCCCGCCGCCACCAGGCTCTCGACGAGGTCGTAGGTGACCCGTTCCCACGGCCCGTATCCATCCGGCGGGTACGGGTGGGTGATCGGGGCCAGCATCCCGATTTGGAGGCTCACACGGCCGACCTCACCTGCTCCAGCCTCCACAACGCGGCCAGGGCGGCAAGGGTCGACTCGGCCCCGCGGTTCTGGTTGACGCTATCTGGTCCCAGACCGTCGTAGCCGGCGCCGCTCTCCGGGTCGTAGAGCGGCAATCCGGCATCGTTGCGGCCGAGGAACCACTCCCCGGCCCTGACCATCGCCTCCAGCCAGTGCCCGGAACCGTCTACCACCCATGCGGCGTGGCAGGCGTCGGCCATCGCCCACGCCTCGATCGGCTGTTGGTCGAACCCCGGCCGGGGATCGTCGGGCCCTCGTCCGCCCACCGGCGCGAAGCTGAAATGGCCGTCGACGCTCTCTTCCTCGACAAGCCATTCGAGGAGCCTGAGCCCGTCGGTCACGGCTCGGTCGTCGCCGGCCGCCGCACCGGCCCGGATCAATGCCTCCGGGATACGGGCATTGGCGTACGTGAGCCTCGGCGCGGGCCAGACCCATCGCTCCGGTCGGGGTCGGGGCAGCTTGCGCAGCAGCCCGGGATCCCATCTGACTTCTCCGGTCGACGCGGCCGCAGCAGCGCCAAGGAGCATGTAGGCGTTGGCGCGTGGATGTGCCGTCTTCAGTCGCAGGGCTTCTTCGAAAACCTCGATGATCTCTGGGCTCCCCTGCCCGGCGCCGATCCACTC